>NZ_JBFSVA010000014.1:0-136499 GCF_041467655.1 Vibrio sp. 10N.247.311.49
TGACCAATGTTGAAGATGGCCAAGAAGTTTCAATCACTATCACCGATGTTGATGGTAAGTCAGAAAGTTATACCGCGATAGTTTCTGGTGGCGAGTGGAGTCTCATTGGTCAAGATTATTCATCCTTCGCTGAAGGCACGCTAACAGTAGAAGCTACGGTTACGGACATTGCGGGTAATACTGCAACTTCTAGCGATACCATCGTCAAAGATACGCTAGCGGATATCAGTGTCGATTTTGATGGTTTTGGTGATGAGTATTACAACTTAGCCGAAATTACTAATGGTGCCTTGGTTGGCACGGTTGAGGATGTTGAAGACGGTCAAACGATCACTATTACCCTTACCGATAGCCTTAATGTCTCCCAAGTTTATACGACCACAGTAGTTGGCGGAAATTGGACGCTGACAGGTCAAGACTATTCGGGGTTTGCAGAAGGAATCTTAACCGTAGAGGCTAGCGTTACGGATGTTGCGGGCAATACTGTTACTTCTAGCGATATAATCGTTAAGGATACTCTGGCAAGTATCACAGCAAAATTCGATGATGCCGACAACATACTCAACACTGAAGAGGTTCAATCTGTTCGTCTACAAGGTGTTGTTCAAAATGTAGAAAATGGACAGCCTATTACCGTCACAGTTTCGGATAGCAATAATCAGTCTATCACGTTACAAACCGTAGTTGTTGCAGGGGCTTGGAGCATCGATGATGTCGATCTGTCTGCATTTGCGGATGGCAACATTACCGTAGAAGCAGTTACCGTTGATATTGCAGGTAATGAAACAACGGGCACAGACTCGACAGGAAAAATTGATACCGTCCCACCTGTTATCGATATTGATACCTTATCTGGTTTCAACATCTTAGATTTTCGTAGTGGTGATTTAACCACCATGCAGGGTACGACCGATGTTTCCGAAGGTTTACCTGTCTACATAGAGATCAATGATGGTACGCAAACGCTGACTTTTGAAGGTGTAGTTGATGCGTCCGGTGGCTGGCTAGTTGAGAATATTGATGTCTCTAGCTTAGACCCATCTACTGAGTGGATTATAGATGCGAGAGTGGCCAATTCGATTGGCAATGAAGTCAGCGATGACATGCCAAGTATTATACTGCCAGGTTCAGTCTCATTTTCTGAAAGCACGGTCGGGATCTTCGGAGATCAAACCCAAGTTGCTGACATCAATATTCAGTTTGCTGACGAGTTTGCTTTTAGTGCAAACCAAGTCTCTGCCGAGGGAGTGACGTCTCAAGGTCAATCTATCGCTATTGCATTAGAGTCTGACGGCCAAGTGCTCAAAGCAACACGAACCGATGGAACACTGGTTTTCGAAGCTAAGATTGTTGGAGATACCGTTGAGATCACCTTTTACCAAGCGGTTGACCAACAAGCTGGTGAAGAGTTACTTCAAACGGCGATCATTATCGAAGGTCTTCAGATTGATGACGATGGAACCACTGAGCTCGTTTTAGGCGAATTACCGATCACGATTCTAGATTCCGAACCTTTGCTGTTCGGCGAGTCTTACTCGATGGTTGAAGGTGAAATATCGTCAGGCAACGTTCTTAGCAATGACATTGACCTTGATACTGCTCTAACCATTAGTAGCGTCGAAGTTGGTGGAGTCAGCAAGGACATTTCAGGTGCAACTCCTGCGGTGTTCAATACCGGGGATGGTGTATTGACCGTATTTGCCAATGGCCAGTGGACCTTTGAAGCAAATCGAAATCTAGATCATAACCAAGACCATACCGTTATCTTCAATTACGTTGCCGCTGACTCTAGTGGTGATTTTGGCTCTGCAACGGCGACCATTGATATCACTGATGGTGCGGCAGGACAGATATTGGATGATTCGAAAACGGTGACGGAAGTCGACGTTACCTCCGGTTCGCAAACCATCAATGCTCAATTTACTATATTAGGTGGTTCGGATAACCCAGACCCAGATTCTATACAATTTAGCCCTGAGACTGTCGCGCAACTAGAAGTATTAGGTATCACTTCGGGAGGCGACGCTACAGCACTTACTTATACTCTCAGCGCAGATGGTCTCATTATTACAGCTAAGCAAGGTGATGATGATGTGTTCTCGTTTTCAATGACGACAACGGTCGACGGGAACAATGTACTTGCCGATATTGTATTAGTGATTGAACGCCCACTCGATCATGTTATCACCAGCGATTTACTCACGATTCCGTTGAATATTATTGGTACAGATACTGATGGCACTGCTTTAGAAAACGGCCAAATATCATGGGTGATAGAAGACGGTAATGATCCGAGTTTAGTTCTTGATTCAAATGCTTCAGTCAACGAGTCTGATTTAAGCAATGCTCCTGTCGGTGAAGTCAGTAGCACCGGAACCTTCAGTATCGGGATTGGCAGTGATTACTTAGACAGTGTGTTCTTTGATCTAGCAGATCAACCTCAGCTCTTCAGCGGCGGTGAACAGATTTATTACACTGTTTCTGAGGATGGAACATTATTGACTGGCTACGCCGGACCAGTAGTGGGTGGCGATGTTGCCTTTACTGTGAGTTTTGCCGCGCCCGCATCCGGTGATGTAGACAGCAGTGTGGATTATGTCTTCACTCTTTATAAAGGCTTAGATCAAACCAATGGTACGGATTCTCTTCCTTTTACCGTTACTGCTCGCGATTCAGATAATGATGAAACCAAACTAGACCTTAACATCTCTATTACTGACGGTGGTGAACCGTTTATTGGAAGTGGAACTGTTGAACTATCTGAAACCCCTATCGCCAATACGACACCAGATAGTGTAAAACAAAGCGCAGTGGTAAATTTGGATATCACGGCATCGCATGATCCTATCGTTTATCTTGGTATTGATGTGACAAACGGTCAGGCGGTTTTAGATGGTGATGGGGAAGCCGTTACTCATAATGGTGAAGCTTTAACTTGGAGAGACAATGGTGACGGCAGTTTCGATGCGATATTAAGTAATGGCGATGTCATTATGCAGATTCGTCTACCTTCGGACTATTTCCTAGAAGCCAATGCCTCCGGTACAGTTGCCGTTGAGATTGATCTATATCGCTCTATTGACCATGGCACTGGGTTAAAAGATACCGAATTGAATATACCGACAACGGTTGTCGTTATTGATTCAGACGGTTCGCGATCCACTCAAGAGTCAGATATTAAAATATACGATGGTAAGGATCCTGCATTCTCGATTGTAGGCAGCATATCTGTCGATGAAGATGGACTCATTGGTGACAAGGAACAAACAGGGACTGAAGAACCAAGTCCATCGATAGCTATTATCCAAGGATCGGACGATATCGCATCCGTTTCAATCAACATCGATGCTTTTGATGCCCTCGGTTACAGCAGTGGCGGACGAGCGATATCTTTGCAAGAAGTGAATGCCGATGGCTGGTATTACGCTCAAGATACGTCGGGTAACGATATCTTCCGAATTCGTTTTAACAACGATGGCACTACAGAGTTCAATCTGTATGCGCCGCTCGATCATGCAACGGGTGATGGTGAAAACAACCTAGCTGTGAATTTTGAATTGGTCGTTACTGATGCCGATGGTGATAGCTCTGATCCTGCTATCTATTCAGTCAACGTTACGGATGCGGTTCCAACTTCACGAAGCGGTTCTATTGAAATGGTTGAGGGTGATGACCTCAATGGACAGTTCCTAACCGAAGAGTTCGCAGGTGCCGATGGAGCAACTATTGTAAGTTTCGATTATCGCGGTACTACCTACACCTTTGTGGATGCTGATACTCCAATAACCATTGATCTAATCAACGATTTTGACAGTGGTAGCGTATACGGCCAATTTACCCTTTCACCTGATGGTAGCTATCAACTAACCACGAATCCCAATGTAACGACTAATCCTGCCGATCCTAAGATCGTCGATGATATTGATTATTTGGTGCGAGATGCCGACGGCGATGAAGTGGTAAGTAACGCGGAGCTCATACTGGATGATAACGAAGGTTTTATTCGTTATGAAGATTCTGAAACCACAGAAGACAATGACGCGATTATCGTTGTAAGTGTGGCAACCGGCGATGTCGACCAAAGCGAAACCGTTACTGCTATCGAGTTCTCAGAAGCATCGCTAAACGGTGGTAGCTTGTACCTTGATGGGGTGTTGCTTCAAGTTGTAGACGGCAAGGTCACCTTGTCTGGAAGTCAATTGGCAGCGATTGATAGTCAGTTCACTGGGCCTAATGGACAGTTGACTTATCGTCCCGCGCTTCATGAATCCAATACCACCTCAACGGTTATCCTAGCGATCAACGCAATCATTAGCACTGATACGGATCCTAAAGAACTGACGGCTGATGTTGCAGTGTCTGTTTTACCGGTGGCTGATGCACCGGATTGGTCGGCTTCCGTATTCTCCTATCATTCAGTAGAAGATGACTCAGACCCAGTCAGTTTGGACATAACAGCTCAGCTGGTGGATCAAGATACGTCAGAAACATTGAGCTACCAGATTAGTGGGATTCCTGACGGCTTGAATTTGACGTTAAATGGCAACGCAGTCAAAGAAGGGAAATCTTACACACAGGCTCAGATTGATAAAATGGAAATCAGGGCTGACGACAACCTAGCGGGTCGCTTTGAGTTTGAGATTACTGCGGTTGCAACAGAGTCTGGCAATTCATTCGCTGACCCAGATGATAAAACGGCAAGTATTGTACATACCGTTACTGTCGATATTTCACCTGATGCTGATACTCCTCATGTGTCTGTTAAAGACTACAAGGGACTAGAGGATGAAGCTATTTACCTCAAAGACGTTATTGAAGGCGCTTTGGCGGACACCGATGGTTCTGAATCGTTAACTTATATTATCCAAGTTCAAGATGGCTGGTCTGTTGAAGGTGATGGTACCGCAAAGATAGGCAATAATTCCTATTCAGTCACTGCCGAAGCTATCGCCAATGGTGTTGCTTATATTCAGCCTAAAGAAGACATCAGTTCCTTTACTGAAGATCTGTCAATAGACGTAACAGCAATAGCGACTGAGTCGACGATCGATTCACTTATTCCTATCAATGGGCAAGCGTCAAGTGATACAAAAACCATCAATATCTTTTTGAAAGGTGTTGTGGATGAACCTATCGCGGTAGACGGTGGTAATGGTCATTGGCAATACGACAGTGACAGTAAAGTCATCAGCAACCAATCGGTCTTGAATGAAGATGGGTTAATACAGCTCGACTTCCTCATACAAACGACGGATGACGATGCTTCAGAAGAGATCAACATACTGCTTACTAACATTCCTGAAGGCACTTTGCTGGTGGATGCGTTGGGTGAACCAGTATCGCTGACGATTGCGTATGTTGATGATGTGACAGGGCCCGTATTCCAAGTCTCTAACGCTCAACTGGATGATCTGTATCTCAAGCCAGTTCTTGATTTTAGTGGTGAATTAGAACTCACCGTTATTGCTATCTCAACTGAGCCCGATGGTGATTCGGGCGAGTTTCCTATGACACTTAAAGTAGAGCTAGCGCCGGTCGTTGATCAAGAAGACGGTCAAGTGGTCAGTACTCAAGGCATCGAAGACAGTCAAATCGGCCTGAACCTTGAACCTTCAGTGAATCAGGATATTGATGGCAGCGAATCCTTGACGGGATATGTCATTGATAGCCTACCTGCAGATCTCACTCTTTATTTTGATGGGAGTGTTATTCAGGTCCCAGCTTCAGGCTTAGATTTGGATACTCTACTGGACTCAACAACGCCAACGCTTTCGGATCTTCTAAGCAGCGGCAGGCTTTCTGTTACAGCGACAGAAGATTTAAGCGGAACATTCTCAATTCCTATCACCTATGAAGTCACGGATACCTCTCCAACTGGTGCAACGGATATTAAAGATATTACCGGATCCATAAGCGTGACTGTTGATGCTCGTGTCGAGCTAGATACTCGATTAGAAGGCTCTACAGAGCTGTTACAGAGTACAGATGGCTCGCCTGTTGATATCTCTAACGCCGTGACGTTCGTCGACGCGGATATCGATGGGTCAGAGTACCTAGATTATATTTTGATCGAGATTCCCGACGGCTATTCGTTGATTGTTGAGCACCCTAATGGTGCTGCGCAAGATAGCTCTGGGAATTGGATCATATCGGCGGATGGGCTAACGAGTGACTCTTTCCAAGAGCTCGCAGCGTACATTTTAGATAATGCGACGATTTCCAGCCCAAGTGATACTCCGGTACTGGATATTGTGGTTCGTGCTCGTGTGATTGATGGCGAAGATTCGAAGTATATTGATACTTCATTCCAAATTCAGATCACTGGCCATGACGGCGGTGGCGGTACTTGTGACCCTGTTGGCCCACCAAGTCCCATTCAACCGGGTGGTGATATTAAGACTAATGAAGGTGAAGATATCGATTTAACGGGCTTGCTCAATACTAATGTAGCGAGTGACCCAGACAATACGATCTCTTTCTATATTCCTGCCGATTCTCTTCCTGAAGGCGTCGAGATTTCGGGTGATGGTGTTATTGCGGAATATGACGCGGCTGGCGAAGTAGTCGGTTACTCGATCACTGCCGATGGCCTCTCGAAATTGACGTTAACTGGATTGGACGAAGACTTCGCTGGGTGTATTGATTTCACGATAGAGACGATTGAAACCTCGCCGTGTAATGGTGAGACTGTAACGACAGCTCAAACTATTAGTATTCAAGTCTTGCCTGTTGTGGATGACATCACCGTTGCCACGGATTCGACAACGATTCAAGAAGACATCGCCACGGATCTTAATCTTGAGCTTGTTCTTGGAGATAGCGTTGAAGACGGTCAGTTAATCACGGGTGAAGGCAATAGTGCTACTGGCAAGGAGACAGTTAACTCTCTGACCATCACAGTATCAAATGGTGTAACACTATCGGAGAGTCCTGCTGATACTGGCTTGTTAGTTGATAATGGCAATGGTACTTGGACGGTAACGGATCCTAGCCGCTTGAGTGATGTGTTAGTTACGCCACCTGAGCATTACAGTGGTGAAATTACCCTCACTGTGACAGCAAATATTACCGATGAAGCGGATTGCGTGACAGAAACGGATACGCAAGATAAAACGACGGTCGTGACTATTACTGTTGAGCCAGTCGCTGATGCGGCGAACTTGATAACAGAGGATATTATCGGAGATGAAGATAATTACATTTCGTTGTCATCACTTAGCGCAGAGCTGATTGACCAAGATGGTTCTGAAAACATGTCGCTTTCGTTGAAGGGAGTTCCTGAAGGCGCAGTTGTCGCGATTAAAATCGGAGACAACTATGAGTTGGTTCCAAACAATGGTGCTGATGGCGGTACCTTCGATGGAAACCCTACCTATGAGTGGCAGTTAGATCCAAGTCAGTTATCTAATCTAGTCATTCTGCCACCAAGAGACTTTAGTGGTGACATTAATCTGTCTCTAGAGGCGATTACTCAAGAAATTGGTACGACGGATATCCGTTATACACAATCTGAATTTACTGTAGGTGTTAACCCTATAGGTGACAAAGTTGAGTTCTTCGATTTACCTGAACAGCTCACTGGAAGTGAAGATGATGGCATCGTGATTCCTCTTGATGCCAATAGCTTTGAAACTAACAGTGATGAGTTTTTAGCAATTACGGTAACAGTGAATGGAACTTCGGACCCATCAGGGTTAGTTGGGTTAGACCGAATTCGAATTGGATCAGAAACCAGTTCTTTCACCAGTGTTGGTGGCATCATACAGGCGACGCTCCTCGTTAAAGCAAGTTCTGTTGATGAGCTCGAATTCTTTGCAGGCGATGCGTTTGGTAACCTCGATATTACGATTACCGGCCGAACGGTTGATCAAAATACGGTACTCGGTGAGTTAGTGGTCGACACGGGTGACCCGAGCTCGCAAGACATGACGCTTATTATCACACCAGAGCCTGATGCACCGTTATTGAGCGTTGAATATTCTTCGATCGTGGCAGAAGCAAGTGGCACGATTCCTCTTGGTTTAGACCTTTCTCTTGTAAACCCTGCTGATTCAGAAGTGGGCTTCATTACAATTCATGATATTCCCGCAGGTTTGACGTTCTCACACGGCTCTATGGTCGATGGTCAATATGTGGTGGACTTGGCAGATGTGCCTAACCTAGCGATTACCGGGGGCTACAACAGTGGTGATCAATTTGACCTAACGATAGAGCCGTCTGCAGAGATAGGCAATAACCAAGCGGTCGGGTTACCCCAAACCGTATCGATTGAGTTTGTCGCTGAAGGGGATTCTACGATTACCGCGACAGATGATAACGATCTGTTGATTGGCGGTACAGGCTCTGACAATTTTGTGTTCGCATCTTCAGGCTTAGGGAGTGCAGAAGCACCAAGCTACGATGTGATTCAAGATTTTGATGCGTCTCCAGACACTGATGCAATTGACCTCTCGGGTATTTTGGGAAGCCTAGGGCTTAATACAGGGCTAGGGGCAACACAATATCTAGATTTAGAAGAATCTGGTGAAGGTGTGACCATTTCTATTAAACCTAATGGTGACGAAGACGTTCAACAAAACATCTTGCTAGCTGATGTCACGTACGACGATCTGTATCAAGGTGACAGTAGTAGTGCATTAGAAGCACAAATTTTACAAAAAATGATAGAAGACAATAATTTAACGCTGTAAGTTAGATGTACAGTCTATAAAAGGAAGTTTAGATTGGTAGAACAAAAAGACAGCTGGCTAGCTTGTGTTGAGTGGTTGTGTGAGCATTTTAATGTTCGCAGTCACCCTTCCAAAATAGTGTCTGGCCTACCTTTAAATGAAGGCAGGCTCAATGAATCCCTTTTTCCAAGAGCGATTGAGAAATCGGGGTTAACGCTGAGCCACGTTAAAAAAGAATTATTGAATCAATGTCAGTTCCCTGTTGTTGCTGTTGAGTCCGCGACAGGGAGCCCCCTTGTCGTCACTCAAGGTTCCGGTGACGACTTTCAAGTATTGGATTGCGAAACCAACTCAAACCAACAAACTTCATTAAAAGAATTGGTTGCTCAAGTCGAATCGTATGTTTGGCAAGTGGGTGCTCAAGCTCTCGATGATGCTCGCGTTCAATCCCATGAACGCAGCGAGAATAAGTCCAACACCCGTTGGTTGTGGCGTGTCGTCAAAGAAGTAAAACCTTGGTACAGAGACCTGTTTATCGCTTCATTCTTGATCAACTTGCTCGCGCTAGTCGTGCCTCTTTTTACTATGAACGTGTATGACCGCGTGGTTCCGAACCAAGCGTTTAACACGCTTTGGGTTCTGGCGGCAGGTGTTGGTATTGTTGTTATTTTTGATTGGGTATTGAGAAGCTCACGAAGCTCTGTGACTGACATGGCTGGGCGCTATATTGATAACAAGTTGTCTTCTCAACTGTTCTCTAAAGTGCTCGGTATGAAGTTAGAAAATCGACCTCAATCGGTAGGTGCATTTGCCAGACAGCTTCAAGATTTCGATAGCGTGAAAGATTTCTTCACTTCTATTTCTTTGGTCACGTTAGTCGACTTACCATTCACTTTGCTGTTCCTGTTCCTTATTGGTTGGCTCGGTGGCGCGATGATGTTTATCCCTGTTGCGATCATGTTGGTCTTGATTGTGCTGAGCATTGCGATGAAAGGTAAAGTAGAGAAAACATTCGATGAAACCGCACGTCTCTCGACACAAAGACAAGCCCAGCTGTTTGATTGCTTAACAACCCTTCCGGATATCAAGCAAAACAATGCTGAGGGTATTACCCAGAAGCGTTGGGAACAGACGATTTCGTCGCTCTCTCAATGGCAGACTCAATCTCGTCATTACTCCAATATCGTGACGCACTCTATTCAGTCCAGTCAGCAGATCGTTACCATCACTCTGATCATCTTCGGCGTGTATCAGATCTCTGAAGGCTTGCTGAGTATGGGTGGTTTGATAGCCGTTGTGATGTTGAGTGGGCGCGCTGCAAGTTCGGTGAACCAGCTTTCTCTTCTATTGCTGAGGTTCCAGCAAACACGTTCGGCCGTTGAAGGGCTGAATCAGATTATGGAGCTACCTCAGGAAGAGTCCAAACACCAAGTTATCGACAAAGGAGACTTTGATGGTGGGGTTAGGTTAGATGAAGTGACGTTTACTTATCCAGAGACTCAAAGCCCTGCATTAAAGGAGATTTCCCTAGAGATCAAACCGGGTGAGCGAGTTGGTCTTGTCGGCGCGGCAGGCGCGGGTAAAACAACTCTACTATCGATTGTTGCGCGCCAGTATTTGCCAACAACAGGACAAGCTTTCTACCAAGATATTGATGGACAATTATGGCCAACCAGTGTCTTGCGCAGTGGCATGGGTTGGGTTGGGCAAACCACAAACTTAATTTTTGGTAGTGTTTACGACAACGTCACCTTGGGCGCAACCAATGTTGACGAAGAAAAACTAAGACAAGCGCTACAACAGTCCGGCCTCAACGGTTATATGGGGCGCTTAAGCAATGGCCTTGAAACACCTGTCGGTGAGGGTGGTCGGTTACTTTCTGGTGGTCAGCGCCAAGCCGTTGCCATCGCGAGAGCTCTGTATCGTTGTCCAAAGTTATTGATCATGGATGAGCCAACCAGCGCGCTAGATAATCAGGCCGAGATTCAGTTCTTCAATGCACTTCAAAGTATGCCGAGAGAAACCTCAATGCTGATCAGCTCCCATAAATCTTCATTCTTGATGATGTGTGATCGTGTTGTTGTATTGGATAAAGGTCAAATCGTGGCAGAAGGTGAGCCTAAAGAAATTCTCTCTTTACAGAAGAAAAGTGTACCTAAAGGTACGAGCCGGTTTAAGACGGTATCTGTGGTGAAGGGAGGTCGTCATGAGTAATGATATTCAATGGACCAACAACCACTTAGCATTCCGCTCTCGAAAGCTGATTTGGTTGAGTGCTCTACTCATTGTATCAATTATCGGTTGGGCTACGTGGGCAACATTAGAAGAAGTCGTGATCGGTGAAGGTAAAGTCGTTCCAAGTCTTTCGGTGCAAACCATTCAGAGCTTAGAAGGTGGACTGGTTCAAGAGATCATGGTGCGACAAGGCCAATCTGTAGTGAAGGGGCAACCTCTAGCTAAGTTAGAAGACACACGTTTTAAGGCGGCGTTTTTAGAGTCGGCTCAACAAGCGGATACCTTGCTTGCTCAGCAATTAAGATTAAAGGCTGAGCTGTCGACGGTCGTTTTAAATAACGATGCGAAAGAGTGGTATGAGCGAGTGGTCTTGGTGCCTCAAGATATTGCGGTTGATGTATCAAGCCACCCTGCGTTAATGAATGCCAAGGCGAACTACCGAGAACGTTTAGGACAGTTGAAGTCTGAACTGGAAGAGGCGGCACTTCGTATCGAGCAACAAGACCAAGCTCGTGTCGATACGTTTAACAATATCCAGACTCTTGAAAGCAGCCTCGAGATTGTGATTCGTGAGCGCAACATGCTGAAAGACGTGGTAGCGAGCGGTGCTGTTGCGGAAGTTGAGCTACTTAAACTCAACCGTGATGTAGTCAAACTCAAAGGTGATATTGCTAGCTCAAAAGTAGCAGCGCAGAAGCAGATAGCTGCCTACTCAGAGTCGATAGCGGATCATCGAAGTATCGCTTTAGATTTTCGTACCAAAGTGCAAGGCCAGTTGAATGAAGTGGCGAGCAAGATAGCGCAGCTGAACGAAAGCCAGCAGGCGATTGCCGACCAACTCAAGCGTACTGAAATTGTCGCGCCCGTTGATGGCACAGTCAAAGAGATCTTTGTGCGTACCATTGGTGGTGTAGTTCGTCCCGGCGAGCCGATCATTGAGATCATTCCATCAAACAGTGACCTGATTGTTGAAGCGAGAATCTCTCCGCAAGATATTGCGTTTGTTCATAACGGGTTAGGTGCAACAGTCAAATTCACGGCCTACGATTTCGTCATTTATGGCGGACTTAAAGGCGAGGTGATTTACGTGAGTGCCGACGCCTTACAAACGGAAGACGGAAACGCCTATTATCGTGCCCATATTCAGTTAAACGAAGACCAGCAACAAAACTCTGCCTTTAGCATTATCCCAGGGATGCAAGTCGCGGTCGATATATTAACCGGAGAGAAAACAGTATTGAGTTATTGGTTAAAACCTATTTTACGAGCTAAGGAAAACTCACTTCGTGAACGATGAAGTGGGTTAAAGCATAAATATAAAAGGAAGTGTAATGCATTCAAAATTCTTACTCTCTTCTTGCTTGCTAATGAGTGGGCTGTCTCAAGCAGCTTCATTAGAAGAGTCCGTGGCCTTTGCCATCGACTATAGCCCAGAGATATTGGCGCAATACTCCCGATACCAATCGGTGGTCAGAGACGGAGACGCGGCGAGTGGTTTGTATATGCCGCAAGTGAACTTGTACGCGGCAGCAGGTTATGAAGAAACGCGCTACAACAGTGGTAGCAAACTTGATACCGATGATCGAGGCCTAACGAGAACGGAAATTGGCGTTAAAGTATCCCAGTTACTATTTGATGGTTTTAAAACCACATCGAATGTCGATCGACTGACGTTCGAAGCAGAAGCTGAGCGTCTAACTCTGATTTCGCGAGCTGAAAACGTATCGTTAGATGTGGTGAGAAATTACCTCGATATCCTAAAAGCAGAGACGCTACTTGAATTGTCTAAGCGTAATGTAAAAGAGCACCAAGAGATCTATCAAGATATCCAAGATAAAAAGAGCAAAGGCTTGAGTAGCAACTCGGATCTGGCTCAAATCTCCGCCCGTGTTGCGACGGCGCAATCTTCACTAATCGCTGCTCAAAACAACCTGTTTGATTTACAAACTCAGTACCTACGTTTAGTCGGCAAGCCTGCTGTGAACTTGGTTTATCCACGTTTTGATTATGCTTTGTTACCAAGTTCAGCACAGGTCGCGCTTGAACAGGCTGTCGAGAATC
Source organism: Vibrio sp. 10N.247.311.49 (assembly GCF_041467655.1). Classification (NCBI taxonomy): domain Bacteria; kingdom Pseudomonadati; phylum Pseudomonadota; class Gammaproteobacteria; order Vibrionales; family Vibrionaceae; genus Vibrio; species Vibrio sp. 10N.247.311.49. The sequence goes on from NZ_JBFSVA010000014.1 coordinate 12,966, forward strand.
ACCCTGAAATCCAAGCTTCTTTGCTTGATATTGATGCCGCTCGTAAAGAAATGCGCCGTGAGAAGGGGGATTACTACCCAGAGCTAAAACTTGAGCTTCATGCCAATAAGAATGACAACGTATCTAACCCGCCAGGCGGTGTCGATGAAGATGCACGTATCATGTTGACGATGGATTATGACCTGTTTAATGGCTTCTCTACCGACTCCAGGGTTGAATCGTCAGCTTGGCGAGTGGAAGAGGCAAGGGCGATCCGATTACGAACAGAGCGTGAGGTTCGAGAAGGTACACAACTGGCTTGGAACGCTTACAAAATGCTTGAGCAGCAAAAATCCTTACTTCAACAGAATGTTGATGCAGCGAAAATTGCAGAGCTTGGCTATATCCAGCAATTCAATGTTGGCAGACGAAGCCTTCTTGATGTACTGGATGCAAAAGTAGAAGTGTTTTTGGCTCGAAGAAACTTCATCAGCACTGAATATGATCAAACGTTAGCGGCTTATCGAGTGTTAAATGCGATGGGTATGTTGACGTATGCGTTGAGGATTGAACATCCAGAAGAGTGGCAAGGGGAGAATAAGTAATGAGATATTTTAAACTAGCGCTACTTAGCTCTATCTTGCTAATGGGATGTGCAGAAACGCCTGATACGACAATGACACGCCACCAAATTGATGACTTAGCGGATAATGACCGAGATGGTGTGATTAACCAGCGAGATCTATGTGCCGATACGCCAGAAGGTGTAACGGTAGACATTAAAGGGTGTGCTAATTGGAAAATTGTCGAAGATGTTGAAGTATTAAGTGTGGCATTTGATTTTGATAAGTATGACCTTAAACCTGATCATACCGCTGTATTAAATGAGTTGGTGCGTTTACTAGGAGAGCAGCCTGATGCTTCGGTTACCTTGGTCGGAGATACCAGTGCTGAAGGTACAAACGTTTATAACAAAGCATTGGCCAAGAAAAGAACTGGCGTGATTCGAGACGCATTGATTGATAGAGGCATCAATGGTGAGCGTATCTTCGAACAAGAGTTTACTCAGATAACCAGCTTAACTCAGCACCTTCACAAGCGTAAGCGCAGAACGATTGCGGTGATTAAGACAGAAAGCATGGAAGTGAATCCATCTTGGAACATCTTCACTTCAGAAATGCAGCTCGATAGTAATAGCGATGTTGAGTCTAAAACGTCGATTGATCCAGTAGGAGGCCAGTAATGAAACGTCTATCGAATAAATCGGGCTTACTGCTTGCTGCTGTACCTATGTTGTTCTCTGCATCGACGTTCGCGAATGATGCCAGTGACATTGGTTTGGTCGCGATTGAGCCGAATATGCAGGGGCTTGTAGAAGATCTGCTTAAGAGCCAAGAGATCGACTTAGAAATCTTGTTGAGTGACAGCGTCCCAGAACAGATGATCATGCAGCGCTCGCGTGTTGGTATCACTTCCAAAAAGTGGACTGACAAAGAGATGGCTAGGTTTGATATGCGTTACGGTTATAGGCCAACAGAGCTGATGTTTACCGCTGACGTGATTGCGATTCTAGCCAATGAAAATAACCCTGCGACATCAATCACCGTCGCTGAATTAATTGATGTGTTTGGTTGTTCTAACGATCCTAAACATCCAAAATGGTCAGCAAGTAGTGATATTCGTAACGGTGAAAGCCTAGATACTCATATGTTGCCCTTTGCCATTGATCACAACCTGAAAGGCCATACTACCTTTTCAAGTTGGGTCGAATGTGGAACAGAAGGAGAATATGCCCATACTCAGTTCTTAGCGGATTTACCTGATCTGATTAATAAGATTGAAGACGAAGATGCCGCCATTGGTTACACCGTTTACTCAGATCAGATCTCTGATGTGAAATGGTTGAGCGTGGTTGATAACCTAGGTGTGAACTACGACCTAAACAAAGAAACGATCCTCTCTGGTCGTTACCCGTTAGCAACGGTTTATTACATGTACTTGAATATTCCAGCGCATCGCAAAGGCTTTACGGAACAAGAGGAGTTCTTTGTTGGGCTTACCTTGTCACAAGATCATCAAGTCGTTTTGAACCAATACGGCTTCATCAGCTTGCCGCCAGAAGCTATTCAACGTAACAAAGTCAGATTGTCGCTTGAAGAGCCCGCTATTGAAGGTGGCTACAAGTAATGGGTATGCCATGTTGTAACTGTTGTGGGAGAGTGATATTCTCTCTTTCGTAATGGTTCTCAACGTGACGGATTACGTTATTCGGTGATGAAATTATCTAGCGGGCATGTATGCCCGTTTTTTTTCGCCTAAAATTTGCGACTCGAGCAGTTGTTTGTCGTTTGGTCACGTATAATGGACACTTCATATAGCGCTAAATAAGCCCAGTCGATGAAAATCTTTCAAGTTCTAATCTTGCCTCTAATGCTGTCCCTCAATGCTATTTCATTTTCAGCGCAAGCAACCGAAAGCTGGTGGTTAAGAACAGTATTTAACAGCAGCCCAAGTCTGCCGAATTCTCAAAACTATATTAATGATATCGAGTTGATGGATTGTGGTGAGATCGAAGGTACTTTGTTGTGCAGTGACTTAACCCAATATTACGACCTGGATGTGTATGTTGAACTGGAGTTGGGGGACTCAAGTGTCGAAACGGTTCGCTTAAACCTGCCATATTCGGACCTAAGTTACACAAAGCTTCAGGCATACCTTCGCCAAGATGGCTTTGCTCTCAGTTCAATTCGTATTGGTGAAGATGAATTCGATGTTACAGCTCAACTCGAACAAGCTCGAAATGAAGGTGTTGGTTTCGATAAGGTGGATAAACAGCTGGTCGAATTTATCAACGCGCCTCACGGTTCAGCAGAGCAACTGAGTGTGTGGAATGTGCCTAGCTTATCTTCTTCTAGCTCTACTTCTCCTTGGATTCAGTTACAGAGTGATGGTGACAACTTAACGGTTGAACTTAATCGTTTTTAATTGCTCAAATTTATAGATAGTTTCGTTATTTATTAGGCTAAACAAGCCTTTCAGGAGAACGGCTCGCGGGCAGACAGCAAGTTATAATTCATTTAAGTGTTCGTTTTTCTGCGGCTCTCACATTTTTAATAAGCGTTTAGCTTTGCCATTTGTTATACGTTGAGCCTTCGGTAAAACGAGCTTAGGATACGTTCAGTATTGATAAAGGAGACAACCCATGGTTGCAAGAGTAACGATAGCGCCACAAGGCCCAGAACTTTCTGAGCTGGTGCAAGGATACTGGCGTACAGCAGAGTGGGGCATGACCCCGCAACAACGCCTGACTTTCCTGAAGCAACATATTGATTTTGGCATCACAACTGTTGATCACGCGGATATTTACGGTAACTACCAATGTGAAAAGTTGTTTGGTGAGGCGTTAGCGCTTGAACCAAGCCTTCGTGATGATATTCAAATCGTCACCAAGTGCGATATCAACCTATGTGGTGACCACACTCCAGATCGTAAGATCAATCACTATGACACCAGCGCGCAGCATATTTACCAATCAGTAAATAACTCATTAGAGCGCTTAGGTGTTAACGATATCGATGTATTGTTGATTCACCGCCCAGACGTGTTAATGGATGCGGATGAAGTAGCAGAAGCGTTCGCAGAGCTACACAAAGTAGGTAAAGTTAAGCACTTCGGTGTTTCTAACTTTTCACCGCGTCAGTTCGAACTGCTTCAATCTCGACTCGGTAAGCCGTTAGTGACCAACCAAGTTGAAATCAACCCATTGAACTTCGAAGTGGCTCATGATGGCACGCTAGATCAACTGCAGATGAACCGCATTCGCCCGATGGCGTGGTCTTGTCTCGGTGGTGGTAGCATCTTCAGTGGTGATTCAGCGCAAGCGGTTCGCGTTCGTGATGAGCTAGAGGCGATTCGTCAAGAAGTGGGTGCAGACAGCATTGATCAAGTGATTTACGCTTGGGTTCGTCGTTTACCATCTAGTCCAATTGCAATTATTGGTTCTGGTAAGATTGAGCGTGTGAAGACGGCCGTTGATGCACTGAAAATCGAGCTGACGCGCGAACAGTGGTATCGCGTATGGGTGGCATCTAAAGGTCACGGTGTGCCATAGAAAGCAATTCGTATAGAAGTCAAAGCCAGCTAAGTAAGCTGGCTTTTTTGTGTTCGCCTAACATGTTTCTCCAAAACTGTGATTAAGGTGGAATAATTTTCAAAAACACTCATAATGCACTCTGTTTTTCACCAGTTGGATATTTCCATTGAGCACTTCAAAATTCTCTTCAATCGCCCTTAAACCAGAGCTTCTAAATACGTTAGATTCTCTTGGTTATACTGAAATGACGCCGATCCAAGCGTTAAGTCTTCCTACTATCCTAAATGGCAAGGACGTTATCGGTCAGGGTAAAACGGGTTCAGGTAAAACAGCTGCTTTCGGTTTAGGCGTGCTGCAGAACCTACGCGTTAAGCGTTTCCGTGTTCAGTCTTTAGTGTTATGTCCGACTCGTGAGCTTGCAGACCAAGTAGCAAAAGAGATTCGTACTCTTGCTCGTGGTATTCACAACATTAAAGTGCTGACACTATGTGGCGGTATGCCAATGGGCCCACAGATTGGTTCACTAGAGCATGGCGCACACATTCTTGTAGGCACACCTGGTCGTATTCTTGATCACCTAGAGAAAGGCCGCATTGACCTGTCTGAGCTGAACACACTTGTGTTAGATGAAGCGGATCGCATGCTAGAGATGGGTTTCCAAGACGCTTTGGATGCTGTGATTGAAGCGGCGCCAAAAGAACGCCAAACTCTGCTATTCAGTGCGACTTTCCCTAAACAGATCAAATCTGTTGCAGACCGCATTATGCGCAATCCAGAAATGGTGAAGGTTGAATCAACACACGATCACTCAAGCATCCAACAACACTTCTACAAGTTAGAAGGTTCTGAAGCTCGTGATGACGCTCTAGAGCTGCTGTTGTTGCATCACCAACCAGAGTCTGCGGTTGTGTTCTGTAACACTAAGAAAGAAGTGCAGAACGTAAACGATGAGCTAAGCCACCGCGGTTTCAGTGTTATCGAACTTCATGGTGACATGGAACAGCGTGAACGTGACCAAGCTTTGGTTCAGTTCTCAAACAAAACCATCTCGATTCTAGTGGCGACAGACGTTGCGGCTCGCGGTCTTGATGTTGATAACCTAGATGCTGTGTTCAACTTTGAATTGTCTCGCGACCCTGAAGTTCACGTACACCGTATTGGTCGTACTGGCCGTGCAGGAAGCAAAGGCGTAGCGATCAGCTTTTTTAGTGAAAAAGAGATGTACCGTGTTGCTCAAATTGATGAGTACATGGACATGCCAATCGAGCCATCTGAACTGCCAGCAAAACCAATTGCTAAGCCGTACTACTCAAACATGGTTACCATCCAAATTGATGGCGGTAAGAAAGCTAAGCTTCGTGCTGGTGATATTCTTGGCGCACTGACGGGCCAAGGCGGCATTGATGGTAAATCAGTAGGTAAGATCAATCTGTTTGCAATGCGTGCTTACGTAGCGGTAGAAAGATCTGTGGCTAAAAAAGCACTGAACAAAATCGAATCAGGTAAAATGAAGGGTCGTCAATTCCGCGCCCGAATCCTGAAGTAATTCGAGACTGAATCCCTTTGCTGCGATATGTCTAATTAACGACATTGCTAATTAATGGCATTGCAGTAAAGGGTGTTCCACAAAATGCCACTTAAGTTTCTTATCTTAGGTTTATCGACCTAGTCCTCTATACCAAAGCATTATTCATCGGGTCTTATCGAATAAAGATCGTTGATATGTTTTCCTTCGCTAAGATACCAAGTCATCGCTTCCTGTCGATTGTGAACCAATATCGTGATTGTGGTTATTGAACCATCATCAAAATAACAAAGCTCATATTCTAAATCGCTTGGATGATCAGGAATAGCGGCCATAGCTTCCCTCCCAAATATCAATCATTTTAAATACGTCAACCCAACTCATTTATAGGGCTCGTATCACGTCAAATGAGTAATAAAATCAAGTTACATCACTGCCATTAATTATTTTTAGTTTAATCATTTGCCTAAATAGCTAGATTAGCAAGTTTGGGTCTCAATTTATCTCAAAGTTTTTACGACCACTGTTTATTAAGACTACTTTTATAAGAGCTAGAATTAGCGTTATAAAAACTGGGCTAACCTTAAAGGGATGAGTTAATCGGTTTGTGGCTTTGTTGAATTTCGTGAGAGGGTAGAATGAGAAAGTGCCGGTGGTTAGTTTTAGTGATCTGTTTTCTATTTACTGGGTGCGGGACCAAGTTCGCCTATAACAATATAGGTTGGTTTGTCGTTAGCTATATAGAAGATTTTGTTTCCCTCTCAAATAGCCAAGAATCAGAGCTTGAAGAGCGATTAGATATATTACAAAAATGGCATAAAGAAACTCAGCTACCTCTGTACATCTCGCAATTAGAAGCGATTCAAAACGTAGATCGGTCGGATATGAATCCCGCTTTTATTGTGGGCCAAAGTGAACAAACGAAAGAGCATATTCGCACAATCGTCAATAAGTTCGCTCCAGATATTTACGCCTTGAGTATGCAGCTTAGCCCTAAGCAAGACAGGGAGTTTTTAAAGAACTTTCGTGAAAAGCAGCAAGACTATTATGAAGAAAGGTTGTCGTTGAACGATGCCGATTCGAGAGAGCGATACCGAAGCAGAATAGAAGAGCGTGCAGAACGGTGGTTAGGTTCAGTATCGAAAGAACAAAAACAGATTATTTTGGCTTGGTCTAAAGAGTGGGTAAATACCAATAGCAGTTGGCGACAATATCAAAACAACACCTATCAAGAGCTAACGACGCTGATGGCAAAGAAGAGCGATCTGCATATTGCTCAGCCGATTATCATGAAGTTGCTTTTAAACAATGAAGCTTATTATCCTGATGAACTTGAGTCACAACTCAACCAAAATATGGAAACATCAGCCAAGTTTTTAGTAGATATCGCCGCGACCAGCAGTAACAAGCAGTGGGCGTATTTTATGAATGAATTAGAAAGCCTCAAAGGAACGTTGAAGTCATTGCAAGAGTAGAGCGTCCCTTTTAAAGGCTAGCGGTTATTGTCGAGCTAGCCTTTCATCCCACTTTAAGGTGAATTTCGGAACCTAACCCCTGTTGCTCATCAGTAGTTTTGGAATCGAACCTTTGGCTGTCTTCGATATTTTCTGCATCAATTGGAAGCTCGGCTGTTGAATACCGTGGTCACTCTGCAGCTCATCGATCATTAATAACCACAACCTTGCTGTCATTTCTGAATCGGCTAACGCTCTGTGGAAAGTACCGTCGTTGTCGATATTTTTGAAACGCACAAGGTCGCCTAGCTTATGAGTTGGTGCGTCTTGGATTAGACGACGAGCTATCAACATTGAGCAAGCGAACTGTCCATTGTAATCGCGACCAATATTATCTAATTCCGCATCAAGAAAGCGCTTATCAAATGAGGCATTGTGAGCGACAAGTTGGCTGTCTTGAATGAAGTCTGCAAACTCATCCATCACTTCACTACAACTGGCCGCTGTGCTTAACATACGGTTACTGATTCCGGTATAACCTTCAATGAATCCACTCACACGAAATCCCGGGTTCATGAGCTGCTGGAAGGTGTCGACGACTTCGCCGTTAACGAGTTTAACCGCACCGATCTCAATCGCTCGGTCGCCCATATTTGGTGATAAGCCTGTGGTCTCGAAATCGAGAACGATAACGGAATCTGCGGAGTTTGGAGCCATCGTGTTTCCTAATTGCTGTTTGGTAGTATCGCTTTGTATGGGGCGTTTGGTGTTGCTATGGGTAAATCAGTTATTTGCTATTGCTGATAGTAAGTTCAGTGTAACCCGTCGAATCGTCATGCTCTCTGTTGAAGGTCAAGGTATCGTAGCGGTGAACAATCAATTCAGCCGTGGTCGCGATAATCGTCCCTTCAAGCAAATGCCCACCAATTACATTGCCATTCTCATCAGCAACGGAGATATGAATATGCTGGTGGTTTGGGGTTAGCGTTGCCATCACCGAGACTATTTCGAACGGAGCTTGAACTAGCTTGGTGTTGTTGGCATTAGCTAAGCGAATATTGAGTTGAGAAACACATCCGACACAAGACGCAATAGAGCCCGCGGAGATATTGTGCGCTGTCACTAGCCTCTGGATCTCTAGCTTTAGGTCTTGGCCGCGGGTTAATCTCGTTGCGATAGGAGTGATCATCTTATTGCCTCAACGTTATATGTATTTCAAAGAACAAAACGAAGCCACATAGGGCTTCGTTTTATTTTCATTTTGGCTAACGCGACTTTTCTTTTGGTTAATGCAACTTTGCATTTTCTGTCGCTGAAATTACTTAGTCTTGTTGCTGTTCTCTTTTCTTCTTAGGAACGAAGTTCAATACTGAAATGGGTACTTCTTTGCGTGGTTCGAAACCTTCAACAACGCGACGTTCAATCAAGTGACCAAGACGCTTTTCAATAATGCACAGGTTTTTGAAGTTATCTTTTGATAGGAAAGAGATCGCTTCGCCAGATGCATCAGCACGGCCTGTACGACCAATACGGTGAACATAATCATCTGCTGGGAATGGCATGTCGTAGTTCACTACGCGGCTTAGGTTGTCGATATCGATACCACGAGCAGCAACACCCGTCGCGACTAAGTATTTTAGGCGACCTTTCTTAAAGTCAGCCAAGATTTTTTCACGAATCGCTTGGCTACGTCCACTGTGGAAAGCTTCCGCTTGAATACCACGTTTCTCAAGTTGAGCAACCAACTTAGCCGCGCCGTGCTTGGTTTCGATAAAGATAAGCGCTTGGTCCCAGTTACCTTCGGTAATCATGTGGCTCAATAGTGCTGACTTACGGTCTTTATCTACCGTTACCAACCATTGCTCAATGTTCGCTTTAGACGCATCTGTCTTGGCAATCGAAATCTCTTCCGCTTCGCTGATAGCACTTTTCGCTAGCGCGCGCACTGGCGTTGAAAGCGTTGCTGAGAACAGTAGATTTTGGATGTCTTGTGGTAGACGCGCGATGATCTTGTTGATGTCTTCAATGAAACCCATGTCTAGCATGCGGTCAGCTTCATCTAGAACCAGAACTTCAACTTCATCAAAGTGAATGGCACGTTGTCCGTACATGTCGATCAAACGACCTGGTGTTGCCACAAGAATGTCGACACCTTCAATCAGGCGATCTTTCTGGTGTTGGTAAGATACGCCACCGTACATCGCTAATGATGTTAGGTTTAGGAACTTCGCGTACTTAGTAATGTTCTGTTCAACCTGAACTGCCAGCTCACGCGTTGGTGTCAGGATAACTGCGCGGATACGTTTTTTACGCTGCGTTTCACCTTTGCTTAGCATTTCTAAGATAGGGAGAACAAAGCTCGCAGTTTTACCTGTACCTGTTTGTGCTGCAGCAATAAGGTTCTTACCAGAAAGAACAATCGGAATTGCTTTTTCTTGAATAGAGGTTGGCTTTTCATAGCCTTGTTTTGCAACGGCTTTAACAATAGGTGAGCTTAATCCAAGCTTGGAAAATGGCATAAGTTTCTCGGTATGATTTGGCTAAATTGCGATGGAAAGGTTTAACAATCTTATACAAGGATAAGATTAATGGCGGCATTCTACCATGTTGCTTGCTCACCGCTAGTCACATGCACATAAAAAAATCCAGTGTCGACAAGACACTGGATTTTCAGTTTTGGGTGTTCGCTATTTAGCTTGGGTTTATCGAAAGCGTTTAAGCGATCTCAATCTTCTCTGCTTGGTTCTGTTCTACCATTGACAGTGCAAGTGCTTCCGCAACCTTAATACCATCGATACCAGCAGACAGGATGCCGCCTGCGTAGCCTGCGCCTTCACCTGCAGGGAAGAAGCCCTTAAGGTTGATGCTTTGGTAGTCTTTACCACGCTTGATACATACAGGAGAAGACGTACGAGTCTCAACACCTGTTAGTAGGCCGTCTGGTGTAGAGAAACCTTTGATTTTCTTCTCGAACGCTGGGATTGCTTCACGAATCGCTTCGATAGCAAAATCAGGCAGCGCTTTTGAAATGTCTGTTAGATGGATACCCGGTGTGAAAGACGGTTGTACTTCACCGATTGCACTTGGATCGCGACCTTTCAGGAAGTCACCGATTTTCTGTGCAGGTGCATCGTAGTTTTCGCCGCCAAGAACATAAGCACCGCTTTCTAGTTCACGTTGTAAACGGATACCAGCCAGTGCGTCACCTGGGTAATCGCGTTCTGGGTCGATACCAACTACGATCGCGCTGTTTGCGTTACGCTCTGCACGAGAGTATTGGCTCATGCCGTTTGTTACTACACGGCCTTCTTCAGACGTTGCAGCAACCACAGTACCACCTGGGCACATACAGAAGCTGTATACAGTGCGGCCATTCTTACAGTGGTGAACGAGTTTGTAGTCCGCAGCACCTAGGATTGGGTTGCCTGCGTTCTTACCGAAACGAGCTTCATCGATCATCGATTGCTTGTGTTCGATACGGAAACCAACAGAGAAAGGCTTCGCTTCCATGTAAACGCCACGATCGTACAGCATTTCAAACGTGTCACGAGCACTGTGGCCAACAGCCAATACCACGTGACGAGATTTGATCTCTTCACCGTTAGAAAGCGTTAGGCCAGTGATTTGACCATCTTCCATATGAACGTCGTCAACACGAGTGCTGAAACGGATTTCGCCACCAAGTTCAATGATAGAAGCGCGCATCTTTTCGATCATGGTAACCAGTTTAAAGGTACCGATGTGCGGCTTACTTACGTATAGAATTTCTTCTGGTGCACCCGCAGCAACGAACTCTTCAATTACTTTACGGCCGTAGTGCTTTGGATCTTTAACTTGGCTGTACAGCTTACCGTCAGAGAAAGTACCTGCGCCGCCTTCACCAAACTGTACGTTTGATTCTGTGTTCAGCGTACGCTTACGCCAGAAACCAAAGGTATCTTTCGTACGCTCACGAACTTCTTTACCACGCTCAACGATGATTGGGTTGAAACCCATTTGAGCAAGCACTAGGCCAGCGAACAAACCACAAGGGCCAAAGCCGATAACCACAGGGCGTTCAGTTTGGTTTTCAACGGCTTTAGCAACAAACTTGTACTCCATATCAGGAGTTACTTTTACGTGCGGGTCGCTAATGAATTGTTCCAACAACTCAACTTCGTTTTCAACGAGAACGTCAAGCGTGTAGATAAGTAAGATCTTTGATTTCTTACGAGCATCGTAGCCACGTTTAAAGATATTAAAAGAGAGTACCTGATCAGAGTTAATACCAAGTTTCGCTTCAATAGCGTCTTGAATAGCAGACTCTTCATGGTCTAGTGGGAGTTTAATTTCGGTTAAACGTATCATTTCGATGTCTCGTTTTTATAGGTGTCTTAGCTAGATCGTTTCTTAATACAGAGTTTGATGGAAACGCTGATGTTCAAAGAAGCGATAAGCTCACAATGGCGCGCATTTTACGAGAAATTGATTTATCTGTCATACTAATTTGGAAACATGGAGCAAATAGACACGATATTAGAGCCGTATGATGTTGAATTTTGCTTTGGGATGAGTATTATCCCCATTCTTCAATTTTGACTAACTTATAGAGCAGAGCATCATGGCATTTGTCGTAGGCGATAATTGTATTCAATGTAAATACACAGACTGTGTGGCAGTGTGCCCCGCAGATGCGTTCCATGAAGGCCCAAATTTCATGGTAATCAACCCAATCGAATGTATTGATTGTGGTTTATGTGTACCTGAATGTGATGCTCAAGCGATCTTCCAAGAAGATGAACTGCCAGAAGATCAAAAGATCTTTATTGAAGTGAATGCCGAGCTTGCCGAGATCTGGCCTGTGCAAACTGAAGTAAAAGCACCGATGGATGAAGCTGAAAAGTGGAATGGTGTGTCTGATAAGTTGGCAATGTTAGAAAAGTAGTTGTTGAAAAGAACTCAAATAAAAAGGCGTACTGATTTAATCAATACGCCTTTTTTAATACCTGAACACTGTCGATTGGCTAGTTAGCTTAGAGGTCTAGCAGTGCTGACGACGCATGTTGTCGAGAATAATGCCAGTCGCCATTGCAACGTTCAAAGACTCTGCGCCACCGAATGCTGGAATCGTAATCTTATCTGTCACGTATTTAGCGGCGTGTTCACGAATACCGTGAGACTCGCTGCCCATCAGCAAAATGCCATTTGCAGTGAAGTCAGTCTTATGAACACTTTCGCCTTCCAAAAATGCACCGTAAACCGGTAGATTCGCTTGCTCTAAGTAAGCTGGTAAGTCAGTTTGACTTACGTGTACTCGGCCAAAGCTGCCCATAGTCGCGCTGATAGTTTTAGGGTTGTATGGGTCTGCGCAATCACTGCTCGCAACGATATGCTTGATGCCATACCAGTCTGCTACGCGAATAATCGTACCTAGGTTGCCAGGGTCTGAAACGCCATCAAGTGCAATCATCAGTCCTGTCGCTTCTGGTAGTTCAAACGTTGGGATCTCAACAACCGCAATCGCTGCATTGTTACTTACCAAAGTGCTCGCTTTGGTTAGGTCATCCAGTGAGGCTTCAACACAATCAAACTCAATCAGTGATGCGTGATTTTCAGATAAGAAATCAGCGGTAGCAAAGACGTTCTTCACGACTAAGTCACTATTGAACAGCTCAAGAACGTTCTTTTCACCTTGAACTAGAAACAGGCCGTGGGCTTTACGTTGTTTCTTTTGGCCCAAAGCACGAAGGAGTTTTAATTGGTTTTTTGAAATCATGTTTTTATCCTAGATATAAGCCCGCGCATTATAGAGCAAAGGTTAGCGAACCAAAAGCGTGATGACTCAATGCGATCTACATAAAAAGCAAAAGCAACTCACTTAAAAAAGAAAAGCGCACTAAATAGCGCGCTCTTATGGGATTTACTCACCTAAGTTAAGCTGAACTGACAGCCTAATACGGAGCAGGATAGCGTTTAAATACTGTGTTGATATCAGTCAGGATCTCTTCTGATAACGGTTTACTGAAAGCGGCTACGTTCTCTTTTAGCTGCTCCATGGTCGTTGCACCAATGATAGTGGACGTCACCCCATCAACTTGATTACACCAAGCCAATGCCAGTTGGCTTGGAGTGAACCCGTGAGCATTCGCCACTTCAACATAGCCTTTAACCGCTTCATTGGCAGATTCAGTATCACGAAAAATGCCTTTACGTTGCATGTAAGTCCAACGGCTGCCTTCCGGTCTTGCGCCATCAATGTACTTTCCACTCAACATGCCTGCAGCTAAAGGTGACCATGGCAGATAAGCGACATCTTCATGCACACAGTTCTCAATCAGATATGGCCAGTCTTTTGCGTGCAGCAAGCTAAATTCATTCTGAATCGAAACCATACGTGGCAAATCGTGTTTCTCGCTCAGCTTGAGGTAAGTGTTAATGCCCCAAGTAGAATCATCTGAAAGCCCGACATGGCGAATTTTACCCGCCTTAATACAGCTTGCCAGTGCTTGTAGGATTTCCAACATCTCAGCTTCATGCTGCTTTCGGTCAATATCACTAAATCGAATGTGATTCGGGAAATGCTTACCAAAGTGAGGTGTAGTGCGATTTGGCCAGTGAAGTTGGTAAAGGTCGATATAGTCTGTTTGTAGGCGTTTTAATGATGCATCAACGGCTGCGATCACGGCTTCACCTGTTATCGGCCCACCATCTCGAACCCAAGGAAGCCCTGGCCCGGCAATTTTGCTCGCAATGATCAACTCTTGTCGACGCTGTGGGTTACGCGATAACCAGTTACCAATGATCGCTTCTGTTTTTCCGTAGGTATCTGGAGAAGGTGGAACCGCGTACATCTCTGCAGTATCGATAAAGTTAATACCTTGGCTTAATGCGTATTCGATCTGTTGGTCGGCTTGCTGCTGCGTATTTTGTAGCCCCCAAGTCATGCTGCCAAGACAGATACGGGAAACGGGAATTTGACTACTTCCTAGCTTTGAATATTCCATTGAATTCGGGGTTCCTGTGGTTAGGTTCTCTGGTACTCGCATTATAGTTTTGAAAAGAGGGCGAGTGAGGAATGAAAACGAATATGAATTATTAGCACAAAATGACACGACAAGGTATGGCATCGGGGAGTTTAGTGAGTCATTTCTCAGCGCTGCAAGCTAGTGTGTGCAATGCGTGAAAATACATTCGCGAGAAACTATGAGCCAATTGGTGATCGAGAAGTGAAGAACAACAAGCAATGAGCGAAGGTTTAATGTTCAGCTTGTTTGGGAGTGGGGGAGAGGAGAACAGATCAAAAATAAAAAAAGCTCTACCGGATAGAGCGTAGAGCTTTTTTATAGGGGTCTTAATAGTGCTAGGTATTCATTGAGTTACGAGGTCGCGTTTGTGTCTAATCCACCCTGGATCTGCGCCTGTCTTAGAGCTTCCTGCCTTTGAACTTCTTTCTCAGTTAATACTGGTCGAAGCGTTTCCTCAGAGGCTTGAGGAGAGAAAATGAAATATTTATTAATCGTCATAACTGTGTCTCCGTGTAACGTATGACAGATTCTGCATCAAGGATAAATTGTGATCATCATCCACTTTGTACTTTTGTTAGGCTGAGAGCGGAGGGCGTAGAATGCGTACAAAGCGATCTCTTATCATCCGTATGCAATGTTGAACTGACGAAACCCTCTGTTTTCAAGTATAGGAAGCGCATCTAATTTCGCACAATAATGATTTAGAGCAATTACATACATGGTCAGGGGCGTAAGATGAAAACCCTCGCTACTGACTCTGTGCTCGTATTTATTTAACGATGTATCACTTATCGACATAATAATTAAGTCAGTAAATCAATTACTTAATCCATGGTGAGATGAATTATGGAAAAGCTTGTAGAACGTTTTCTGAATTACGTTACTTTTGATACCAAATCCGATCCTTCTAATCAGCAATGCCCAAGTTCACCGGGTCAAATTACCTTTGCTGAAGCCTTAAAGTTAGAATTGGTGGCATTAGACTTAGTTGATGTGTCTTTAGATGACAATGGATACTTGATGGCGAAACTGCCGTCGAATGTCGATTACGATGTGCCTGCGATTGGCTTTGTGGCGCACATGGATACCGCTCCTGACGCATCAGGCGCCAATGTGAAACCACAAGTGATTAAAGATTACCGAGGTGGAACGATTGAATTAGGTGACAGTGGCGAGAGCTTAAACCCAAGCCAGTACCCAGATCTTGATTCTTTACATGGTCACGACCTGATTACGACTGACGGCACAACTCTGCTTGGTGCCGACAACAAAGCGGGTATCGCTGAAATCATCAGCGCGATTGCTTACCTGAAAGCGAATCCAGACATCAAACACGGCGACATCTGCATTGGTTTCACGCCGGATGAAGAGATTGGTCGCGGTGCGAACCTGTTTGACGTTGAAAAATTTGGCGCCGAGTGGGCGTACACCATCGATGGTGGCCCAGTAGGGGAGTTGGAATTTGAGAACTTCAATGCCACGAGCGCCGATGTTATCTGTCATGGCGTGAACGTTCACCCGGGCACCGCAAAAGATAAAATGGTGAACTCGATGAACATTGCAGCGCAATTCCAATTGATGATGCCTGCGCAAGAAACACCAGAGTGCACAGAAGGTTATGAAGGCTTCTACCACCTGAAATCGGCGGAAATGGGTGTGGCTCGCTCTGAACTGGGATACATCATCCGTGATTTTGAACGTGAGGGTGTAGAAGCACGTAAGGCATTCATGCAACAGAAAGTCGATGAGCTGAATGAGCGCCTTGAGAAAGGCCGTGTTGAGCTGGTGCTAACCGATAGCTACTTCAACATGAAAGAGATGGTTGAACCGCATCAACATATTATTGAATTGGCCAAGCAGGCGATGATTGAGTGCAATGTCGAGCCAATGGTTAAACCAATCCGAGGTGGTACAGACGGTGCTCGTTTATCTTTCATGGGGCTACCATGTCCGAATATCTTTACTGGTGGCTACAACTTCCACGGTATTCATGAGTTCATTACCATTCAAGGCATGGAACAGGCGGTTAAAGTGATTGTTGAACTGTCACAACGCACAGCCGTTCACTACCAAAAATAGCGGCCTTTAGCACGATATCTCTTTGTTTTTTTGAGAGTATTCAATAATACTCTCTTTAAGCATAAGGGAGTACGCGATGAAAAAGTTAGTTTTACTTTGCACCCACTTAGCCGTGGGTGCTGTTGGTTTTGGGCTTGGTGTTTACGCCTTACCTATCTTAATTGAGCCTGATTCTCCTTCCTCAAGTTCTGTTGAAGCGATCAGTGAGCAGGCTATCTACACGGGCGAGTTCACTAAAGATCGACAAGACAGTGACTTCTTGCACTGGGGAGAAGGCATCGTCTCAGTATCCGAAAGTGCGATCGCTTTTGAAGGTGAATTGGCGCCGGGACCTGATTACAAGGTTTATCTCTCGCCTAAGTTCATTGAAACCGAGCACGCTTTCAATGACAGCAAGAACGAGTTATTGAGAGTCGGAGATGTGAAAACATTCGACCGCTTTATGGTTGAGCTTCCCGAAGGTACTGATCTTAATCGATTTAATACGGTTGTGATTTGGTGTGAAACTTTTGGCCAATTTATTACTTCTGCCAAGATAAAATGATAGCCTTACCAATAGCTGATTTAGGCACGTAAAAAAGCGCTCTATTTTTGAGCGCTTTTTCATAGCGAAGTCTCCGCTAATCGTTGTAAAGCTCGTCGTTGTAATGCTAAGGAATAAGTAATGGAAAAAGTGTGGCAAGTAATTGATTTTCTACTCGCTCATAAGTTTATTTTTAGTGCGTTGATTATCACTATTATTTTAATCATTCGCCGAATCACCTTATCTCAAATAAGAGGTGATGTTGCTTTCCTTAGTGAAGACCAACGTAACTGGATGTCACGAACCAAAAACGGCACATTCGCGATTATTGTTGTGACGTTATTTGTGCTGTGGAAATCCGAAATCAGCGAGTTTGCGCTATCTGTCACGGCCATTGCTGTTGCGATAGTAGTGGCTTCAAAAGAGATCATTTTGTGTTTCACCGGTTCTATTCAGCGTGCGAGTTCTCGTTCATTTAGAATCGGCGACTGGATCGAAGTGGGTAAAATCAGCGGTGAAGTGATTGAGCACAATCTGATGGCGACCGTGATTCAAGAAATCGATTTGTATCATGGGCAATATCACTTCACTGGCAAGACAGCCACGCTGCCTAATAGCATGTTCTTCACTTATCCGGTTAAGAACCTCAACTTCATGAAGCGTTATGTTTATCATAACTTTTTTGTGACGGTGAAAGACTTTGTAAACCTATACCCTATGCTGTCGGGTCTTATTGTGAAAATTGAAGAGCATTGCGAAGAGTTTATCGATGTTGCTCGCCGTTACAACGGTGTGATCGAAAAGCACGCTGGTGTTGACCTTCCGGGTTCTGAGCCTCACATCCATATCACAAGCAGTTCGACAGGTGAGCAAGAAGTCCATTTTATGATTTTCTGTCCAACCGAGAAGGCGGTTCATCTAGAGCAAGAGATTCGTAAAGATTTCATGGAAGCATACGCTGAAGCATTTCCTGTCAGTGCTTAATCCTGCAGTCCGCTGAGCCCCAAACAAAAGAAAGCCGAGAGCGATAATATCGACTCTCGGCTTTTTTGTTCTAACTATCTGTTCGTTTAATCTAGGTCAGCCAGTGGCAACCAATCGACTTGTACACCAGCTTGTTCAAACATATCTTGGCTCACTTTGATTTTGTCTCCCCAGCGAGAAAGAAAGTCTTCACTTTGCTCTGGGCAGTGAACCGCAGAAATACCGGTTTGGATGATTTTCGCTGCGCAGTTTGGGCAAGGGAAGTGAGTCACCCAGATTTCACAGCTGTCCAAATCACGCTTGGCGAATAAGATCGCATTTTCTTCAGCGTGAAGTGTCTTGAGGTACTTCATCTCTCTGTCATCAGTATCCGCACTATCAGACACGCCATGTGGGTAGCCATTAAAACCAACAGAAACAATGCGGTTGTGCTTAGTGATTACGGCGCCGACTTGAGTTGAAGGATCTTTACTCCAAGAACCGACCAATTCCGCCATTTGATAGAAACGTTTAGCCCATTTTGAAATCATGAGAATTCCTTAACAATTAAATGTGAATGCTTATCTGTCTGACAATACATTATGTTAGACAATATCCATAGAGAACAAAAGCTGAGAGATTGATTTACTTAGGAATTGTAGCGTGTTTGTAATCACTTTATAAGCACTTGGTTTCAATTAACATATTGATACACTTTGGCCAGTTATAATTGATATTCCTCGGACATTTGAAGCAATTGTGTTACGTAACTTTTATGCTGTTCAATTTCTCATAAGTGACGGTATAACCATGCGTAAAAAGTTGATCCTTACTGCTCTTGCAAGCTCTCTTATTCTTGCTGGGTGTGGGCAAGATGCTCAAAATGCCAAGCAAGCACCTTTACCTCTCGTAGCTGTACAGGATGTTAGCGTTGTTTCTCACCAGCAAAGTAAGTCGTATATCGGTCGTATAGAAGCCGTTGAAGACACGGCTATTACAGCGCAGGTTTCTGGCTACCTACAAAGCCGTCATTTTAATGAAGGCCAAATGGTTGAAAAGGGTCAATTGCTTTATTCGATTGAACCTTCTTCGTTTGAAGCCGAAGTAGCAAGCGCAAAAGCGTCTGTTGCTCAAGCGAACGCGAACCTTAAAAAAGCTGAGCTTGATTTTAATCGTGGTAAAAACCTACTTCCGAAAGGCAGTATCTCTCAATCTGAATTCGATGCATTAACCGCAAACTTGTTAGGTTCTCAAGCACAGCTTGAAGCAAGCCAAGCACAGCTTAATGCTGCGAATGTTCAGCTTTCTCATACCAAAATCATCGCGCCTTTCTCTGGCCGTATTAGCGATACCAAAGTGAGCACGGGTGATCTGGTTTCGCCGTCTTCAGGTGTACTGACGACTTTGGTTAGCCTAGACCCAATCCACGCATCGTTCAGCATCAGTGAGCGAGAGCGTATTGAGCTGGGTATGGACCGCATCGAAGGCGATGGCAGTAGCGACTCTGCAGGTGTTGAAGTTCAGATCATGCTTGAGAACGGTGAAGCGTTCGAACATCTAGGTCAGCTTGACTTCTTGGGCAACCGTATCAACCTTAATACTGGTACGATCGCGATGCGTGCGATTGCTGATAACCCGAATCAGCAACTACTTCCAGGCCAACACGTTCGCGTTGATCTACGTGAAAAACAACCTATTGATGTTGTGACTATTCCTCGTCGTGCAGTGCAAACCGACCTCGAAGGCGACTTCGTGATGGTATTAGTTGAAGGAGAAGCCGAACCCGTTGCTGAGCGCAGAAACATCGAGATGGGTCGTCAGGTTGAAGGTGGTGTGATTGTTCATTCCGGTCTGGAGAAGAATGACACAGTGATCACTCAAGGCTTACAGCGTGTGCGTAATGGTATGTCCGTTCGCATTCAACCTGCTGCTGAAAAAGCTGAGTAAGGGGCTTATTTATGTTGAGTCGTTTCTTTATTCAAAGGCCCAAGTTTGCCCTTGTCATATCCATAATCTTAACGCTGGCGGGTGCGATTTCTCTCGCTATCTTGCCAGTGGCGGAATATCCAAAAATCAGCCCGCCTTCTGTAAGTGTTACCGCATTCTACACAGGTGCAAGTGCTGAAGTAGTAGAACAGGCGATAGCCGACCCCATAGAAACGTCGGTTAACGGCGTTGAAGATATGATCTACATGTCTTCTAAAAGCGCTAACGATGGTTCATACAACCTTAATGTGACCTTTGATGTTGGTACTGACCCAGATATGGCTCAGGTCAACGTTCAGAACCGAGTTGCTCAAATCGAATCGAAGCTTCCGCAAGAAGTTCGAATGGTGGGTGTCACCGTTAAAAAGCGTTCACCAGACCTTTTGATGGTATTGAACTTCTATTCGCCAAACGGTGAGTACGACGATCAATTCTTGATCAACTACGTTAACCTAAACATTAAAGACCAACTGGCTCGTGTGAAGGGCATCAGTGAAGTTAACGTGTTGGGTGGTGGTGAATACGCGATGCGTGTTTGGTTAGATCCTGAGAAAATGGCTAACCTCAATATCACCACTTCAGACGTGAATCGCGCGTTGGCAGAGCAGAACGTTCAAGTTGCTGCAGGCCGTATTGGTGCTGCACCTTATAACAACGCACAAGAAGTACAATTCAACTTGGTAACAAAAGGCCGATTAGAAACAGCTGATGAGTTTGAAAATGTTGTTCTTCGTGCAACTCAAGACGGTTCAACGGTTTACTTAAAAGACATTGCACGTGTTGAGCTTGGTAAAAAGTTCTACGACGGTAATGGTAAATACCGTGGTCAAGATGCGTCGATCGTAACGCTGTCACTTCAATCAGACGCTAACGCGCTGGAAAGTGGCAAAGCTGTGATGGCGATGCTGGAAAACTTAAGCAAGAACTTCCCAGAAGGCGTGGCGTATGAAGCAAGTTACGACACTACACTGTTTGTTGCTGAGTCGATCAAAGGGGTAGTAAAGACCTTAATCGAAGCCATCTTGTTGGTTATTGCGGTAACGTACCTGTTCTTGGGTAGTGCGCGTGCAACCTTGATTCCTGTAGTTGCGATTCCGGTATCTTTGATTGGTACGTTTGCCATCATGCAGATGACGGGTTTCACCATCAACACGGTAACCCTGTTTGGTTTGATACTAGCGATTGGTATCGTAGTAGATGATGCGATCTTGGTTATCGAGAACGTTGATACCACAATGGCTAAAGACCCAACCATTTCACCGCGTAAAGCCACGCTTATTGCGATGAAAGAAGTAACGGGGCCGATCATTACGTCGACCTTGGTTCTACTTGCGGTATTCATCCCTGTTGCAATGCTTCCTGGTATTACTGGCATCATGTACCGTCAGTTCGCTCTGACTATCTGTATCGCGGTTGTTATCTCTTCAATTAACGCATTAACGCTATCACCTGCATTGTGTTCACTGGTTCTTAAGCAGGGTGGTGGTAACACGGCGCGTTGGTACCAAGCATTTAACCGTGGTCTAGAGTCTGTTACTAACAAATACGGTCAAGTGGCTGGCTTCTTAGTTAAGAAAGGCGTTCTGCTGTTCACTTTCTTCTTTGTGGCTTTGGCGGCTGTGACTTATTTTGCGAAGACAACGTCTACGGCGTTTGTACCTCAAGAAGATAAAGGCATTTTGCTGGTTAACGTTCAGCTTCCTGACGCGGCATCCTTGTCTCGAACCGAAGAAGTGACTAAGCAGCTGCTTGAAATGGTTGAACAAGAGCCGGGTGTTGATGGCGTAACACTGGTTAACGGCTACGCATTTATGACGGGCGCTTCTGCGTCGAATGGTGCGTCAATGTTCATCAAGCTTCACGATTGGGACATGCGTAATGCACTGGATGGTCAACACTCTGCTCAGGCTATCTCACAGCGTATTAATGGTCGTGCTGCGACTGAACTTCCTCAAGCTGTCGTGTTTGCGATGGGGCCTCCTGCAGTTCCGGGCATGGGGGCCGCGTCTGGTTTCGAGTTTGTACTTGAAGATACGCTAGGCCGAAGCCGTACTGATCTTGCTATGGTGATGAATGACGTGATAGCTGAGGCGAGCAAACAGCCTGAGATTTCACACACATTCAGTACTTTCCGTGCGAACGTACCTCACTACTATGTCGATATTGACCGTGAGAAAGCGCAGCAATTAGGTATTCCGTTGTCGGAAATTTTCCAAACACTACAAGGTAACCTTGGTTCGTTGTACGTGAACGACTTCACCATGTTTGGTAAGAACTTCCGCGTAACCATGCAAGCTGACAGTGAACACCGTAGCAGCATGGACGACCTACAACGATTCCACGTTCGTTCGTCTAATGGCGAGATGATCCCGTTAAGCACATTGGTGACTTACGACCAGATCTTTGAACCAGATGTAGCATGGCGTTACAACATGTACCGCAGTGCCGTGATTCAAGGTCAACCTGCAGAAGGTTACTCAAGTGGTGATGCGATTGCGGCAATGGAACGCGTAGCTGCAGAAGTATTGCCTCAGGGGTATCAGTACGAATGGACAGGCATGGCTTACCAAGAAGTACTAGCAGGTAACCAAGCGATCTTTGCTTTCGCACTGGCTCTGATCTTCATCTACCTGTTTATGGTGGCTCAATACGAGAGTTGGACAATTCCGATTGCGATTATCCTCGTGGTACCTGTCGCAACCTTAGGCTCTTTCTTGGCATTGAATCTAACGGGCACTCCGCTGAACCTGTATGCACAAATAGGTTTGGTTCTCTTGATAGCCTTGGCCGCGAAGAACGCAATCTTGATTGTGGAATTCGCAAAGGTAGAGCGTGAAGAGAAAGACGCACCGATTGAAGATGCAGCGGTGAAGGGCGGTACACTGCGTTTCCGTGCTGTGAACATGACGTCTTGGTCGTTCATCTTAGGTATCTTCCCGCTTATCTTCGCTGCGGGCGCAGGTCACGTGAGTCAGAACTCTCTGGGTATTTCACTGATCGGCGGCCTGTTATGTGTATTACTGGCGGGTACGTTCCTAATCCCTGGCTTCTACGCATTCGTGCAACGTAAGCGTGAGAAAGCACACGGTGGTAATACCAAGCTGGTTCCGCTTGATGACGAATAGGGGATTGAGTGTCTTGTAAGATTCGTCTCTTACAAGACCAACCCTCGGAAAACTAATTCCTTGTAAAAACTAAGGTTTAGCATTGCGCTAAGCCTTTTTTTATTCCACTTATGAATAAAAACGCCTTTTATATAAACAAATGTTTGTCATGTGATAGAGCCAACACTCTAATTTGGGTTTTGTAATAAAATGATGTTTTATTGGTAAGTATATGTTTAATATGATTTTAACAAGGTTCAGCTAACGGTTGTATGCTCGAAAACATTTGCACAATAGTGTGAAGTGTTTCAAAATTACGAAGTTATATTGAAATTTTTTGTGCATTGAGGTTCTTATGAAAGTCATTGATTTATTTAAACACCGAGGCGATAGCATGTCTTCGCAACACTCAGAGTTTATGCAATGGATGTCTCCAGCTCTTAGAGATTACTGGGGCGACTTTCTTAATCGTACGCAAAATAGCCATTTCTTTGCGTGGGTTCGTGATCACCACAAACCTGCTGTCAATGAAGATGCACCAGAGATGCCGGTGGAACAGCCGATCGTACTTAAGCCAGAAGCACAACTTGTGTTTGATGAGCTTAATCAACAGATCGGTGAAGTCATCCATACTGGCGACTGGATCAATGTAAGTCAAGACCGTATTAACCAGTTCGGCCTTGTTACTGAAGATATGCAGTGGATTCACACTGAGCCTGAAAAAGCGGAAACAGACTCTCCGTTCAAAACAACCATCGCACATGGTTTTTTAACTTTATCTCTGCTTCCTCGATTGACTGACAGTGTTGACCCTGACAAGTCTCAATTCCCAACAGCGAAGATGGTCGTAAACATTGGTCTTAACCAAGTACGTTTCCCATACCCTGTTAAATCGGGCAGTAATGTTCGTGCTAAAAGTACGCTAACAAAAGTAACGCCAATTAAGAAAGGCCTAGAGATTGAACGCGAAATTCGCGTCGAAATCGAAGGTATTCGTCGTCCTGGCGCTGTGATCGTTTCAGTGATTCAACTTCACTTCTAAGTGGTTTGTAAAGAAGCGATTTATAAAGATTCAAAAAAAGAGAGAGCATAGTGCTCTCTCTTTTTGTTTACATTAGATAAAACTATCCCACTTATTTAATGCGAGTGTAGCCGTACTCTTCGATAAGGTCTTGCCCTTGCTTTGACTTCACGAACTTGATGAAGTCTTTGCTCTCGTCAGAAACTGAGTCTGTCTTGTGCAGCAACAAGAATGGGCGAGCCAATTCATAGCTGTGGTTAGCAATGTTCTTAGATGTTGGCTCTACGCCTTCAAATGTAATTGCTTTAATCGAACGGTCGATTGAACCAACAGAGATAAAACCAATCGCGTGTGGGTTATGGTTAACAATCGTTTTAACCATGCTGTTGCTGTTTACAACCAAGTTATTTGGGTTGATGTCAGACACTAGACGGTCATTAATGATCTTCGTTAAACCAAGCAAGCTTTCGAAGCTATAGCGTGAGCCAGAAGACGCTTCGCGAGTGACAACTGCGATAGGCTGATCTGCGCCACCCACAGCTTTCCAGTTCGTGATTTTGCCTTTGTAGATATCGAACAGCTGCTCACGTGTAACGTTGCTTACAGCGTTTGAGCGGTTAGTTACTACAGCTAGGCCGTCAAAGGCAATTGGAAATACCTTCAACTTCTCGTCTTGTTCGCGGTCGGTTAAATAACGCGAGCTCATACCGATGTCAGAGACACCTTTATTAACCATGGTAATACCTGCTGTAGAACCAATGCCCTGAACCGCAATATAGTTATCAGGGTGAGTCTTGTTGTACTCCTCAGCTAATACATCCATCACTCGTGATACTGAAGTGGAGCCCGAAATAGTGGTTTCTTGTGCTAAAGCAGCATGAGAAGACAGGGCTAAGGATAAAAGAGAGGCAAGCGCGACTCGTAACATAAACAACTCCTAGTTAATAACATTTGTCGCATATGATAGGTCGGTTATATGACACTTTTGTGAAATTCCATACTCTCGATGTATAGCTGTTCGCTTGATGAGTCGTAGCTTTCTGGGTTTCCGAAAGCAAGATTCGTTTCTGGGAGCAGGGCCGGTATTTTGATTACGCTTGTTCGCTAAAATGTTTGTTGAGTCCTAAGCTAAGTAGAGGAATTCACTACTTAGAAGTTTCTATGAAGTTTCTATGAAGTTTCTATGAAGTTACAAGGGGTGTTATGTCCGTCATTCATATCGAGCTGAATCGTCTTTTAATTGGGGCCGAGAGGCTCTGTACATCTCGAAATCGAAGTTTACCTGTCGAGCTAGGCAAATCCCTATATGAAGAGTGTGAGGGTGGTGTGCTGTTTTCTCAGGCGCATTATCTACTCGACTCATCTCACAGTGATTATACAAACGAGATCGTCTGCGTGACTTTTGATGAGTCGCTGTCTTGTTGGTTAGTGATGGTGCCGCTTGAAGGGGATGTCGAAACCGACTCTGTGAATTGGGGGCCGTATCCGTACCTTCCTAAATCGAAGGATCTTGATGCTATTTTGGCGGAAATAGAAAAAGACCCTAAATCGTACTTCTGGTCATAGTCACTCTGTTTTCACGTTTGCTGGTGGCCTGCTCGCAAAGCTGAATCAATGAGTATCAAAACTCAACCACTGAATCCCAAAGCCAAATCATCTCATCCCACACCCAAGTGGCTTAATATTGAAGCCACTTGGTTTACACCAGTTCCCAACTAAGACGTCCACATCAATCTATCGCTTTGTTTCTTTAAACTTGCGGCTTTACGCTCTGCAGTTGTGCTTGTGCCACTAGCGATCGGAAGTCTTTTGGTGTTTTTCCGTGATACGTTTTAAAGGCCGTGCTGAAGTGAGCGGCACTTTTAAAGCCTGACTCATACGCGATTTGAGTGATCGACTTATCCGATGTTCTTAGCTGAGTGGCTGCATGAGCAATACGTTTTATCTTTAATAAGTTTGAGAACGACAGATCTTCAGCCGATAAGCGACGTTTAAGCGTAGCCGGTGACATTCCCATGTAACTGGCGAGCGTATCCAAAGAGATATTGTTTTCAATGTTTTGCTCGATGTAATGAATGACTCTTTGGGTCACGGTTAACCTTGAAGCTCGAGCAATAATAGCCAATAGAGCTGGGTACTGTTCCACCATCAAAGACAGCAAACTTAAGCCTAATTGAGTGAGTGCGTAGTCATTCTGAGAAGAAGAGTTGGCCAGTGACATGATGAGATCTTTCAACTGACAGAGCTCAGTATCCGTTTGATTGAACTTAATGTACTTGTCTGGGATTCGAGCGGACTCTAAATCGCTGAACTGATTAATGAACTTTTGAAAGATAGCCAAATCAAAATCTAAGCAGGTTGCGCTGAATTCGCCATTTTCAGTGTTAACCGTGATGTCTTTAATCTGACCAGAATTGTAAAGGGTGAAATCTCCCGCTTGCAACGAGGCTTGAGTACCATTGGGCAACACAAAAGAAATGCTGCCTTTCGACACTATAAAGATACCGTTTTTAGAGGCAGGATAACGTTCTCGTCTCCTGGGAATGAAGTTTCTGAACTGAGTAACTGTGATTGATGACATAGTGAGCTTCTTTGACGTTGTAAATTGATTGCTTATTGATTGTTTTTTTTAAGTATTGTTTAAGCATGAGACATTTACAAAAAAGGCGCTAATAATTAGCGCCTTTAGAAGTGAACCTTTGAAGCTTTTGACCTTGAAAGCCGTAACCTTGAAAGCTGTAGCTGTTAAAGCCTTTAAGCTTCGGTTTCGTTTGTCGTTTCAGGCTCGCTAGGCAAGTCCGCAAATACTTGAGTAGGTTTTGCTACTAAGTTACGGTTTTCCTGATTAACTTCAGAGAGAACTACTTCTAAAACGTCTCCCAGTTTGTATACCATTTCTTTATCGATAGATACAGTACCCATATCACCGTTGCACTCTATTCTTTCTTTATTATTAAGAATGAGAGATCCAGGGATAAATGCAGCAGCACCATTTTCAAGTAAACGTACACGCATACCTGCACGGTTAATATCGAAAATCTCAGCTTGGAAACGAGTTTCTTCTGCTGGAGCATTGGCTAGAGTGCGAGCATACAACCAATCGCCAACATTACGCTCAGCCATGCCGTGGTGACGGCGGTGCAGGGCAAGTTCATCACCGATAGTTTCATCTGGTGTTTGAATTGGCGCTTTACCTAAGATGTGTGCTTTAAGCATACGGTGGTTAATCATGTCGCCATATTTACGAATTGGAGAAGTCCAAGTTGCGTAAATATCTAATCCCATCGCGTAGTGCGGTGCAGGCTCATTGCTGATCTCGCTATACGCTTGGAATTTACGAATACGGTTGTCGTAGTAGCTGTTATCTAAAGAACCTAACCAACGACGTAGAGTAGCAAAACCTTCTAGAGAAATGATTTGCTCTTCAGTGAACGGCGTTTCCGCTTGCGGGTTTACCAGTTCAAGAACGTCGGAGATTTTCTCAGCCTTGAAACCAGAATGGCAGTTAAACACACCTTGGTTGAAGCTCTCTTTTAGTACTCGGCCCGCACAGATGTTCGCGCTGATCATTGATTCTTCAACCAGCTTGTTTGCGCTACGACGCATGTCAGCGTGGATAGCGACAACATCGTTATCTTCGCTCAGTTCAAAGCGGTAGTCAGGGCGATCTGGGAACACAACAGCGTTTGCTGAGCGCCATGCTGAACGTGCTTGAGCAAATTGGTGAAGATCAGAAACAATTGCAGCAATCTCTTCTGATGGTTGCCATTTCTCTGATGCACCTGTTTCTAGCCAGTCTGATACGTTGTCGTAAGCAAGACGAGCATGAGATTTGATGTTTGCAGCGAAGAAGTTAATGTCATCACCGATAACGCCATCTTTAGATACCGTTACTGTGCAGCAAAGTGCAGGACGAACTTCGTTCTCGATCAGTGAACATAGGTTGTCAGCAAGATCACGAGGCAACATTGGGATGTTGCGACCAGGAAGGTAGATAGTGAAACCGCGCTCGCGTGCCACTTTATCCATCGCATCATCTGGAGAGATGTAAGCCGTTGGATCAGCAATTGCGATAGTCAGTTCAAAATCACCGTTCTCTTTCTTCTTCGCGTAAAGCGCGTCATCCATATCTTTTGTGCTTTCGCCATCGATAGTCACAAAAGGGACGTGCGTCATGTCTACACGTTCAAGATCGGCGTCATCGTTGATTAGCCAGTTGTCGATGCCTTCAGGCTCACTGTTTGGTAGATCGTTTTGTGCCAGCGTTACCCACCAAGGTGCAATCTTGTCGTCAGCGTCTGTGATTTTCTCAGAGATCTGAGCCAAGAATCCGTTGTCACCTTTTAATGGGTGTTGAACGATATGAGCAACAACCCAGTCATCTTCTTTAAGCGTTTCAGGGTTTAGACCCTTCATTGCTTTCGCTTTAAGTTGCAGTTTTTTGAGCTGCGGGTGATCAGGAACAACGTTCAATCGGCCTTTGAAAAGCTTAACTCGCGCAATAAAGCGAGTAAGACCTTGTTCAACCAATTCCTCAGGCTCTGCTACTTCGCGCTCTTTCTCTGTGCGAATGATGGCAATCACCTTGTCACCGTGCACACATTTCTTCATGTACGGAGGCGGGATAAAGAAGCTTGTTTTGCTATCAACTTCGAGAAAACCAAAACCTTTTTCAGTGGCTTTGATGGTACCTTCCTTTTTAGGGAGGGTTTCTTGGATTTGCTGCTTGAGCTGAGCGAGTAGAGGATTATCTTGAAACATTTTGACTTTTATCTATCGAGGACAATTGAGCACACTATAATCATTGCGAGGCTTGATTACTACTTAAAGGCGAAGTGAGCGTTAATTAATTGCCCTCTTATTTAACTAGGTCAATTTGCTAGGAGATGGGTGCTGTGACGAGATATTCATCAAGTTTTGACGATATGATAACCAGTATTGATGTAAAAGCGAAAAATATGTGATGTATTTCAATTTTTTCTGGATTTTTTTATGCATTTAGGGAATAATCCGCCTCCCTTAGACGTCCCTAATGGCTTGAAGTGTTTTATTACTGCTTCGTAACTCTGAATGGAATCAGTATCTGATTGGATCAGTATTGGAATTGATAGAGCTCCCGGGACCTTTTGTTTACTTATATATAGTGGGATCCCAATGTCCGAATCTGTAATTCAATTTAATGAATTAGCCCTAAACGATAACATTCTTTCAGCTCTTGATAGCATGGGTTTCGTTTCTCCGACTCCAATCCAAGCAGCAGCTATTCCTCTTCTTCTTGAAGGCCGTGACGCACTAGGTAAAGCACAGACTGGTACTGGTAAAACAGCAGCATTCTCTCTGCCTTTACTTAACAAAATCAACCTGAACCAACACAAACCACAAGCAATCATCATGGCTCCTACTCGTGAGCTAGCGATTCAAGTTGCTGCGGAAATCAAAAACCTTGGCCGTGATATCAAAGGTCTTAAAGTTATTGAAATCTACGGTGGTGCTTCAATTGTTGACCAAATGCGTGCTCTAAGCCGCGGTGCTCACATTGTTGTTGGTACTCCAGGTCGTGTTAAAGACTTACTAACTCGTGACCGTCTACACCTAGATGAAGCACACACATTTGTTCTTGATGAAGCAGATGAAATGCTGAAAATGGGCTTCGTAGATGACGTTACTTGGATCCTAGAGCAAGCTCCAGAATCTGCACAACGTGTACTTTTCTCTGCAACTATGCCTCCAATGGTTAAGACTATTGTTGACCGTTACCTACGTAACCCGGCTAAAGTTGACGTTGCTGGTACTAACCACACAGTTGATAAAGTAGCGCAGAACTTCTGGGTTGTTAAAGGCGTAGAAAAAGACGAAGCAATGTCTCGTCTTCTAGAAACCGAAGAAACTGACGCGTCAATCGTATTCGTACGTACTCGTCAAGACACTGAGCGTCTAGCTGATTGGCTATCTGCACGTGGCTTCAAAGCTGCTGCACTGCACGGTGATATTCCTCAGTCTCTACGTGAGCGTACTGTTGATCACATCAAACAAGGTGTTATCGACATCCTAGTTGCAACTGACGTTGTAGCTCGTGGTCTTGATGTTCCACGTATCACTCACGTATTCAACTACGACATCCCATTCGATGTTGAATCTTACATCCACCGTATTGGTCGTACTGGCCGTGCTGGACGTAAAGGTAAAGCGATCCTACTAGTTCGCACTAACCAAATTCGCATGCTTCGCACAATCGAGCGTGTAACTAAGTCTCAAATGGAAGAAATCCAACTTCCTCTACGTGACCAAGTTGCTGCTGCACGTGTTGCTAAGCTTGGCGCTGAACTTGAAACTGAGAAAGAAAGCAAAGCACTAGAAAACTTTGCAGGTCTTATCTCTACTCTTCAAGAGTCTCTAGAAGTTGATGCTGCTACTCTAGCTGCAATGCTTCTTAAGCGTCAGCAAGGTAAGAGCCCACTATTCTACGTTGGCGAAGACCCAATGATCGCTGCTATTGAGCGTGATAAGAACCGTCGCAAAGAGCGTCGTGAAGATCGTGACAACGGCCGTGACGGTGGTGGTCGCAACTTCAATACTCAAGATTGGGATACTTACCAACTACAAGTTGGCCGTGAGCAAGGCGTTCAGGTTAAAGACATCGTTGGCGCACTAGCAAACGAACTTGGCCTAACTAAAGGTTCTATCGGTGCTATCAAGCTAGACCAAGGTTCTACTTACGTTCAACTGCCAAAAGCAATGAACTCTGAAACTGCTGGTAAGCTAAGCAAACTTCGCATTCGTCAAAAAGAAGCTGGCGCTGTAGTTGTTGATTTCAATGACTTCCGTGAGCCTCGTCGTGGCGGCGGCGGTCGTGATGGCAACCGTGGTGGCAACCGTGGCGGTCGTGATGGTGGCGGCTACCGTGGTAACCGTGAAGGCGGCAACCGCGAAGGTGGTAACCGTGAAGGCGGTCGTGGTGGATACCGTGGCAACCGTGATGGTGCTCGCGATGGTAACTCTGCTGGCGGACGTGATGGCGAACGTCGTTTCGACCGTAACCGTGGTGGCGATCACCGTGGTAACTTCCGTGGCGAACGTGGCCATGGTAACGGCAATGGCGGTGGTAACCGTGGTCGTCGTCCAGAGCGCAACGAAGGTTAATCAACCTGTCGCTTAGACGCTTTAGGTCTAGACGCTGAACTTAAAAGCCGAGCATAATGCTCGGCTTTTTTGTGCCTGCTATTTGAACTTAAGCTTTGGTTGGCTCGATATTCGTAGCTAACTTACTTTAATCAAGCTTCGTTCCTGTAACTATGCTTCGTCCATGAAACTAAGCATCGCGCCTAGAACGAATGTTAGTGCCAAAACTTAGCTGTATCGCGTTCTAAGCCTATACTAAAAGAACGTGCTACAAGATGCTGAAACAAAGAGTGAAGGCTATCTAAGCGTCGTTACAGTGCATCTATTCGTAGAGTTGTGCTCGAAGGCAATCAAAATAAGATCAGATCACTATTCTCAACTTCAGTGAGCTTTTTGATGCAAACACTGAGCAATTGAGAAATCGAGCAAAAAGTTATCGGTAATGATAAGCAGACGAAAGGGAAGGGTGGTTGTTTTTCAAGCGGATCACCTGCATTTGTTCGAGTCGCTTTAATTAACTGAATCAAGTTAAAAATAACGTGAGCACTCGTTTGCGTCACCTGTTCATTAATTTTCTTATTCAACTATTTTTTAATTCCGCTCTCGAAATAAATAATTTAATGACCAAGATCAACTTAATTGTGTTCATTTAGTGATTTTTTCAAAACAAAAGTTGAAAGATTCAAAAATTATTGAATAATGGGCTTAACTAAAATTGAAGTAAACACTTCATCCAATTCGTACTGAAACAGGATCCATATCCAATGTCTAATTCGTTTGTTCTGGTTATTAACTCGGGTAGTTCATCCCTAAAATTTGCTGTAATCGATTCTGTTTCTGGTGAAGCAGTATTAAGTGGCCTAGGGGAGTGTTTTGGTCTTGAAGATGCTCGTATGAGCTGGAAATTCCAAGGCGAGAAAACTGAAATTGCCATTCAAGGTGAAGATAACCACCACAAAATTGCCATTGGCAAATTGGTTGGCCTGATGGAAGACCTAGGCTTCACGGCTGATATCGTGGCTATCGGTCACCGTATCGTTCACGGCGGTGAGAAGTTCACTCAAACGGTTCGCATTACTGAAGAAGTAACGAACGAAATTGAAAGCCTATCTGACCTAGCTCCACTTCATAACCCAGCAGGTGCTATCGGTATCCGTGCTGCAATTGAAGCTTTCCCTTCTCTACCTCAGTTCGCTGTATTTGATACTGCTTTCCACCAAACAATGCCTCAACGTGCATTCACTGGTGCAATCGCAAAAGAGCTATACACAGACTTCGGCGTACGTCGCTACGGTTTCCACGGCACTAGCCACTACTTCGTTAGCCGTGAAGCTGCGAAGATGGTTAACAAGCCAATCGAAAAATCGAGCTTCATCTCTGTTCACCTAGGTAACGGCGCATCTGTATGTGCTATTAAAGATGGTAACAGTGTTGATACTTCTATGGGCTTCACACCACTTTCAGGCCTAATGATGGGCACACGTTGTGGTGACCTAGACCCAGGCATCATCGAATACCTACTTAAGAAAGGCTGGTCACAAGAGCAAGTATTTAACTCTCTAAACAAGGAGTCTGGCTTCCTTGGCGTGTCTGGTCTTACGAGCGATGCTCGTGGCATCTTAGAAGCAATGGAAGAGGGCCACGAAGGCGCTAAGCTTGCGTTTGAGGTGTTTACTTACCGCGTAGCGAAATACGTTGCTTCTTACCTAGCAACGCTAGATTCTTTAGACGGTATCATCTTCACTGGTGGTATCGGTGAGAACTCTCTACCAATTCGTCGTGAGATCTTAAACAACCTTAAGATTCTAGGTTTCGTTGAAGATGTAGCAGGTAACGAATCTGCTCGCTTTGGTGCTGAAGGGATCATCGCTAAGTCTGAAATGTTAGACGCAGTAGCAATGGTTATCCCAACCAACGAAGAATTCGTGATCGCCCAGCAGTCGGTTGAACTGCTGTAATTTTTTCAAAAACAGATAGTTAAAAGCGAGCTTAGTGCTCGCTTTTTTGATCTTATATGTTGGATAGACCATCGCTAAGTGGCCTTATAGCGAGATAGTCAAAACTCATTCTATTGATTTCGGCAAATCATTTTGTAGCTTCAAACTAGTGATGTTAGGGCTGGCTTGTGATGCCCCAAAAACGCCTAGAATTGAACTTGCAAGGTGTCAGATACAAAAAGTAATAGATGCGACGATCTAGCCCCATCGCCCTCAATGAAATTAAGACTATTGCTTGAATGTAGTGCGCCACTGAATCGGCGATACATGAAAAGCCGATTTAAAGTGCTTTCTGAATACACTGTCAGAGCCAAAACCCGCTTGCTCTGCAACTTGAGGTATCGATAGTTTCGTGGTTTCTAATAGACGTTGGCTAAGCACCAAACGTCGGTTTTGCAGCCATTCACCAAATGTACAGCCATAGGTGGATTTAAACTGGCGTGTGAAGGTACGTTTACTCATCGCACAGCGCTCAGCGACTTCATCTAGTGAGTGACACTGATTAAGGCTCTGCTCCACCAGCTCAATCACAAGGCTAATACTTGTCTCTGTAAGAGGTTTTATGTTGACTGGTGCTGGTATGTATTGCTGCTGTCCACCAGTACGAGATGGCGCAGTCACCATCTTACGTGCGAGATCATTCGCAAGCTCACTACCACACAAACGGCGCACTATATGTAGACAACAATCGAGTGAAGCAGCTACTCCAGCAGAGGTAATGATAGTCTCATGTTCAACAAATAGAGGGTTTGGGTCAAAATCCACCTTAGGAAATTGCTGCTGAAATTGTTCGGAAAACGCCCAATGGCTTGTGGCACGTTTTCCATCGAGAACGCCAGCACATGCAAGTACATAAGACCCGAGGCAGAGTCCTACTAGTAGCTTACCTTTCTCATGATGCTCTATTAGCGCCTGTATAAGTCGCTCACTTGGCTCTGGCAGGTCATTTGGCCAGCTTGGAACAATCACAATATCCGCCTCTTTAATAGCGCTCAAATCTCTATCGATCACCACACCAAATCCAGAGCTTGTTTCAAACTGCAAGCTGTTTTCGCAACAGATCCTCAAGTCAAACCGAACCGGCTGACCGAAAAAGATATCTTGAAACACCAGACAAGGCACAGAGAGATGAAAAGCGCTGATGCCTTCAAAGGCTACCATAGTAATTTTAATTAGCTCGGTTGATTTGTTCACAAGTGTCTCGATTTGCGCGAATGTTGACTTTCAAGACAGTATCACAAGAAACTAGAAAGAAGCATACTAAATCTCATAGAGAACATGGCTTGTTAGTGAGTTTAGAGAGGCATTATGAAGATCCACCACCTACGTAGCGCAACATTTATTATTGAATCTGGCGAAAAATTTATCCTTATTGATCCTATGTTGGGGAAAAAAGGCTCTATGCCTCCGTTTTCAGTCATTAAGGCTAAGGCCGCGAAAAATCCAACCGTTGAGATGCCAAGTAATGCCGATGAGCTACTAAACAAGGTTACTCATACCTTAATTACTCACAGTCAAACACTTGGTATCAAGGCATTACAACATGGAGATCACCTAGATCCGGCAGGTGAGACGTTTTTAACAAGTCGTAATATCCCAGTTGCGACACCAGCCAAAGATAAGGCTTACCTAGAAAAATATGACTTAACGGTAAATTGGGGAATTGAAGACTGGCAAACTATCGACTTTCTAGACGGAAAGCTCACCGCGGTTCCGGCTTTGCACGGCCATGGATGGATTCACAAGGTAATGGCTAATGGTGTTGGATTTTTCTTGGAGCTCCCCAATGAGCCTTCTATTTACATTAGCGGTGATACAGTTCTAACCGATGATGTAAAACGAGCGTTGACTGAGTTGAAACCTGATATCACAGTAGTCGCGGCAGGTCGTGCTCGTATGGACGTTGGTCAACCGTTATTGATGTCTATTGATGAGGTCATGGAGTTTATTCGCCTTTCCCCTAATAAGGTGGTTGCGAACCATATGGAGGCACTCAATCACTGTGCAGTGACTCGACCAATTCTTAAAGAAGCAATTGATAAAAACGGTTTGTCAGATAAAGTCCTTATTCCTGCTGATGGTGAGACCTTGGAGTTTTAGATACCTGAACTAATCCGGTGACTCCCGATTTAAGTAAATAGTCTAAATGATTTCTGTCCAGAGACGTGTTATGCCGCCATGCTTTGGGACAAGAACGCCTCAGTGCTATGACTCTAAAACGCGTGTGCCTCAAAATCCGGCAGAGTTAAACCCATACATATCCTGTTCCAGTTTTTCACCAGATTATTTAGTCGTGAAGATCTCGATACGATTGAAATTAATGTGAGGCGGATGATATAAATGTAATCTTTAAATGCAAGAATTAATAAATTTAGATATGGTACAAATGGATAACTTTCCCACCGTAGGACTTAAAACCTCGTTACCCATAAGCATATTGGCACTTGCCTTATATTACTTATGGGGCGACATGGGTTTTAATGATCTTCGAGGCCTTTTTTGGGTGGTGGCGTTTGTGATGATGCTTACTTTAAAGAAGAGTGAAAATAGCCTCTTTTCAGTAACTCCACAAGTTTCCTCTTTTACTCATCATGTATTCCCAATTACTGTGCTAGCGATTGGCGTGGCTTGTATCACGTTGTTCTATATGGAATTTATCCGGCAATATGTCACGGGACAAGAAGTCGACTATATCGTAGGATTTCTCGTTAGTGGTGAACTGGAAGTAAGCGAGAAACTAAATTATCTTTTCGAAACCGTTATATTAGCTCCGTTATCAGAGGAGTTTTTCTTCAGGTTTATCTTGCTAAGTAGCATATGCTTACTTTTGAGAAACAAGTTTGTAGGCGTAATTTTATCGTCACTCTTATTCGCCTACGGCCATGAAGACCCTGTCGTTGCTTTTTCTCTAGGTATCACTGCATCAATAGTTCTACTGAAATACATGAGTATATATAGCGCTATAATTTTTCATACGATTTATAATTTGTGGATATATACAGTGGAAGTTTTT
Organism: Vibrio sp. 10N.247.311.49; assembly: GCF_041467655.1. NCBI lineage: Bacteria > Pseudomonadati > Pseudomonadota > Gammaproteobacteria > Vibrionales > Vibrionaceae > Vibrio > Vibrio sp. 10N.247.311.49. The sequence continues at coordinate 48,826 of NZ_JBFSVA010000014.1, forward strand.
ATCGTACCCGCATTTTTCTTTAATGATTGGGACTTTGCACCAAGTGGGAACATCGGAACAATCGTTTCTATAATGGCATTAGCTGTATCTTTTTTGGCACTATTGATTATTAAACGCAAGGAAAAATCAATACAATAAGGTTTTAGCAACCGCTTCATCACTATATGGACTGAGGCAATAATCAATGAAATCAACACACTTATCAACACCTCGATAGTAAAGTTGCTGACACACTTTTGTCCAAACCCGTGTTAATAGGTGCGATTATAATAGCTTGCCAACCAACGAAGAATTCGTGATTGCTCAACAGTCGGTAGAACTTCTGTAATCTGAACTGAAGTCTAAGCAAGAAAAAGACAATCAAAAGCGAGCCCAAGTGGCTCGCTTTTTGTGTCTAGTAAAGATGCGTCTGAATGTTTTAACAGGGGGATAGCCTACAAGGCGATCGTGAAACAGTTTTAGAACAGAGCTTAAATTGCGACTCATCGGGTGCTCTGGAAGCGCTAAGGTTATTTAGTCCCTGAGCGGTAGTTTGGATCTGTCCAGCATCGAGGTAACTCTTCCCCTGACATAAACATCAGTTCGGACTTTTTAAACATCTCAGGGTCTTGCTGTTCTTCGCCTGCTTGAAACCGACCTTCGATACTGTCTTGAAATAAGTTGGTTAATTTGGTCATTTCAGTTACATCAACGAGGTCACCGGTTTTTTCTCTTTTAGAAACATTTTTTTGCCCTCAATCTAATCGGTCACCCCTAATTATAATTGCTATTTGGAAAATGAGAGTCTTTTCAATTCCGGCACTTCTTGACTAAGCAGACCCCAGAGCTACGCTTATGATCATCGACAACCCAATCGATGAACAAGCTTATCCTCAACAAATAAATGGAGTCGCGATGTCATCTGCCCATATTGCAAACAATCTCAGTGAACTGATTGGCGATACCGATCTTGTTAGAATCAACAGTCTTTCAGATATATCAGGTTGTGAAATTCTTATTAAGTGCGAACACCAGAACCCGGGTGGTTCGATTAAAGATAGAGCGGCACTTCAGTTGGTTATGGATGCAATAGAAGCCGGTAAGCTTAAGCCGGGAATGACAATCGTTGAAGGTACTGCTGGTAATACGGGAATAGGACTTGCTCTGGTCGCTAAATCCCTTGGTTACAAAATGTTGGTGGTGATGCCAAAAGGGCAGGCACAAGAGAAAGAGCGCATGATCTCGCTTTATAATGCTGAACTGTTATTGGTCGACCCTTGTCCTTTTGCAAACCCTGAACATTTTTACCACACGGCTAAGCGGATTGGTGTCGAAAATGAGAGTTATTGGTGGGCAGATCAGTTTGAAAATCTCAGTAATTATCGAGCGCACTATTTAAATACTGGACCTGAGATCTGGCAGCAAACACAGGGGAATATTGATGCTCTAGTTTCAGTGGTGGGGACGGGTGGAACCATTGCCGGAAACTCACACTATCTATCTGAGCAGCAACCCAATCTCGAAACTTGGTTAGTTGACCCAAATGGGTCCGGCATTTATTCGTTTCTACGTAATGGACACTATCAATCAACGGGAAGTTCGTTCACGGAAGGCATAGGGATCATGCGAACGGTTGAAAATTTCAGGCAGGCAAAAATCAATCGTGCAATCACGCTTCCCGATCAGGATTTGGTGACGATATCCCGCCTTGTTGCGGAACATGACGGTATTCTTCTAGGAAGCAGTTCGTCGTTGAACGTAGCAGGTGCGCTATACGCTGCGGCTAGAATGGGGAAAGGGAAAACCATCGTTACATTTAGCTGTGACCTTGCTGAGCGCTCGTATTCGAAGCTGCACAACGAAACGTTTCTGAAAGAAAAAGAGATACAGCTTAATAAAGAAAACCTCTCTCAACTATGGGCTCGTTATCAAGCCGAAGATGGCAGCATGGTCGTCAACGTATAGTCGCTTTAAGTTAGTAACAGCCAGTGGTCTGCCAGCTCTTTCGTTAGCGCTGAACATCCGGTTAGAGCTAAACATCCGTTAGCACCAAATCCGGCACTATTGCTTGTTATTAGGGTAGTGAATCACATTATGAAATACGGCGTTTCCTTCACCGATATTTTTGTAGGCATGGGTCTGGTTGGCATTGAAGCGAACGGCTTGTCCTGCGCGTAACGTATGCCACTCATCATCAAACATCACGGCCATCTCTCCTGAAATGCATAAGATGTGCTCAGTGACGCCTGCGTTATGTGGGGCGGATTCATGCTGGTAATCGGGTGCTAGGGTGAGTTCGAATATTTCAAATCCTAGTGCTTCCTCAAAAGGAAACAACAAACTGACGAAAAAGCCAATGTTGTATTCCTCATGTCTTAGTTCGTTTGCATCTCTGAATAAACTCGTCAGTTCACTGTTTGGGCTAGCCGCGATAAAGCTCGAAAGTGACACCTCAAATCCAGAAGCTATCTGCCAGAGCTTAGCGACTGTCGGGCTGGATTCTCCACGTTCAATTTGTCCTAACATTGCTTTACTCACGCCTGTTGCTTTCGCTGTTTTGTCTAAGCTCCAGCCTTTTTCTTGGCGAAGGCGTTTCAAGTTAACGCCGACTTTAATTTCTGTTTGCATATTTTCTCTACAAGTTTTTCAAAAATTAGTTGTGCGTTATAGCGCACGGGTGCTAAGTTCAGTCTATGGACGTTATAACGCACACAGGAATAAATTAACATGACTAAGCTAAAATTTTCTCACGTCAGTACCGGCTTTATCGCTGTTTTCATTGGTTATGCGAGCGCCGCGGCGATTATTTTCCAAGCGGCAATGAGTGCTGGAGCAACCGAAGAACAAGTGGCGTCATGGTTTTGGGCGTTGGGGGTTGGCATGGGCGTAACCACAATACTGCTCTCGTTTCATTACAAGAAGCCTGTGGTTACAGCGTGGTCGACGCCTGGAGCGGCGTTGTTAATCACATCTCTTGAAGGGCTGACAATGAATCAGGCAGTAGCCGTGTTTTTGTTCAGTTCGATGTTGATCACGTTGGTTGGATTGGTGGGGATATTTGAGAAAGTCCTAAAACAGATCCCAACATCGATTGCCTCAGCGATGCTCGCGGGGATTCTATTGCAATTCGGTTTGGGTTTGTTCACGTCGCTAATGGAAGAGGCACAAGTCGTAGCGGTCATGCTCGCTGTATTTATTCTGGCGAAAGCGCGGTTAGGAAATTTACTGATCCCAAGCATTTTCATCATCGCATTGGTCATGTGTGTGGGTTTTGGCAAACTCGATGTTAGTCAGGTGACTATGGGATTAACGACCCCAGTGTTCATTTCGCCCGATTTTGAGTTCTTTTCGTTGTTTAGTGTTGGTATCCCATTGTTTATAGTGACGATGGCTTCACAGAACTTACCGGGATTTGCGGTTCTAAAAGCGAATGGATACCAAGTTGATTCATCGAAGATCATTACCACCACCGGGGTAACAGGTTTGATCTTCGCACCGTTTGGTGGCTTTGCGTATAACCTTGCAGCGATTACGGGCGCTATTTGTATGGGCCCGAATGCGGATAGTAACCCCAAGACACGTTATATGGCTGGGATCTGTATGGGCGGGTTTTACTTGTTAGCTGGTGTGATGGGGATGTCATTTGTGTCGCTGTTTAGCGCCGTACCCTCCGAGATTGTCATTGCGGTTGCTGGCTTAGCGGTGATGCCCACCTTGATGAATTGCCTTGCGGTATCAATGGCAGACAGTCACTACAGAGAACCCGCACTGCTTACTTTCTTATTCACCGCTTCTGGCACCAATTTACTGGGAATCGGTAGCGCATTTTGGGGTTTGTGCATCGGGTTGTTTTGTTGCTGGTTACATAATTACAAAGCTAAGTCGCGTGGAGCAAACAAGACTTCGCAAACTTCGTCGTAATCAAGCTACCCAAGATTAGGATCAGGTTCGCTGTAAATTAGAAACATCAGCAAGTTGTTTGAGTAGTAAGCCCAGTCATACTCGTGACTGGGCTTGCTTACAAAGGAATAAAGCTACTTAACTTCGTATCTCAGTAGCACTTCATTATCGAGAACGACATTTGTCGACCAGATAAAGCTTGCGCCAGCACCACTGAATTTTTCGATAAAGTTCATGTACGCTTTTTTATTGTTCACGCCAATATCGTCTTCTGAATATACCGATGCTAGAGGCCAAGATGTTGAATCGAACTCTTGGTTCATCCAGTTGGTTGGTGTTTCCCAATGAGCGGCGTAGGCATCTTGACCGTGGTCAGTTCCTTCCGTGGTGCAGCTTTCAGAAAGACGCTTCCCGTCCACTTCACTCAAACAAGTCAGGTCATAAATCGGTGAGGTATAAAAGGTTTGTGCTTGCCAGTCTGGACCTGTCACGGTTCCGTCACTAAAGCTCGCGATAAAGCCACCATCACCAGCGTGGTATGCCTTTCCGCGGTTATCTTCGCTGCCAAGACCTAGGTTTTCTTCCCAATCAATCACTTTCACCGCAATCGTGTAAGGCTTCTTCACCTTAAATTTGACGATGTTTGAGTTAAACGGTGTGAAAGGAACGGTGTCTACCGCGATTAACTTGCCGTTGATATAAAGTTCGAAATAGTTATCGGCAAAAATATAACCTGTTATTTCCTCACCGTCTTGATCCACAACAGCTACCGGTACAGAGCTTTGATCGACTTCGGCTAGGCTGCTTGGCGTGGTGTTTGAGCACTCTTCATAAAGATCAAAGGCTTTCGGCCCTGTCGCAAAGTTGTTCTTGGCTGGAACCGTCCAAACCTTTCCTTCTGAGTCCATAATTTCCCCGACGCCCGCCACTCGGCTACGTCCGTTTGCACACTCAAAGAGATTCGATTCAACAGTGGTCGCCACACCTTGAGTAATACTCGCTGAGCCTTGGTAATCACTGATGTTGCTGACCGAAGGCGTATCTGATGATGGTGAGCAGCCTGTAGCGAGCAAAGCAACCGATGAAAGGGCAAGGGCTTGATATTTTTTGATGATCATTGATTGGGTATCCTAAATGGGTGATTTAAATAAGCGTGGTTCAAAATAAGCCAAGTGCAAGTAAGTTAATTGAAAACAAAGCTATTTCAAACAAATCCGAGCTAAGTAGCTAAGTAGCTAAGTAGCTAAGTAGTTAAGTAAGCCGTGAACTCATAGCTGATAGCTGGAACGACGAAACTAAGCAAGAGCCAAAGCAATTGTGAGGTACCACGCTTATTATTTGATGAGGCATATATTACCCGTACAAATGTAAACAAGCGTAAAGCTGAGTAAGCATGCGCAAAACAGCGCTTTTATAGGATGATCACATCAGCTTGCGCGGAGCTTGAAAAAATACTTAGAACGAAGCGGTTTCAGGTTGTGATTGAGATAGTATTTTGCTACAAAACGCGCATAATCTCGCTATACAACATTTAAAGAAGAATTTACCTATGACTACCTTTCAATACTACTTTCACCAACTGCCTTGCTTCGACTGTAAAAAAACGACAGTAAGTACTGATCTTGGTTGGTTAACGCCTGCGATGAAAGACGATGCTATCGCACAAGTGACAGCAACACTTGCCCAAGGCGAGGTCACTCCTGATCTTTCAGCGGACGTGGTTTGTACGAAAGATGAAGCGCGTGAGTATTTACTACTGAACTTCTTCGGTTATTCAGAAGAAGAGCTAGCAAGCGGAATCGAAGCGGATGATGAAAAAGAAGTGGTAGACGAAATCGCAGAGCTAGTAGAAGAAGGTAAAGACACCATCACCTTCGAACATGAGATTGCTCTTCAGTGCTGTGCAGACTGCGATGTTGAAGACGAGTCAAACTAAGCTCTTGTATTAAGAGTATTAAACTAAGTACTCTTATTAAGGTTCATCATGAAGCTATGATGTTCTAATGATGAAAGGCGTTAGCGAATTGAGTTCGCTAACGCCTTTTTTGTCTCTCTGTTTCTTATCTTTAAGCGGCATTCAATCTTAAGATGTTGTGCTTTCTATGATGCCTTGTTTGCTCAGTTGCGAAAGGATCTCAGCGGTCTTCTCTCTGAATAAATCTCTCAGTAGACGCACAGTCGGGGTGATGGATTGACGACTTGGACACACTAACCACAGCTCGGTAGGGGTCGGCTTAAACTCAGGCATGACTTTAACCACTTCGCCTGAAAGCAGATGACGTGACATGTCTAGACAAGATTTTATTGCCACTCCTCTACCCGCGATACACCAACGTCTTACAAGGTCAGCGTCGTTCGAAGCTCGGTTCCCTTTTAGTTTCACTTTATGATCTTGAGTGCCATCGTTGAATATCCACTCGTCTTGCAATATGTCATGAAGTTGGTAGAGCAAACCATTGTGTTGAGTTAAGTCACTCGGGTGTTTTGGTGTTCCCATTTCAGCCAAGTATTCAGGGGCCGCACACAATATTCTGGGTACATCGCAGATTTTAAAGCCATACATGTTGGCATCAGTCGGGGAGCCATAACGCAGCGCCATATCGACGGAATCTCGGTAGAAGTCGATATTGCTATCGCTGATGCTAGTACGAAGCGTCGCCTTTGGGTATTCAAGCAAGAACTCATCTAACCAAGGTGTGATTAGGTTTCGTCCTAGATCAGAAGAAAGCGCGATGCGAATTTCACCGTCAACAATACCAAGCTCTTCTCTCATGTTGAGTTTCGCTTGCTCCAACATTTTTAAGGCTTGTTCACAATCAGGTAAATAGCGTTCGCCTGCTGAAGAGAGCCTTAGGTGGCGCGTGGTTCTTACAAACAATTCCGCCCCCAGAGCCGCTTCAACACGTTTGACGGCAGCGCTTGCGGTAGCCGTACGCATGTCTAGGTTGGTGGCTGCTGCGGTGATACTACGAAACTCCGCCACTTTGAAAATGACCTGTAAGTCTTCAAGAAGCATATTATCTACCTGTATTGAATTATGTTCTAACATGGTGTTGGGATATTTCCCCATCACAATCTGCAGATGGGTTATCTCTGCTTATCGCTTCTAAGTTAGCTTCAAACACTTAATTGTCAAAATTAATTTGATAATAATTCAAATGTGAGGCTGTTTTTCATTAGTAATTTTCTCACTATCATTTCCCATATCGACAACGTAGCGCAGTACACATCGTATGGACGAAGCCTACGATCTAGGGGATAAGATGACTAAGAAAATCATAATGGGTGTAACGGATTTGTCGTTCCACCGTACGACCGCATCATTGGTTGCCAATGTATTGAAAGCCATGGGCTTTGAGGTAGAGCGCATTTTCTCTCCACATCAGGAGAACTTTGAAAAGCTGAAAACAGGCCAAGTGGATATGCTTTCTTCTGCGTGGTTGCCATCAAGTCACGGTATCTACAAAGTGGGCGTTGAAGAAGTTGAGCCGCTTATCGAGCTTGGGCTTCATTATGAACCTTATGCCTTGTGGGGCGTACCAGACTATGTGCCTGAAGCGGCGGTTTCTGAAGTCTCTGATTTATTAAAAGCCGAAGTGGTCGAGAAAATGAACTCGACCATCCAAGGCATCAACCCCGGCGCTGGCATCACACGCTTCTCTATCCAGATGATGAAAGACTATGGCCTGAGCGATGCCGGCTACCAGTTCTTTCCTGGCAGTGAAGACGATTGTTTCAGTGCCTTTGAAAGTGCAGTGGTAAACAAAGAGTGGGTGGTAGTGCCACTGTGGAAACCTCAGTTTTTGCACTATCGTTACGATATTCGTGAGCTCAAAGAGCCAAAAGGCTTACTCGGAATTGTTGATAGAGCGGTACTTCTTTTAAGAGATGACAAGAAGCATCTGTTCAGCGAGCAACAGATTCAGAAGTTGGATTCCCTACGTTTCTCGAACGACATCATCGCAGAGCTGGATTACAAAGTTTGCCGTGAAGGTAAACCACAAGATCAAGTAACACATGATTGGTTGATTGAGAAAGGCCTTATTTAACCTCTAAGCCGTTGGCAATGCAGTTAGATGTCTGCATTACCCAGATAGCGGTAACACCATTATCAAAAAATATTTGAGAATCATTCAAATATTAGGCGGTTTATCTAGAGTGAGAATTGACTAAGATTAACTCGTCTAATTCAAGGAGAAAGCACAATGTCAGTACCATCAAAAATGAAAGCTATCGGATTTACTCAATCACTTGCGATTACAGAGCAACACAGTTTATTTGAGTTTGAAACGAGTCTGCCAGAACTAAAAAATAATGACTTGCTGGTAAAAGTGAGCGCGACTTCTATCAATCCTGCTGACGCTAAAATTCGTATTCGTAATGCCAAAGACAAAACTCTTGAGCAGCCAAAAGTGCTGGGCTATGACGCAGTCGGTGAAGTTGTTGGCAAAGGTGCTGACGTTGAAGGCTTCAAAGTCGGTGACCGTGTGTACTATGCAGGTGACGTAACTCGTATGGGCGCTAATGCCGAATACCAAGCTGTGGACTACCGTATTACCGCTAAAGCGCCGAAGAGCCTTTCTGATGAAGCTGCAGCCGTTATGCCACTAGCAACGCTTACGGCTTGGGAAGCATTGTTTGACCGCTTGCGTGTTCGTCCTGAAGAGAAAAAGTCTATCCTGATCATTGGTGGAGCAGGCGGTGTTGGTTCAATTACGATTCAACTGGCTAAGCAACTGACCAACCTAAATGTTATCGCAACAGCTTCAAGACCCGAAACTGAACAGTGGGTAAGGGATATGGGGGCGGATTATGTGGTGAACCACCGTAACCTTGTCGAGTCTGTGCGAGAGCAAGGCATTCAACATGTCGACTACATTTTCAATGTTGCAGACACAAAAGGGCACTGGGATGCGATGGTTGAATTGATCGCACCGCAAGGCATGATCAGTTCGATTGTTGAATTTGATGGTGGCATTGACTTGTCAGCGCTGCAAGGCAAATCAGCAGGCTTTGTTTGGGAGCTGATGTTTACACGTTCACTGTTTAACACCGAAGATATCCAGAAGCAGCAAGACATCCTATTCCAAGCCGCGAATCTGATTGATGCGGGCCGTATTAAATCGACGCTAACCTCGACCCTAAATGGCTTTAGTGTGGAAACACTTAAAGATGCACACCAACGTATTGAAAGCAGTGCCTCGATTGGTAAAACAGCTATCAAATACTAATTGCTGATGTTTTAATCCGCCGTTGTTTTGAATTGTTGACGGTTTAAATAGAAGAAGCCCCTGATATCTGATTGCTAGTCAAAAGGTTTCAGGGGCTTTTGTTTGTTTTCAGTTTAGTCAGTTTAGTCAGCTTCTGGTGATGTGATAGGTTTCGATGTTCTGAAGTGAAGCTGTATTAGGTCTAGCTCAAAAGGCGAGGGCTCTTTGTCCGCAATCAAAAAAACGATTTGTTTGATGTCTCGTGCCTTAAGTTCCGGCGCATCGCTCAGTAGCCGACCTCTGAACACAGCTTGAAAATCATTGAAGTGGAACACCTTGTTAAGCCGCACTCCCTTTATCGTAACGAAATCGTGTTTGTATTGAACTCGATTACCATCTTTCGATGTTGTGAGCCTCAGTTGGTAGGTGCGACCATCACCAACGAAAACTAGCTCTGCGCTATCTATTTCATGGGCTGGTGATTCAATGGAGCGCTTTATGGAACTGAACCCCCCATTATTTTCTAACGATAGCTCGCCCTTAAATTGACTCGTCTCGCCTTCGTAAACAAGCTCGCCTGTTGAGATGCCGCCCATCACATTGTCGTTGGTCGCTGTCCAATTCTTATGTTCGTTCGGTTGTGTAAAGTCAATCATACCTATGCCTGCTACAGATACTTGAGACCATAAAAAGGAGAGGCTGAGTACTAGCCAAAAAGGGTGTCTTCGCTTAAGCAATGAAGCCGTTTCGTTCATGATTGTCTCCGTTAGCCGTTAGCCGTTAGTCTGTTCGCGTTTTATGGAGAAGGTTCAGTGGCAAGCATACCCATACAATGCTCAATAAATTCAGAGTAATTTGAAGCGTTGTCGTACTCAATTTTTAGCGAACCGTGAAACATCAGCGTCACCGTAACGTCTCGGTAGCTCAACCAACAGGTGTAACCATCGTAATCGTGCCACGCTACCATCTCGCCCAATTGATACTTGCTGTCCAATTGCTTGCCCGAGGAGCGAATGCAATCGAACACTCTGAGAAACTCTAAGATAGTGATTCTGTTGTCCATGTATCACTCCCGCTGCGCAGTCGATGAAAAATGCTAAGTGCTTGTATTCGAATTAACTACGGTTTGGTTCTGCATTACGATCACTGTGGGGGGGCGGTTGCTCAATCACTGCAGCTGTTTTGCAAAAGGGCTAAGATAAACAGAAGAAAGGCGTTAGTAGACTTGAGTTTACTAACGCCTTTTTATTTGGTGACTTTTTATTGAGTGCCTTTAGCTGGCTCTATGGAGTTTCAACTCAAACTATCAGTTAGAAATCATAGAGCACAGCGGATGCCTAGAAGTAATGAAACACCGGAGGTTCATGCATTAAGAAGTTTTGATGCGAGATGTTCCAAGCATAAGCGCCTGCTAGCGTGAACACCACATAGTCACCGATGTCGATGTGATCGATATTTTGATTCCGTGCCAGAACATCTTTTGGCGTACAAAGCTGTCCAACCAACGTGGCTGTGGCATGGTTTATCGGATGTGAAATAGTGGGTTGCTGATTACTTTTCACGATTGCAAAAGGGTGGTCATGGCTTTGCGCTGCCGGAGTACGGAAATGATGTGTGCCTCCGCGAGCAATCACAAAGTTTTCACCGAGATTTTGTTTAATGTCTAACACCTCCATCACGTAGTAGCCACAAGGTGCTGAGATGTAGCGCCCGCACTCAAAACGCAGTGTCCAATCTTGTAGTTGTTCTTTGGCAATCAGAAATTCCAATTTGTCACAAAACTCTACCCACGGAAAATGTTGTTTCTGATCTTGATAATTGATTCCCATACCGCCACCCAAGTTGATCGTAAGATCTTCAAGTGAGTATTCTTCTTTCCATTCCTTCACTACTTGGAAATAGCGTTCCATCAAAGCTAAGTGTCGACCGACTTCAAGCTGGTGTGACATCAAATGGAAGTGAAAGCCATTCAACTTGATTAAGGGGAAATCGCGTAGGTACATCAAGGCATTACTTAACTCACTCTCATCGAGGCCAAACGGGGTGGGCTTTCCTCCCATGGCTAATTTGCTAAGTGTGATGTCACCAATGTCTATGTTCATACGCAGGAAGATCGGAGCAGGTCGATTCAACTTTTGTGTTAAAGAACCAATGCGTTGTAACTCAGTGAGGCTCTCTACATGAATCGCATCAACATCGAGTATAATCGCTTGATCTAACTCACTGGGCACTTTCCCTGGGCCACCAAAGATCAGTGGTTTATTGAGTTGTTGCTGGTGGAGGTGTGCAAGCTCTCCGCCTGATGCTGCTTCGAAACCATCAACATAAGGGGCTAAAGTGCGTAATATCGGCTCTGAAGGATTCGCTTTCGCGGCGTAAAATAGCTCTACGTTTTTTGGCAATACATGGCGCATCTGCTTAATGTGCTGCTCCAATGCATCGAGATCATAAAGATAAGCACATAATGGTTGCGTTTGTTGCTTGGCCAATTGCTGGATTTCTTGATGGATAGAGGCTGAAAGTTGAGGAGAATTAAGCATGGTGAACTCCTTTTGAATGAGTTGGCCACGGTGCTGCAACTTGGGTGTAACCGGACTCTTTATCGGCATTTTGCATCAAACGTGTTGTGAAGTTATTTTTGCTTGGAAAATGACCATCGTTAAGCAATGCCATTAGTTCGGGTTGCTGGCCATTGATAGACGTCCAGCGGACGATAGCGTCTTTTAAAGTTCCCCATAACGTATTCTCAAGTGCCGAGTTACCCTCAGCGATAAAGAAAATGGCCTCGCTGATATTGTTAATGAAGGTGCAATAGCCAATACGGTTCCAACCTTGCTCACGGCTGTAGTACACCGATTGACGAGCACGCTCTGAAAGTTGCTGAAGTGTTTCTGATGGCCAAAATTCGCGTAGTAGCTTGGTACCTTCTAAGTCTCGAATCCATACACAGCAAGGCATGCCTTTTTCAAATCCAATCAACGTATTTTGTAAGTGCGGTTCAAACGCAACCCCATGTTTGAAGTAGTAGTTAAAGACGCCCGGAATCAAACAATGCAGATAGCGCTCAAACCACAGCGTGGCGACATTGTCATATTGGCTTTGTGTTGTTTGCGCTTTTTGTTTGAGTTGAGTGGCGATGCAGCTGTTCCCGTCTGTATCGTAAGCAAAGAGGGCACCCGCTAACGTTGGTTGCAAAATATCGGTTTCGCTTAAGGTGAAATTCTCTCGATACAAAATACCAAACGACTCGCGAGCTTTAATAACATCAGTTTGTTCCTGCTCGGCAACCGACTCTAGATCCAATGTGGTCGCGTAAGGTTCAGTCATTACCTTGAATACAGGATTACGTAACTGTTCACTCTCTTTGATGGGATGCAGAATCGAGGTTAATTGAACGGCACTATCGAGCTCATACCATGCGTTTTTACGTACGCAGTTAGTTAAACGTACATTGATAGAGAACTTAGCAAACCAATCCATATCTGGGTGGTACAGAGTGCGCACGGATGAAGTGGGTAAGAGTTTTTCACCACCTAATCCAAGCGGGATGATTTTGCCTTGTTCAATGGCCGTTTTGACCACTGGGTTTTGCAAAAGTGTGTAACTTTCCCAAGGGTGGCAAGGGTAAAGCATAGTACCTGCGGAATTGTTTTCATCAGGTGCAAGTTGTTCAAGCATGGTCGTTGGTGAGGTTCGGTCATCTGAACTCAAGACGTCGAGCAACGCGGTGTCGACCTTAAACCAATATAGGGGAACCTTAGCGCCAACCTCAGGGGAACACGCTAGCAGATCATCGATACTGACCCCTGAGCGACTCTTTGGCGTTGGATGAAAAGTATGTCCCCAAAGTAACGATTGCTCTGATGCGATAAACGCGTTGTGATGCTGAGGTGAGTTGTCTGAGTTTAGGAACTGCTCGGTAATCAACAAACTTTTTCCCATTTGCTCGACCAACTCGTGATTGAATGGAATCGTCAGCATTTCTTTTAGGTAACTGAGTAGAAGCGTCAGGGTTTGAGTTGCGTCCAATTTGCACCAAGCTGCACCTGGCATTTTAGCCCAAGGTGTATCACTGAGCTTCACTTTCCCCAGTTTACTGGTGTACTCAACGGGTAAAACCATCAGACCATTTTTCTGAGGTTGATCTTGGTGAGGTAGGTGAATGGCCACGCGTTGGTGAGCGTTGTAGTTTCTTTTCAAAGTTTGAGGCAGAGAGGCAGAACTGTAGCGCCAATTAACCTGTTTCTTTGGTATCGCGTATTCACGTAAGTAACAGTTCACCACGCCCATGATGGTATTGAGTTGAGCTTTTTCTCGGTTTAGCAGTACTTTTTTACGATTTTGAAGAGCTTGGTCTTCAGCGTAATGTTCACTTGGAGATAATTGAGTCTGTAACATGTTGATGTCCAAATTTTGAATGGATGATCAGCGCGATAGCCGCAATGCCACTGACCAACATAGAAAGTATGAAAGGAACCTCAAGCCAGCCCAAGCTTGATATGAAAGACGCGCTCAACCCAGCCGCAACGCCACCCCATTTAGACATAGCATCAAAGCGCGAAAATACTTTGCCGCTTTGTCGTCGATCAATTTGGTTTGCCAACACTTGATGCAAGCCGTGATAACAGCAAACCATGCCAAGTCCGAAAACAATACGAGCAATAATCAACACTTCTTGATAAGGATTGAGATGCATTGCTGCACTGAGTGAAAGCAAACCAAAGCCTAGCCATAAAGTACGCTGCGTTTGATTGCGTTCAAACTGGTGGCGATCAACCCATTCTGAGAACAGATGGACTTTTCCTGCAAAGAGCAGATAAACACCATGTGGGAGGGCATATAAAAACCCAATCCACGCTTGGCTTGTCACGCCATATTGCTGCATATAAGGCGAGAAATAGGGGAACGTGACGACCATGGCGAAAGCAAAGCTGAACTGCGCGCCAAACACCCAATAAAGCGTATTTAACGAGTTGGTTTGGCTGCTTTGAGCTTTATTCGATACCTGATCTTTTACAATTCCCTTAGATTTCGCTAAGTCATCGATGGGTAATGTTAAGGTGATCAATAGCGCGAATAGCGGCAAAGCGGACAACCACAGATACGCGTTCAGCGGGTTTGTTTCTGATAAGCTCCAGCCAAGCCCTATCGGAGCAATAATTAGAGCCAGACGGGCAGAAAGCTGAGTTTTATTGAGTGACTTACCGAGTGATTTCGCATCGTTGATTTGGCTGGATAAGTAGCTGTTTGAGGCGGCCATGGTGCCACCAAAGGTTCCTTGAATGATAAGACCAAACACAAACATTGAGAGATTATCGGCTAAGCCACACAGCGCGAAGCCTGCTGCAAGCCCGAGTTGAGCACGTAATAGAGAGCGACGTCTGCCATATTTATCAGCAAACTGCCCCCAAAAGCGTGCCGCAACGGCAGTGCAAAAGGTCGGCAAAATGAACAGTACCCCCGCCCAGTCCGAAGTAATGTTTGCATCCAGTGTTGGCAATACCATTGGCAAAAACAGCGGCATTCCTAAGGCTGCAAATGCGGCGATAAAGTGGCTTAAAAGTACACAATAGATGAGTTTGGTCATGATGCGTTAACTCACACTCTGCTTGATGTTTTCAAGGTAAGCGTGTTGTGCTTCTTCGCTGGTTAGCAATAAAAAGTTCGGTGCTGACAAGCCATAAAATTTATTGATATCGCTTGCACCGGATGACTCTTTAGACAACAAACTACCCGAGCTCAATAGATACTTAGCGTATAGGTTGGGTGACTCAAACAACATCTCGTTTGCGAGCTTGGTGTTGTGTCCTTGTTTGTCCAACTGGCTAAGCTGTTGGGAGAGGCTATTGGCGACCACTTCATACAGATAAGCTGACGTGGCGATTCCTTTCGTCGCCATTGCTTAGACAATCGCGGCAATGTCTAACTGCAAAGTAATCGTGGTAAACATCTGACCAAGAGCAAGCTCGTTGTCTACAGTGATGCGTTGATCTAAAAGGTGGTCGCATTTTACGGGCGATTGTTGCTCAAACGTTTGGAAACGCTCTGGCCAAATACGCGCAGCATCGTTGTCTTTCATGGCTAAGGTCATCTTGCCTTGCTGATTGAATGCAATGATGGCGTTTTGTTGGTTAGACTCCAAAGCAATACCGTAACGAATCCACAATGTAAGGTGCACCTTGCATAGCAGATCGACGTAATCTTTAAACCAAGTCAGTGTATTTTGCTGATAATACTGCTCTGCGAGGTGTTCCAAGAACAAACGTCCATCAGGCATTGGACTGGCAAGCGCAGCCACAGGCACCAGTGCTTTGTCTTGGAAGTAACTCAGCGGGTATTCACGCACAATATAAGCAAAGGTTTTATCATCACCAACATGGCCGCCATGTTTCTCATAACAATGGAAAAACGTGCCATGTAAGTCTATATCTGTTTGCTCTAAGTGCGTCAACAAACGTTCAAACCAATGCCCATCATAGAGCGTGGAGGGTTTGATTAGGCGAATGTTTTTAGTACCCAAAGATCGCATGATCAGCGGACCTTGATGTGGGTCTGTGGTGCTTGATTCACGACCACAGTGCGCACTGACAGGGTAGGAGTCACCTCAAGATACGCAACCGGTGCTTCAATGACACCGTCAGAAATGCCATCAAGACTTCTTAGTGTTAATGGGTGTGCGGGGAATAACTCATGGCTAAGAGTAAAATCGGCGGGCAGACCCACTTGTTCCATCGTTGGCCAACATTCTGGTTGTGGACTGGTCAATGTAACGAGTGACTTCTCGATTGCGAGCCAACGAAGTTCAAAGCTTTGTGCAAATTCTGGCGCGAATTGTTCTAGGTCGTGATCGCTTAAACCGAACTTAGCACGTGCTGTCGGGTAGTAAGGGTGGTCAAGATAGGATGCGATTTGATCGGCACGTAATAGCTTTTTCTCCCAACGTTCTAGTTGAGAAATCGGCTGCATGAGTGATTCGGATTGCTGACTGAAGGCGCTATCACACAATCCTTTGTGTTTTTCTGCGCATTCGAGTTCTTGCAAATAACCATCTAATAACGAATGCGAGCTTTCGTGAGCACTTGCTTTCAATAATTCGATCCAATCTTGATAGTGCTGCTGGGTTTCAACGACACCATTTCTCTCGATGAACCAACCATCACCTTTCGAGCCATCTGGTTGGCCGTATACCCAACGCTGCATGTAATAGCTCGGAGTAACGGGCAAGTAGAGTGTAAAGTCTGAACCCGCAAAAACAGCCCAAATTTGATTACGAGGATAAGAAGATAACTTGAGTGTACTCGGGAGCTGAGATTCAAATCGGCTTTGAGAAACTAATCCGAATAAATCTTCACGCAAGCAAGTATCGACTAAGCGTTGAGTGAGGTATAACGCGTTTTCATTCATGCTTTTACCTCGTTTGTTGCTGTTAGATTGAAGCGAGAGATTGCCTGTTGTAGCGCGGGTTCTAGAGTTTGACCAGAAGGAGAAACGACCGAAATTCTCGCTAAGTAATCCTTGTTGGAGAAACTTTGTTGGAACGTCTCACCAACCTTCTTAAGCACTTGCTGTTGAGTGACAATATCGCCCTCTTGGTGAATGAAAGAGGTTGATGACCCTTCAATCAAACCGCTTTGTTGCGCCACTACATAGTGCACATGGGCACTGCCATCAATACGAAATATAGGGTCAAGCTTGTGACCCAAGTGAAGATTTAAGATGGTATTGAACCAATTCCCGCCACTGAGGTTATCAAGCAAAAATTCCCGGCCATCACCAATACTTCGATAGTTGATCTCGACCAGTACCGGCCCCGAATCTGTGATGATGAATTCGCTATGACAGACACCAAACCCCACCCCAAATGTTTGAAGCTGACGTATACATTCTTCTCGGTAGTGCACGCTGTTAATACCATTCCAACTCGCCGCTGTTTCGATGAAGTAAGGTGGCGCAGAGAGTTCTACATCGAACCCACCAAGTGCGACTAAATTTTCCCCGTCGCCAATGGTTTCGACAGTGATAAGCGGACCTTGTAAAAACGCCTCAACCAAAATGGGAGTCGTAGGGTGCTTTTGCCAAAACGTATCGCAATAGTTATCCAGCTCAGCTACAGACTCGCAGCGCTGCACGTCTAAACTAGCCACGCCTTCCTTGGGCTTCGCAACGACAGGAAAATCGAAATCGAATACAGGAGCGCTCTCTCGACTTAACAAAACACTTTGAGTATTAGGTAACGATTTTTCGTTGAGAACCTGACGAGTTAAGTATTTGTTTTTCGCCTTAAGAGTCACATTCCAATCTTTAGCAGGCACACCAAAGAATTGTGCACAGATTGCGGTGGAAGTTTGTAGGTGGTCGCTGTTACTGAAAACAGCATGAGGTTCTAGCTCTTGCTCTGTGATGATTTCGATGAGTTCAAGAGGGTTGAAGACATCGCATTCCAAAATTTCATCGGGATTAAAGCGGTCATCTTCATTTGCCAGTTTTAAGTGGTTGAGTTTGTGGTCTGTGATCAAAATGACGTGGAGACCCATCGCTTTTGCTGTCGGCACGAAGCCGTGAGTGATCGCATCATTCACGACGTGACTCACGATGATTATCGTAGATTTCATGGGGCTTTCCTAATTTCCAAAACGTTGTTGTCACCTGCTCACAACTCGCTTTCAAGTGCTCTCTTTCGGGGTTAAAAGAAAGAGAATTTTTCTATCTTATTGTTTTTATTGATTCTTATGTCATTAGTTGTGTTGCATATTGCAAAGCAAATATAGATCAAAAAATATACATTGCAAATATAAATGATATTTGTTCTTATTCGCAATATTGTTATTTTATAAACTAAAACGGAATTAGAAAATGAACATTAGATTGGCCTTGTCCCCTCTCGCTTTGGCTATTGGAGGTGCATTAACCGCAGTGGCTACCGTGTCGAATGTAATGGCTGCAGAAGAAGTAACGGTGGATGAAACCCTACAAGTTATTGGTCATCAGTACGAAGGTTACGCGGAGCATATGCCTCAGTCAGGAACCAAAACGGATGTCGAATGGTTGGATGTACCGCAGGCAGTATCGGTGGTCACAAAGACGGAAATGGAAGACCGCGGTGCTGTACGTTTGGTGGATGCACTTGATGGTGTCGCAGGGGTTAACAATACCTTGGGTGAGGGAAGCCGAGACCAATTTGTGATTCGTGGTTTTGATGCGCTCAACGACATGTACCGTGATGGTATGCGTGATGACGGGACTCTGCAATCGTACCGAAGTCTAGCGAATATCGAACGTGTCGAAGTGGTAAAGGGCCCTGCAGGCGCACTTTACGGCCGAGGTTCTGCGGGCGGTATCATTAATTTGGTCACCAAACGTGCTAACGGTGATAATTTCACACACGTTAATGGCAGTGTTGGCAGCAATAATCTTTTTGTTGGTCAGGTTGACAGCTCGATGGCGCTTAGTGACAAGGTTAGTGGTCGTATCAACGTGGAAAGTCGACAGTCTGATTCCTATGTAGATCACGTCGACTCTAATGATTTCTTTATCGCACCCACCATTCGTATATTGCCTGCTGAGGGGCATACCATTGATCTCGATGTAGAATATGCGCACCAAGAGCTAGTGCCATATCGTGGTGTTCCATCTAAAAATGGTAAGCCTGTCGATGTCTCTGAAAGCACATTTTACGGTGGCACGAATGACTATCAAGAGTCAGACAGCATTCGTGTTGGCGTTAATTATGAATGGCTTTTGAATAGCGAATGGGCATGGACAAACCGCGCGGCATACAACCATATCGAGTTAGAACAAAAGGGCACACGCCAAGATAAAATGGCAGTCACAGGAAATGAGGTTAAACAAACTGTCAACAACCTCGGTTACGACCCTCGTACCACGACGACTCTTCAATCTGAGCTAGTTTGGGAAACCGGTTCCAATCAAATGATGATCGGCGCGGATTATAATCAGGTCAATATCGATCTCATTTCCGCTTTAGTACGCGACCAAGACTTACCCCCAAAAGATATCTATAACCCTGTTGCTGGTCCAACGCCTAATCCGGGGTTTAAACCTTCCCGCGACAACACCACAACGACCACTGGTATTTACATTCAAGATGTTTATACCTTTGGTGATCTTTCAGTGATCGGTAATGTGCGTTACGACTCGATGGAGCTTGAACAGCAAAAAGCGGGCTCAGCAAAAGAGAATCTAGACGATGACAAAGTGAGCTACCGTGGTGGTTTGGTCTACCGAATCAACGACGATATGTCGGTGTACGCAAGCTTAGCTCGTTCATGGCAATTGCCTTACTCAGGTATCTACATCAACCCTAAATTAGCAGAATTCTTCCACACCGATCTAAAAGAAATTGGCGCAAAAGCTTACCTATTAGATAACGCTTTGATGCTGAATGCAGCGGTCTTCCAAATCGATCAAGAGCAACCAGAAACCAATATAGACGGCGACGTTGTTAACAAGATTGAAGCTCGTCACCAAGGTATTGAGCTAGAAGCTCGCGGTCAATTTACCGAGCAGTGGGATATTTCGGTGGGCTATAGCTACCTCGATGCAGAAAACAAAGAGACAGGCAAAAAGCCGAACGATGTGTCTGATCACCTGTTTTCGCTTTGGAGCACTTATCAGCTAGACGATAACTGGCGTTTAGGTGGTGGCGTGAAATACGTAGGTGACCGTTATGCGGGTAATGATGAAGCGGTAGCGTTGGGTGACTACACCACGGTTGACTTGATGGCAGCGTACACCACGGGTCGTCACAAAGTTCAAGCGAACGCTTACAACGTGCTTAATGAGGAATACATTCTGGGCGCAACCAACGGCACGTCTGGTACTAACCAGATCGGTTACGGAGCGCCAGCCGAATTTATGCTCAGCTACGGCTATCAGTTTTAAAAGCTAATTCAGTTCTAAGAGTTCGTTCATTTCTAAGAGCTAGTTCGACTCTAAAAACGATTGATTTGTTCGCTACGAATGAGTGAACAGTTGGCTTCATTTTGAGGCCGTTTAGCCCATAGGATCAAAGCGCCGAATCGTAAACATGGCCTTTGATCTTAACTTGCCTATTTAGGAGATTTTCATGCCTTACCAGAATTTGGATGGTAAACCCTGTACTCAATCACATCAAAAGTTGCGTCTAAGTGCCCTTGCAATGGCCATCGCTTCAGTGACTTCCATGGGCGCATTTGCCGCGTCAGATCCACAAACGACGACCATGGAAACGGTTGTCGTGACGGGCAGCTTGATCGGTAATTCAGAACTTGAGGATGTGAAAGAGTATCCGGGAGCTCGTACTGTTCTGACTAATGAACAAATTAAAAAGACTGGCGCACTCTCGATTGACTCTGCCTTCCAAAGTGTACCGGGCATTAAGGTTCAAGACGAAACGGGCACCGGTGTTTTGCCTAACATCTCAGTGCGTGGTTTGAAAGCGAGTCGCAGTGGGCACGCTCAATTCCTCATGGATGGTGTTCCTCTGACACTGGCGCCGTATGGTCACACAGGACAATCAATTTTCCCTGCAACGCTGTCGATGCTTGATCGTATTGATATTGTGCGAGGCGGTGCGGCGGTTCAGTACGGACCAAACAACGTCGGTGGTGTGATCAACTTGGTGACCAAGCCTATTCCACATGAGTGGCAAACGGAAATCAGTAATCGCTTTACTGTATTCGAGGGTGGCGATACGCCGCTCAACGACTTTTACCTGCGAACGGGTGGTTGGTTAACCGATACGCTGGCACTTCAAGTTGAGGGGAACTTCTTAAAAGGTGAAAGCTTCCGTGAACACTCCGACACGGATGTAAAAAACTTCCAAGCGAAATTGCAATGGTTACTGAGCGATACTCAAGAGTTACAAGCTTTCGTTCAACGTTATGATGCCGACACCCAAATGCCCGGTGCTTTATCGCCAGATGATTATGACAAAGATCGTACTCAGTCGAAGCGTCCATACGATGAATATCAAGGCACTTCAACGCGTTGGAGCCTGAAGTATTTACATGACTTGAATATTGCAGATAGCGCCGAATTAGAAATACTGACGTTTGGCCACCGCTCTGAGCGTTTCTTCCAATGGGGCTTTAACAGCGCTGGCGGTCACTGGGCGGACCCGGCATTACCATCAACCGATATTCGTACGTCACCACGTGAATTTGCTGTTTATGGTGTTGAACCTAAACTCGCGATGTACTTTGACGGAAATACCGTAACGCAAAATGTGATTGTTGGGGCACGCTACGTCAACGAAGATATCGATTACAAGCTGACTCAAACGCCAATTGCTGGTGGTGCTACAACAACCCCACGTGATTGGCACTTAGATACTGACGCTTTTGCTGGTTACATCAGTAACGAAATCGGCCTGTTCAATGATGTACTGAAAGTGACGCCGGGTATTCGCTATGAATCGATTGATATGGCATATAGTGATCTAGGCCAAGGACAGAATAGAAACAATAAGGTGACTGAGTGGTTGCCGGGCTTGACGGTGGCATACCATCTGACTGAACAATGGGTTGGGTACACAAATGCACAGAAATCTTTACGTGCACCACAAATATCTAACATTAAGGTTAATGGTAAAGAGGGCAGTGAGCTCGCATGGAACTACGAGTTAGGTGCACGTTATAACCAAGATTCAACAAGCTTCAATGTGGCGCTTTACCGAATCGATTTTGAAGACCAGCTGCAATGGCAAAGTGCAACTCAAACTTTTCACAACATTGGTAAAACACTTCACCAAGGTGTTGAACTTTCAGGTCGTTACGTGCCTCAAGCGATGCAAGCTTTGAGCCTCGGCGCTGGTTATAACTATTTGGATGCGACGATCGAGGAAGAGGGTGCAAACAAAGGTAATCAACTTCCTTATACGTCTAAACACCAATTTAGCTGGGATGCGACTTACGCCTTTAGCAAGGTAGATACGACTTTGTCTGGTTACTACTTCAGCGAGTCTTACTCTGACAATGCGAATACAAGTGCCGAAGATGCAACGGGCGCGACAGGTAAAGTGCCTGCCTACATGGTCTGGAACTTTAACCTAGGTTCGGATTTGTACAAGGATGAAAACAGTAAGCTGCGCATGAACCTTGCGGTGAACAACTTGTTTGATGAGGACTATTACTTCCGCGGTATTGATACCAGCCCCGTTGGTCGTTATCCAGCCCCAGGACGTTCTTACACTTTGGATCTGAATTATCAGTTCTAATACGTAATTTATTGAAAGTAATAACGAATAAAAGTCGCCAATACTCTTGGCGACTTTCACGGTTCTAGCGTTTAAGGAAAATTAAATATGGAAAACAGCTCTCGCCTTTTGTTTTCGAATCCATTGCTGCTGTCGAACGGACTGCTGTCATTCAATAAGCAGTGTTTATTCAGCAAGATAGCGATAACCTTAACTTTGCTGATTTTAAGCTTGTTTTCATTCTCCAGTTCAGCACAAACCAGGGTCATACAAGATGAGCAGGGTCAGTTTGAGATAGCGACTACTCCGCAACGTATTGTGGTGTTGGAGTTCTCATTTGTAGATGCGCTAGCTGCGGTGGGGGTTTCTCCTGTTGGTGTTGCTGATGACAATGATGCTTCGCGAGTGATTCCGGCGGTACGCGAATTGGTTCAACCATGGGAATCAGTTGGCATGCGTTCTCAGCCTAGCCTAGAAGCCATTGCGGTATTAAAGCCTGACCTGATCATTGCAGATGCAGAGCGTCATCGTACTGTCTATCAAGATCTACAACGCATCGCACCAACTCTGCTGCTCAAAAGCCGCGGCGAGACGTATCAAGAGAATTTGGAGTCTGCGCTCAAGATTGGCATCGCTCTCGACAAGCAATCGTCAATGGAACAACGAATTCAACAACATCAACACGCCATGGCTGAATTCAAAAGTCATTTCTCGCTCAAACAAACCGTCCAATTCGCTGTCGTGTCGGATAAAGGTATGTGGTTACATAGCCCTGCATCTTACGCAGGGGGCGTGCTGACCGCATTAGGTATTGCGAGCCCTATTGTGAAACCAACAGAGAAGGCATATTTACCAACCAGTTTTGAGTTGTTGTTGAAAACCAATCCGGATTGGTTGCTCCTTGGCGCTTACTCTCATCCTAATATTGTTGATGATTGGCAGAAAAATCCGTTATTCAATGTACTAACCTCTGCTAAAAATCAGCAAGTTGTAGAAGTGTCACCAGCACTTTGGTCATTGAATCGAGGCATGTTAGCGGCAGAACAAATGGCGAAAAATCTTGAGCAGATCTTGGACCCATCATGAGTACGATGTCGTTCTCTAAAAGTAAGCGATTCTGGCCAATACTGTCGTGGCGAGTCATATTATTTACGGCATTAGTGTCGTGTTTGGCACTATCTGGTTACGCAGCCTCTATGACCGGATGGTCTAATTTCTCTTTAACATTGAGTGACTTGATTCACTACTGGTTTGCGTTTGATGAAAACAATATGACTCATCAAATATTGGCGACGCTAAGAGCACCAAGAGCTTACGCCGGGGTGTTTATTGGTGCGAGTTTGGCAGTCGCTGGGTTATTGATGCAAGGCTTGACACGTAATCCACTCGCGTCTCCGTCGATTCTTGGCATTAACGCTGGCGCAGCCTGTTTTATGGCGTTAGCTGCAATAGGCATACCTGTGGTTAGTGATTTAAACCCAATCCTTAATGCGGTTCTTGGTGCATTGCTAAGCGGCGGTGCTGTGATGCTCCTCGGTGGTTTTTTCTCCGAACGTTCTCATCCGTTACGTTTGGTTCTCGCGGGTATCGCCATTACTGCGTTATTGCTCGGACTGACACGAGCGGCGCTGATTCTTGCTGACGACATGGCTTATAGCGTCTTGCATTGGCTTACTGGCTCACTGTCTAGTGTCGATGATGAGCAATGGCAACAGCTTTGGCCGCCTGTAGTGATTGGTTTGGTGTTGGCAATGAGTCTTGCTCGCAACCTCAACTTGCTGGCACTTGGTGAAGAGGTAGCAGTGGGGTTGGGCAGTAACATCAGGTTTACTCGCCTCGTGAGTGGACTGACGATCGTATTGCTTGCCGGAGCAAGCGTCGCTATCGCAGGGCCAATTGGCTTTGTTGGATTGTTAGTGCCTCATTTGGTTCGACCTATGGTTGGGCACAATTATCATTTACTGATTCCTATTTCAGCATTGGCAGGCGCAGCATTAGTGTCTTGGTCAGATGCACTGTCGCGAGCGATTGCTTTCCCGACTGAAACACCCGTTGGTGTTATTACTGCTTTGCTCGGAACACCTTGTTTTATTTTGATTGCGACGAGGAGATCTTAATGCACCATCACACTAAGATAATTTTGTTATCAGGGATTCTCATATTAGTGGCATCCGCAGGTTTGTTTGTCGGCGCAGCTTCGCTTTCTGTTTCTCAAGTCATCGAACATTTGGTCGCGTTTTCCAGCGACGACTTTGTTATCCATCAGTATCGGCTACCACGTATGTTGCTCGCGATAAGCGTGGGCGCAGGGTTAGGGCTTTCAGGAGTATTGGTGCAAGGCGTGATACGTAATCCGTTAGCATCGCCTGATCTCATGGGTATTAGCGCCGGGGCAGGTCTTGCTGCGACAGCGAGTTTAGTTTGGTTCCCCAATGCACCAGTCAGTGTGCTTCCGGTTGTGGCGATGTTCGGTGGGGTATTGGCTGCTGGGCTGATTGCTGTATTGGCATGGTGGTCAAGGCCAACACCCGCCAAATTGGCGCTGATTGGTATTGCGGTGAGTGCGTTTCTGGCCAGTTGTATCGACTTCTTGCTGGTTACCAATCCGATCGAGATCAACACGGCTATGGTGTGGCTTACTGGCAGCCTTTGGGGGCGAAACTGGCAGCAAGTTCCCTTTATTTGGAGCGTACTACTTTTGTTGTTACCCATGGCATTGTGGCTTGCTTGGCGAATAGATGTGATGGGGCTTGGCGAGGAAAGTGCGACCACATTGGGCACTAAGCCAAAACAGATTCAAGCTCTTGCGTTATTGGCCGCTGTATTGCTTGCCAGTGTTAGCGTTTCTGTTGCTGGAACGATCAGTTTTGTGGGTTTATTGGCACCTCACTTAGCACGCTTGTTGTTTGGGCATAATCATAAATTGTTAATCCCAGCATCTGCATTGGTGGGGGCAATTCTGGTTACCAGCGCTGATGGGTTGGCCAGAGGTCTACAACCACCTATTGAATTGCCAGCAGGCGTTCTCACGTCTGTGATTGGCGCGCCATATTTCATCTTTCTTCTCTATCGTTATCGAGGTTGGTAACCATGCTTAAAACGCAGAATCTTTCCGTCGCGTACGGCAAACAAACGATCATACCGAACCTGTCTGTTTCTATCCCTAAGGGAAAAATCACCGCATTGATAGGACCTAACGGGTGCGGTAAATCTACCTTGTTAAAGACGTTAGTCAGAATTAACAAACCAGTGGCAGGAGAGGTGTTGTTTGAAGACAAACCGCTATCAAGCTATGGCGATAAAACGCTCGCTCGTTCGTTGTCACTTCTTCCGCAAATCTTGGTCAGCCCAGAAGGGATCTCGGTCAGAAAATTAGTCGAATATGGCCGTTCGCCTTATGTGTCTCATTGGGGGAGGCTAGGGCAGGACGATCAAAGGATTGTCGAACAAGCTATGCGTGATACAGGTGTGCTTGAGTTTGCTGATAAGCCTGTTGAGTCACTGTCTGGTGGCCAGCGTCAAAGAGCATGGATTGCGATGGTAATTGCACAAGATACGGACGTAGTGATGTTGGATGAACCGACCACATACCTTGATATGTCTCACCAGGTGGAATTAATGAACCTGATGCAACAGATGAATGCCAAAGGAAAAACGGTGGTTGTTGTGTTGCATGATCTTAACCAAGCCAGTCGTTACTGCGACCATCTAGTGGTTTTGGAAAAAGGGTGTTTAATAGCAGAAGGCTCGCCTGATGAGGTGATGACCGAAACTATGCTCAGTAACGTATTTGATCTCAAAGCGAGCGTGTTTCGAGACCCTATTTCAAATACGCCAATGTGTGTCGCGATTTAGTTATCTGTTCTGAACAACGAGATCACCAAGGCACAAAGAACAGAACACAGGCAAGGAAGCCACATTAGATTAAGTCGTCTAAACTTAAGGTTTGTATGTAGTCAAAGCAGAACAATTTGGGCTCTAAAAAACGTTCTCGAAAATAAACGCAAATTAACCCTTTACCTCAACTTAACTTGAGGTATTAGGATATGCAACGTTGCTTACGAGAATACTTTAAGGAGAGAAGAATGATCCAACTTGAACATGTAAATTTAGTGGTAAAAGACATCCCAGAAATGCTGGTTTTCTATAAAGCGGCGTTCCCTCATTGGTATGTCCGTGACGAGGGAAAAGGGGAGTGGTCAGGCAAGCCACGTAACTGGCTGCATTTTGGTGACGAGTACCAATACATCGCGTTGAGCGATCACGGTGAAGGTGAAAATAGAGATTTGGCTGGGCATTCTGTTGGTCTCGCACACTTCGCTTATGTGACCAATAATATCGAAAGTGTCACTCAACGCCTTGTTGATGCGGGCTTTCCAATTGCCAAACCCGGTGCCGAAGAACCTTATCGAAAAAATGTCTACTTTGTGGATCCTGCAGGCTTTGAGATCGAGTTTGTTGAGTATTTGAGTGATGATCCTAAGTTACGAAATGCCACGAGTTAGTTACGTAATACGCCGCTTTGTTAAAGTTGGTTAGCTGAATGAAAGCGCGCTAGAGAGCATTTATAGAAAAGGGCATTGTGGAATAATCCGCAATGCCCTTTTTAGGTCTATGCAATAGCTGATTATTTAGCTGATGTTTAGCTCAGTTGTTGGGTTGTTTATTTAGCCTTAAAAGGCACCAACAGTTGTTTGCCAAACACATTAATCAGCGCGCCAGTCACAATCAGGCCACCGCCTAGATAAGTCCAAACCGATGGAATTTCATTAAAGATCCACACGCCTAACAGTGCCGAGAAGACAATCTGGACGTATGAGTAAGCCGAAGCTTTACCTGCTGCTTGGGTTTGCATTGCTTTGGTCAAACCATATTGGCCGATCTGAGTGAAAATACCGACCAGAACCAGCATCATGGTTAAGAAAAGGCTAGGCCATACAAAGTCGTTCCAGATCAGGGCGGTCGATATTGGCAGAGCGACCAGTGGGAAGTAGAAGATGATCACCGAGCTGTCTTCAGTTTGGCTAAGCTTTCTTACAATCACATAAGCAATTGAGCTACCAAACGCGCCACACAACGCCAGCATAATACTGAATAGCGGCAACTCGCTGCTCGCGCTGCTGTTCATGCTTGGCTGTACCATTACCGATAATCCCGCTAGGCAGAATACAATGCATATCATGGTCGACTTTTGGACGCGTTCTTTCAGGAACAGTACGCCAAGTAACGCGGTAAAGACAGGATGCACGTATTGCAGAATGGTTGCTTCTGCTAATGGCAAAGTGGTCACAGCGTAGTAAACACACATCAAGGCTGCGGTACCAACTGCGCCTCGAACAAACAACAAAGGTTTGTTATTTCCCCAGATCGAAATGCCTTTTCGCTTAACGTCGATATAACTGATGATCAAAGACACCAAAGCCCTTGCTGCAACAATTTCGAATACAGGAATGCCATAATTGCTGATGTATTTCACACAAGCTGACATCAGTGCGAATCCAAAAGCGGAGAGGATCATGAATCGAACCCCAACAGGGATTTGTGAAAAAGAGAAAGAAGACATAAAAATATCAATCGGTTGAGGGAACAGGAATCATAACTTAGTTTAGAAGAGCCGACCAAAGTCTTTGTCCTGTTCTATTACACCAAACCATTGATATTGCTGTGCGAGTACTTTCAGCAACTCGATCTCTTTTGTTGTCTCTTCTCTAAGCCATTCAATAAGGTCGTTGATGATAGGCGTGTGACTACGCTGGTGCATGAAGTAAGTCCAAGCACTGTGTTGGATTTTTGCATTTCTAGGGCAGTACAAGAAGCCTCGTTGGAGATCTTGTTGAACTAACAACAGATCCGTGACCGTAACCCCTTCACCGGATAGACAGGCACTGAGCGCCATATCTAAAGACAAGAAGCTGGTATTTCTGACAGGTTTCTTTGGTGGGAATTCAACATCGGCCAGCCACACTTTCCAGTCGTGATGATCTAAGGTTGGATGCAGCCTTGGCAAGGTTAAGATTGAATCAAGGTCGGTGTCTTTGGTGGTTAAACTAGTAGAGCAAACCGGCGCCATGAACTCTTCACGCAAGAAGGTAATGTCAGGTGCCTTGTCATAGCGCTTTTTGAAGCGCGTGTGGAAGATCAGTAGATCATACTCACTACTATTAATCGATTCGTCTTCCTCAATAACAGGAACTATGACGATCTCATGATCTTGATAACGCTCGTTTAATTCCCGCACTTTAGAGATCAATACTCGCGTCGCGAAACTCAAGGTCGCTTTGATCACAATACGCTTCTGCTTCGGCTCACTCCAAGAGGCGATAACAGTTTCGATATTGCCGTAGCTTTCACGCAAAGCCACATACAAATCATGACCTTGTACCGTTAATTCAATGGCTCGATGGCTACGAATAACCAGTGATGCGTTTAACTCATCTTCAAGCTGTTTGATCTGCCGACTGATCGCACTTTGTGTCACGTGCAGCTCTTCGGCAGCCAGAGTAAAGCTCATCAGCCTTGCGGCAGCTTCAAAGGCTTTTAAGCCATTATGTGAGGATGGCAAGCTAGGATATGGGGTCATAATTCGTTCGCATGAGTTTATGGAATGTTAGAGTCGCAAATTTATCAATTGAACGCCAGCCCCATCGATCGTATTTTGGGCGAAATTAACTGAGGCGCTCATGAAAAAAATACTCACTCTTGCATTCCCTTTGATCATTTCACAGCTGATCTCTATGGCTTTAGTCCTTACTGATGTTTGGATGATGTCGCGTATCAGTGTGTCAGCCCTTGCGGCTGGTGGCTTAGGTGCCTCAATCTACTTTTTCATCTTCATTATTGCGAGCAGCACCGTGGGTTGTGTCGCGAATTTGATTGCGATCGCTTATGGTCAGCGAGTAGCTCGCCCTGAGTTTGGTAATACTCAAATTAGATTGGCGGTGAAAGGCGCAACCATGTTGGCATTCGTGCTCAGCGTGACCTTAATGGCCAGCTTCTGGTTTGCTCCGTTGGTATTAGAAGCAGCCAAACAGCCACCAGAAGTGATCACTTTAGCCATGGAATATGTCCATGCTTTGAAGTGGGTAATGTTGCCTTCGCTTATCTTGTTGGTACTTCGTGGCTTAACCAGTGCGTTTGGCAACGTGCGCTCCATTCTTGTGATGTCGATTATCACCGTAATTCTGAATGTGCCAGTGAGCTACTTTCTCACCTTCCAATTAGACATGGGCTTAACAGGTTTAGGGCTTGGTACGGCTATCGCGGCATTTATCGTGATGGTTGGATATACGGTTTGGGTATTTAAGCGTGACGAGTTTAAGCAGTTCGCCCCTTGGCTAAATACAGAAGAGTATTCAATCAAGTTGATGAGCCCATTGTTGTTGATGGGTCTACCTATCGGCTTGGCTGCTTTACTTGAGCATGGCTTGATTTACGGTGGCACCTTGATGGCGGGCACGATCAGTATTGCTTCGTTAGCCTTGCACCAAATCTTGCTGCAATGTTTAAGCTTTACTTGGAACTTCAATTTTGGTTTCTCACAAGCTGCGGCGATTTTGGTTGGCCGTGATTTTGGCGCGGGTAACTACGAAGGAATAAAAAGAACCTCGATTCAAAGCTTCATATTGGTGTCGGTGTTGAGTGTGGCGTTGTCGGCCGTGTTCATTATATGGCCTGAGATGATCGCTTCTATCTTCAAGTTAGACGATGGCACGGGTGCTATGACTTCACTACTGGCTTCTGTGATTTGGGTCGTTGCTTTGTGCTTTATTGTTGATGCTTGGCAACTACTGGCGATTAACCTGCTAAGAGGCATGAAGATTGTCTCTATGCCAACCGTGATGACTGCCATCGGTTACTGGGTATTTGGCTTGCCTGCGGCTTGGTATTTGATGCCTAAGTTCGAATTGGCAGGGATTTGGGGCGGAATCGGTGTTGGCTTAGGCGTGACAGGTATTCTGCTGCTTATCCAATTGATGCGTGTCATTCAAAAGAACAACCAATCTCCAGATTTGTCGAATCATGCTTATACGTGATTTGCTTGTGATGCTCGCCTTTACCATGGAACCTTGAACGATAAACGTTGTATTGCTGACCGAGAACTATCAATTACCAACAATGACCTATAAGCCCTAAATTGCGTACTTCGTAATTTAGACCTTGGTCTTACAGAAACCGAGCTAAAAGGTGACTAGAATGATTTGAGTTGCTCACCGTTTTATCAAGGAATACACAAATGGAAGTTGGATTGTTCTGGGCTGAAAAAGGAATGTTAGTGCTTGGCGCACTGTTTGTTTTGACGAGCATGATGCAGTACGGAAGACGCAGTAGCGATTGGAAAGGCGTGATTACGATGTTCTACAAGCGTATCCCAATGAACATCGCCGAATACAAATGGTATCGCCTGGGGATCGCGTTGTTGGTATTTGCTGTGATCATACGTTTCGCATTACTGATTTTATGGCCTTCATATCAGTTCTAGCTATTCACATTACGTCTCTTATCATGGCTACATAAAGCCGATAAATGAATGAGCAAACCGAGCCTTAATAAACTCACTTATTAAGGCTACCATTTCATAAACTAGCTCTATTGTTCTATCAAAAAGTGCTATTACTCTATAATGATGAACGGTTATTACCTTTGTAGCATATTGTTTTTCATGAAGAATAATGCCAGATAATAGCTCACCTGCTTGTTCCATCATTCTTACTAATAATCTACACATAAATTCATTCACCCCGTACCTGATATTATAATGTTCTGTTACACTCGTCCGAATTAGCTTTAATTTGTCGGTGATGCATTTATGTCGTTCCCAGTTCTTATATGTGATGATTCTGCGTTAGCAAGGAAGCAGATGGCTCGATCACTGCCTAGTTCTCTAAATGCAGATATAACTTTTGCTGTTCATGGGCTTAATGCACTTGAAGAGCTCGCTAAAAACCAATTCAAATTGATGTTCCTCGACCTAACCATGCCGGAATTAGACGGCTATGGCACATTGGAAGAGATGCAACGTTTAGGCGATACCACGCCAGTTGTCGTTGTTTCTGGTGACATACAACCAAAAGCACAACAGAAGGTGCTGGATCTTGGCGCCAAAGCATTTTTGCAAAAGCCGATCGATAAAGAAGCGCTAAAAGCCATTTTACGTGAGCATGTCGAGCCGCCAAAACAACCTCAAATCATTACCCCAACCGCTTTAGAACTGCCAATACTTCGCAGACGCGATATCTATATGGAAGTCGCGAACGTAGCGATAGGCCGTGCCGCTGATGCACTGGCTCGTCACTTTAATGTGTTTGTTCACCTACCGCTGCCGAACGTGAACATCTTCGAAGTGAGTGAATTGCACATGGCACTTCGTGACCTAGCGGATAACGACCAAGTGTCGGGTGTTTGCCAAGGCTTTAGTGGAGAAGGCATTGCAGGTGAAGCGCTAGTTTTGTTGAGTGATTCCAGTGTGAGCGATCTTAAGAAGCTCATGAAGGTGCCAACAGAAAGCGAGCAGCTAGAAGAATTAGAGTTGTTGATGGATGTATCGAACATCTTAGTCGGCTCTTTCTTGAATGGGTTAGGGGAGCAATCAGAAGTTCGTTTCTTTCAGAGCTCTCCTGTGCTGCTAGGTCAACACATCTCGATTGATTCGGTGATTGAAAATACCAGCGGCTCATTTAAAAAGACCATGACGTTCGAAGTCAGCTACAACATCGACGGCACGTCCATCCGTTGTGACCTTCTATTTATGTTTGTTGATGAGTCTCTGCCTCTTCTAGATAACAAATTGGCCTACCTAATGGAGGAGTTTTAATATGTTGAATCTTCCTGCTGAATTTGAACAGTTCCACTGGATGGTAGACATGGTTCAAAACGTCGATATGGGGCTGGTGGTCATTAACCGTGACTTTCAGGTACAAGTTTGGAATGGCTTCATGACGCACCATAGCGGTAAGCAATCGCATGATGCGATCGGTAAGTCGATCTTTGAGTTATTCCCTGAAATTCCTGAAGAGTGGTTTAGGCTTAAAACAAAACCGGTTTATGACCTAGGCTGCCGTAGCTTCATAACGTGGCAACAAAGGCCTTATCTGTTTAAGTGCCGCAACGTGAGGCCAGTAACTCAGCAAGCCGACTTTATGTATCAGAACGTCACGCTTAACCCGATGCGTTCTCCAACTGGGCAAGTGACATCCTTGTTCTTGTCGATTCAAGATGCGACTGCTGAAGCTCTGATGTCTCAGAAAAAGGCTTGACGTACCTTAAGGTGAAAATTGAATCGCCTTATAAGAGCACTCTGAAAACCAAATAAAAATGGCCAAGGTTAATCCCCTTGGCCATTTTTGTATCTGATCCTGTAGTAATGAGTTCGAACTAAAGAAAGGCGTTCCGTGTTCGTTAACTTTAGTCGAGTTGTTGTTAGGCTCTATCAACAGCGGCTTGTATCCGCTGGGTTCTCATAAATAAGCGCATCTAACCTGCCATATTTTGTGGACTTTACCCCGCTCATCCAAGTTTCGAACGTGCTAATCGATCTTGCCTTTGTACTTTATAAATTTCAGGGCTAATGAAAGAGGGCTGAGATCGGCACTCGAAGCGAAAAAAGTCAGAAAAAAATGAAATTATTTAAGAAAAAACGCATTTTTTGATTCAAGAAAAGTGTGATTTTTATGTGATTAAAGGGCACTTTTTTCACAAATTTGCCTTATCGAAGATTTTTTCCCCGAATTTGCAAGGGAAACGTTTGCGCAATAAACCGACAGCGTTTGCGTGAATATGTTGTTAAGTTATTAATTACTATGAATTTAGTAGGAAATGACGGGCGGGAAGCTTTTACCAGATATGGAATCTTTGAGAGGATAGCACAAAAAAAAATGAAATATCAGACTTGCTGTTAGTAAATCACAGCCTATAATGCTGAAAACCGGAGCGTCTGCCAACGCTCCGGTTTTTTTGTGTCCGAAACTCAGTAAAGCGTCTGCCAACGCTTACCGAAAACGCACGACACGTAATATGATTACAGGACAAATTATCATGCGTATCGAACAAGAACTTAAGTTAGGTTTCAAAGATGTACTCTTCCGTCCGAAGCGTTCTACCCTTAAAAGCCGTTCTCAAGTTGAATTAACCCGCGATTTTACATTCAAGCATAGCGGTCGTCAATGGTCTGGTACTCCAGTAATTGCAGCGAACATGGATTCGGTAGCAAGCTTTGAAATGGCAGCTGCTCTAGCAGAGCACGGTGTTATGACTGCAGTACACAAGCACTACACAGTAGAGCAGTGGGCTGAGTTCGCAAAAACAGCAGACAAGAAAACGCTGAACAACGTATTTGTTTCAACAGGTACTTCTGAAGCTGAGTTTGAGAAAACTAAGCAAATCATGGCGCTTAGCGACGAATTCGTATTTATCTGTATTGATATCGCTAACGGCTACTCAGAGCACCTAGTTGAGTATGTACAAAAAGTACGTGCTGAATTCCCGACTAAAGTTATCTCTGCTGGTAACGTTGTAACGGGTGACATGGTTGAAGAGCTAATCCTAGCTGGCGCAGACATCGTTAAGGTTGGTATCGGCCCTGGTTCTGTTTGTACTACACGTGTTAAAACAGGCGTAGGTTACCCTCAACTTTCTGCAATCATCGAGTGTGGCGACGCAGCACACGGCCTTGGCGGCATGATCATCGGTGACGGTGGCTGTTCATGTGCGGGTGACGTATCTAAAGCGTTCGGCGGCGGTGCTGACTTCGTAATGCTAGGCGGCATGCTAGCAGGTCACTCTGAGTCAGGCGGTGAAGTTGTAGAGCAAGACGGTAAGCAATACATGAAGTTCTACGGCATGTCATCTCAGTCGGCTATGGACAAGCACTCAGGTGGTGTTGCTAAGTACCGTGCTGCGGAAGGTAAAACTGTTTTACTTCCATACCGTGGCTCTGTTCACAACACAATTTCTGACATCCTTGGTGGTGTACGTTCAACTTGTACATACGTAGGTGCAGCAAAGCTTAAAGAGCTAACTAAGCGTACTACTTTCATCCGTGTACAAGAGCAAGAGAACAACGTATTCGGTAAAGAGTAATCTGAACGAGTTCGAATAGTTTGAAGATCAAGAGCCGCTTTTTAGCGGCTCTTTATGTTTGAGTTTTAGCTATCACTCAGTAGAGCATTAACTCTCAATTTTTCTACTTCGCATAATTCGAAGGAAACAGTGCTCGTTTCGCTTCTTCATCACGTTCAGTTTTAAATTCAATGCCTTTGCCGATTTCGCGAGCACGCAGTGCAGCAGGGCGAGTGTTGATTGCGTTAAACCAGCGCTTCAAGTTCGGGTAAGGTTCTAAGCCTTCTTCACCAAGCACGACAGGTGCTTTATCAATCCAGCCCCATGCAGCGACATCGACAATCGTGTACTCATTTCCGACGATAAACTCACGACCTTCCATATGCTTCTCTAACACTTCGTAGTGACGTTGTGCTTCACGTAGGTATCGGTTCACAGCGTAGTCTAAGCCTGCTGGTGCAGCATGGCGGAAGTGTACCGATTGGCCTGAATATGGACCAAGGCCACTCGCGATAAACATCATCCAAGAGAGTAGTTCAGCTCTGTCTTCTGGCTGACCGCCAAGCTTGCCTGTTTTCTCTGAGAGATACAGAAGGATAGCGTTAGAGTCGAATACACGTTGTCCTTCATCTTCAATCGCAGGCGTTTTGCCATTTGGATTGATTAAACGATATTCCGGTGAATGCTGCTCACCCTTTAAGGTATCGACAGGAACAAGTTCAAAATCTAGGCCTGTCTCTTCCAAAAACAGAGCGATCTTCATTGGGTTTGGTGTTTGGTGAAAATAGAACTTAAGCATGGGGTAACTCCTTGTATTGGTCATTTATTAAAGCACCACTTGAACGATCGTTCAATGGTTGATTTTGAATTATTTGAAGATCTTCTGACTCGCATTCCAACTCTATGTGTTGAAGACCTCGTTATTTGAGCGAGGGGTAAAATCGCGCGATTCAGTGTGTTGGATTTTAAGTTGTTGAAAAAATGAGCTTAAAGTGGTTTTTTTGATTCGTTGCTTTATGCGGAGTTCGGATTTGTGATGGGTGGTTTTTGGCGGGATAGGGCGTATGAAATCCGCAGTCAGATATTCCAACAAAAACGTTGAGCACTGGTTCAAACCAGAATTATCTGGATGCACAGGCTTATTGGTAAGTTCAAAATCGTGATCTGCTGCCACACCTTATGCAACAAATGAATATAAACGTTAGAGATTAAGGTGTGCTTCACGGTTTTTTAATCTTAGGGACTTACATTGGTGAGCAAATCTGATGTGAACACTTAACGACACAGGATCTTTTCATGAAAAAGAACATTATCGCCCTCGCTCTTGGTGGCATGCTGGCTTTTGGCGCAACACCTTATTCTTTTGCTGCTAACGACGGCGCAGTACAGGCTTCTGCGGATTACGCGCAGTTGGTGACTAAGCGACAAGTTGTCGACCAATTACTTCTTGATGCGTTGCAGGCGTTTAAGTCTCCGGCAAGAATTTCTCACGCGGGCTTTACGGCTAAAATGCCAAGCAACATGGAAATTGTGACTAACCGATTGTTAGAAGCTTACCAACTAGAACCTTACCGTACTGATTTGCTTATCTCGGCAGCGAACGCTCAGATCTACAACAAGAATGCAGAGCGCGCTATTGAGCTGTTTGAACAAGCGCTGACGGTTGCACCAGACGATGTTGATCTTCATGCTTACCTTGCGGTTTGGCAGCGATTTGAAGGCAATGAAAGTGAATCCAATAAGCACATGGAGAAACTGGAAAGCCTGAACAAAGGTAAAGCAGAAGACATCAAACGCATTTTTGCTACGGTCGACCGCGTGTTAGAAACACCGTTGAAAGAGTCTGCGGATAAAGGCTTGCTTGATCATCATGGCGCGATTGTCACTTTGGGCTATGCGCTTAATCCAGACGGCTCTATGCATCAAATTTTGATTGAGCGTCTTGAGACAACGTTGGCGATGGCTAAGGCGAACTCAGATGCGATGATCGTGTTAACGGGTGGCGTGCCCAAGAACCACAAGACTGAAGGTAAGTTAATGGCGGATTGGCTTATCGAGAAAGGGGTAAGCAAAGATCGCATCATCGAAGAGAATTACGCGACCAGCACGGTAGGCAATGCCTTATTCAGTAGCTACGCACTTGCTCGCCATGATATTAAGCACGCGACCATTATTAGCTCGGCAAGCCATGTTCGTCGTGGTCAAACTCTGTTTGAAATCGCTAGCTGGCAAACCGGCCCTCAGGGCATTACTTTTGATACGGTTTCTTACCCAGACAAGCCACTCGCAGATCTTAAGAAGGCGAGTGATGGTGAGCTACTAGGTATCTACCGAGATGCGCTTAGAACCTATGGTATGTGGAGCTACCGCTCTTACCCATTAGAGTCTCGCTAGGCTTAGGGTTACTTCACAGTAGGCAAAGTATAAGTTGCTAGTACAATCGAGCACAGCTAGATGGTATGCTGTGCTCCTACTTAATTTAGTGTTTCAAAGGCAAAAAAATGAACCCGATTTTAGCAATGTTGAAAGAGAACAATATTAGCGACGAGCAGATCAGCGAGCTATTCAAGACGTTGACCGAGAACCCTCTTGCAGCAATGGCGACGATCAGCCAACTTGGCTTACCACAAGATAAACTTCAAATGCTGATGGGCCAGGTAATGCAAAACCCTGCGCTAATCAAAGAAGCAGTTGAAGAGCTTGGCCTAGATTTTTCTAAGGTTGAAGCCGCTAAAGAGCAACTTCAAAAATAATAGAGTCTGAATGAGCGATTTTGTTAGGAAGTGATAGCCGATTCGGTTAACTGTTCTTGAGATTGCGAATTAGACTTGAGTAAAAAGCCGTTTGAGTATCAATACTTAAACGGCTTTTTTGATCCGACTTAGAAAGGCTAGAAAGAGATACGACAAAAATACTAGTCCGATGTGACTCCCTCGCTTAAATCATGTAATTTCTTTTTAACACTCATGTTTCAATAAACTGAATTCCGGCGTTGCTCATGAAATCTAGCTTAAGTATTCGATCTTACACCAAGCAATTTAATACTCATGCCCATGATGGCTACCATCAACTCGTGCTGCCTATTCAAGGGAGTATTAGTATTGAAATGGTGGGATATGTCGGCAAGGTGGCCGTGGGCGAATGCGTGGTGATTCCGGTAACCACAGCGCATGCGTTTAAGGCGGATGAAGCAGCGCGGTTTATTGTCGCAGATATGGCAGAGTTACCGCAGCACTTGTTAGAGCATGAGCTCTCGGTGTTTACTATCACGCCACCCTTAATGAGCTTCTTGCTGTTTGTTGAAAAGCAGTTGGAATACCAAGTGGACAGTGGCATTGAATCATCCATCTTGGATGTGTTTTCACTGTTATTAGAGCAACAAAAAGTCAGCAAGAGCATCGACCCTCGTATTCGAGCGGTCCAAAGGCTCATTGCGGATAATTACGCCCAGCCTCTCTCTATTTCTCAGCTTGCAGAAACGGCTTGCTTGAGCCCCACTCAATTTAAGAAGCGCTTTAAAGAGTGCATTGGAATCAGTGCGCTTAAGTACATCACTCGCTATCGTATGGAGAAAGCTCAAGCCTTGCTTAGCCATACCGATTTACCCGTTCAATTGGTCGCAGAAAATGTGGGTTATAGTGACTTGTCTGCATTCAGTCGACGCTTCTCTCAGCACTTTGGCGTGTCTCCAAGGGCGTTTTTGGGCTCGATGAAAGAGAGTCTTCCAAAACAAGAATAGCGTCCTTTTGGCAAACTCAACTTAGTATATGTTCACTATTATCTATTTCAGAAATGAAAATAGACTAGGTAATAGAAATGAATCTTGCCATCAATCGCGTTAACGAATTCCAAACGGGCACTTTAGCCATCGTGTTTGCTTCTGTTTTATGGGGCACGACAGGCACCGCCGCAAGCTTTGCGCCTGATCTCAGCCCATTAGCGATTGGTGCTTTTTCAATGGGCGTCGGCGGCTTAATGCAAGCAGTCTTGGCGTATCGAAAGATCTTATCTTCACTTGATAAGCTTTTGCTCAACAAAAAGTTGTTAGCGGCGAGTGCGCTGGCTTTGGCGATCTATCCTCTGGCTTTTTACTCTTCGATGAAGTTATCGGGTGTCGCAATGGGCACAGTGGTGTCGATAGCTACTGCTCCTTTCTTTTCTGCACTTTTAGAGTGTCTTATTAGCAAAAAGAATAATATCAACAAACGTTGGTTAACGAGCTTTGCCATTGGCGTGGTTGGTATTGGGCTACTGGTATTTTCAGAATCATCATCAGCGAATGATTCTGGTGACGATCTGAAGCTTTTGGGCATTGGATTAGGGTTGATTGCTGGGTTGTGTTACGCCATTTATTCATGGGCGACAAAAGCTCTGATAGACGAAGGCATTAAGTCGCAAGCAGCGATGGGCAGCATATTTGGGCTAGGAGCGATGTTGCTACTGCCAACGCTTTGGTTTACGGGGGATAACTTGTTCGCATCGAATACCAATATATTGGTGGTGAGTTACTTGGTGTTACTTCCTCAATGTTTAGGCTATATCGCTTTCAGTTTTGGGCTACGCCATGTCACAGCGAGTAGCGCCAACTTGATTACCTTACTTGAGCCAGTCGTTGCCGCCGTGTTGGCCGTGTGTATTGTGGGTGAGCTTATTCCATTGGTTGGATGGCTAGGTATGTTCTTGATAGTGATGTGTTTATTCATCCAATCTCAGCCAACTAAAAAGCCATTATAAGTATTTTTTAAAACGGGATTAATTGAATTAAATTCATGCGTGATTCTTATAATTGAATAAAATGAGTATCTCAGTTGCGAGAGTGCTGTTACTATCGTTATCAATAGTCGGGGGGCATATACCTTAGTTGGTGTTTGCTGAGATCGTTATTCGAGACCCGTTGAACCTGATTCAGTTAACACTGGCGTAGGGAACTATGATTACTTTGCCTACGTGGTTCAACAATGATCTCTCATTGCTTTCACCTCCACTCTCTCTTTGCGGCCAAAGTTCGGTTCTCTTACGTCTTTTAGACAGTAGGAGCGACCATGACACAGCATTCCAATTCTCAAGTATCACCTAACAGCACTCAAACACCAGAAAACCAATCTTCTTCGATCAATACTCCGATTGTTTTGACCATTGCGGGTTCTGACAGTGGTGGTGGCGCGGGCATTCAAGCTGATATTAAAGCCATGTCTGCAACGGGTAGCTTCGCTTGTTCGGTAATTACCGCGATTACATCTCAGAACACCCAAGGCGTGTCCGCTATATTTCCAATCCCACTAGAGCATGTCGCTAGTCAGTTAGATGCAGTGTTTACCGATTTGAATATCGTGGCGGTAAAAGTCGGCATGTTGGCGGATTCGCAAATCATCAAAGTCGTCGCGGACAAAATCAAACAATACCAACCTAAACACCTAGTGATTGACCCTGTCATGGTGGCGACAAGTGGCGACCTTCTTTTAGAAAACTCGGCGATCACCACGCTAAAACAAGAACTGATTCCGCTCGCAGACATCATTACGCCTAACTTGCCGGAAGGCGCAGCACTAACGGGCAAAGCTGTGCCTGAAAGCGAAGCCGAAATGCAGGACATGATTGAAGACCTGCGTGCTTTAGGTGCTAAAGCAGTCCTGCTAAAAGGCGGTCACTTGGAGAAAGATGAAAACAGTAACGATTTACTGATTCTGCCAACCACGTCTGCTTTGATTAGTGCGAAGCGTTTTCCTACCAAAAACACCCACGGTACGGGTTGTACGCTTTCATCTGCTATTGCTTCTTTCTTAGCGCAAGGCAACACGCTGTCAGAGGCTGTTGAGCTAGGCAAACAATACATTTCGCGCGCGATTGCTCATGCTGATGAGTTGCAAGTCGGCCAAGGTCATGGGCCCGTAAATCACTTCTTCGCTGGGCACGGGAATGTCCGTTAATACGGTGGGTGTTCAGCTGAGCAATGCCTCTTTACGTTATAACGACAGTGAGCACGCAACCTTGTCTGGGTTGTCGCTTAGCTTAAGCGCAGGTAAGTGGACGGTATTGCTAGGTCGAAGTGGCTGCGGGAAAACCACGGTATTGCGTTATCTGGCAGGCTTGTTGGACGACAAGGTGGAGTGGCAGGGAACATTGACAACCTCTGATGAATTGCCTTTAACGGATCGCATCGCTTACATGGCGCAGCAGGATTTGTTACTGCCGTGGCTGTCGGTTATCGACAATGTATGTCTGAGTCATTGTTTTCAAAATTCAGCTTCTGACAAAGCAGTGCAAACCAATCAAGCACTCGAGTTGCTCGCTGCGGTTGGTTTGGCTGATTATGCGAATGCGATGCCGGATCAGTTGTCTGGTGGTATGCGTCAACGTGTCGCTTTGGCTCGAACTTTAATGCAAGACAAGCCAGTGGTGCTGATGGATGAGCCGTTCTCTGCGCTGGATGCGGTAACGAGACACAAACTACAGAGCTTAGCGTGTGAGCTGTTGAGAGATAAAACCGTTGTGTTGATCACCCATGACCCACAAGAAGCGGTGCGTTTGGCGGACAATTTGTATGTGTTGCAAGGCACACCGGCGAACGCTCAGTCTTTATCTGTGCCTCTCACTGCCACACCAAGAGTGTTAGATGGTGAATGTGCTGAGTTACAACAAGCGATCTTAGATCAGTTGGAGCGTGATTATGAATGATCTAACGCGAAGCGAAACTGTGGCTCATTCAACTAACGCACAGACTACCACTGCACGCCCTCGTCAGATGAATCCTGTTGTTCGTTTGCTTATCAGCAGTGCTGTGATTCTCGGTTTATGGCAGTTAGTTGTGGTTGTCTTCGAGATGCCGATCTTCATTTTGCCAGCGCCTGCAGAAGTCTTTTTAAAGCTGATTGAACGTTACGATGTGTTACTCAAACACACATGGGTGACTGCGCAAGAGGTCCTACTTGGCTTGTTACTCGGATTGTCTATGGGGCTATTTTTCGCTCTGCAGATGTTGATGTTTGATCCGTTAAAACGTTGGTTATTGCCTATCTTAATTGCCAGCCAAGCTATCCCTGTATTTGCGATCGCGCCAGTATTGATGCTGTGGCTTGGTTATGGCATCGCCTCAAAAGTGGTGATGGCGGCGATCATTATCTTCTTCCCAGTAACCACTTGTTGTTACGACGGTCTGCGCAATACACCGACAGGCTATCTCGATCTTGCCAAAACGATGGGTGCATCGAAATGGCAACTGCTCCGCCATATCCAACTTCCTGCTGCACTGCCAACCTTAGCGTCTGGCATTCGTGTAGCGGTGGTGATTGCGCCAATAGGTGCCGTAGTCGGGGAATGGGTTGGTTCGAGTGAAGGGTTAGGTTACCTAATGCTGCAGGCCAACGCGCGCATGATCATTGATGAGATGTTTGCTGCCTTGTTCATCTTGGCGGTGCTGTCTATCTCGCTCTACTTCATCATAGACAAGTTACTCAAAAAAGCTATCCCTTGGGAGAACCAGTAATGGCTTGCTCAATAACACTTTGTTTAATAAGGCTTCGCTCAACGCTATTTATCTCAACAATAGCTCGTTAAAAATGAGCTCTATAAACACAATAATAATATTCAAAAGGAAAGGTTAACTATGAAAAATACCAAATTGGTAGGTGCAGTGGCACTGCTTGCTTCGTTAGTTTCAGGTCATGCTCTAGCGGACTCTGAACAAAAGAAACTGACATTGATGTTGGATTGGTTTGTAAACCCGAACCACGGCCCGATTGTGATTGCTCAAGAGCGTGGTTACTTTGCTGACCAAGGCTTAGAGGTTGAAATCCAAGAACCAGCAGACCCAAGCACGCCAGCAAAATTGGTCGCGGCAGGTAAGGTCGATTTAGCGGTAACTTACCAACCAAGTTTAACCATAGATGTGGCAGCGGGTCTTCCTTTAGTTCGTGCATCAACCCTTATCGCGACGCCACTGAACACACTAATGGTACTGGATAACGGCAAGAACGATTCGCTAGCGGATCTGAAAGGCAAGAAGATCGGTATTGCGATTGCGGGTAACGAAGAAGCGACTATCGGCACTATGTTAGCGCAAGAAAATGTTGCATTTACAGATGTGCAAACCATCAATGTCGGTTGGGCACTTTCATCTTCATTGGCATCGGGCAAGGTAGACGCAATCTGGGGTGGCTTACGGAACTTCGAAACCAACCAGTTAGCACTTGAAGGTTTTAAAGCGAAAGCATTCTTCCCAGAAGAGCACGGCGTACCCGCTTACGACGAGCTTATCTTTGTTGCGAACGCAAAGAAACACGATGATGAAGCGATCAAAGCGTTCAACAAAGCATTGGAACAAGCAACGACTTACATTGTGAACCACCCCCAAGAGTCATGGAGTGAGTTTGTGGCGTATTCACCAGATACGTTGAATAACGAGCTTAACCAACGCGCATGGAACGACACGCTGACTCGTTTTGCACTTCGTCCTTCTGCTGTAGATATGAAGCGTTACGACGATTACGCACAGTTCATGTTTGACAAAGGCATTATCAAATCACTACCGAAAGCCGCTGACTACGTACCGACTTTTGACTAAGGAATCTCATGAAATACCAAGACTTAATCCAAGCCTGTCAACAAGATTGGCAAGACTACACCGAGCATGATTTTGTTAAAACGCTGGCAAACGGCACACTCGCTCAGCCGTGTTTTCTGCATTACTTGAAGCAAGATTTTCTGTTTTTAAAGCAGTATGCCCGCGCTTATGCATTGGCAATTTACAAGGCTAAAACCTTGGCTGATATGCGTCGTGCACTGCCAAGTGTTCATGCGTTGCTAGATTCTGAAATCTCTCACCATGTGACTTACTGTGGTCAGTGGGGTTTAACCGAATCGGATTTAGAAAACGAACCTGAAGATTTCGGCACTGTTGCCTACACGCGCTACGTTCTAGATGCGGGTATGACGGGTGATCTTGTCGACTTATATGCGGCACTGGCTCCGTGTTCAATCGGTTATGCCGTGATTGGTAAAGCGCTGTTAGAAAGCAGTGATACTGTTTTGGAAGGCAACCCATACGCAAGCTGGCTGCAACTATACGGCGGAGAAGAGTTCCAATCTGGCGTAGCAACGGGCGCGGAATACTTCAATCAGTTGCTTGCTGAAATTGATATCAACAGCGAACGCGGTCAGAACATCGTTCATATCTTCAAAACCGCAACGCGTATGGAAGTGGCTTTTTGGCAGCAAGGGCTGAACGCTCTTGATGATTCAACAGCGGCTTAAAAGCGACTTTCACGAATAAGGATTTACCCATGCTTACTGAACAAATTATTCAATCGCTACGCGCAGTACGAGAGCAAAAACCACTGGTTGTGAACATCACTAACTATGTAGTGATGAACAACACGGCCAACGCGTTATTGGCGATTGGCGCTTCGCCTATTATGGCGCACTCGCAACAAGAACTGGCAGAGATGATGTCTTTCTCTGGTGCTTTGGTGATTAACATCGGCACGCTCGACAGTGTTTGGACGCCAAGAATGTGTTTTGCTGTTGAGCAAGCGAACGCGAACAACAAGGTTGTGGTTCTTGACCCTGTGGGTTGTGGGGCAAGTACGTTGCGTACCGAGACTTCTCGTGAAATTGCACGCTTAGCCGATAAGTTGATCATTCGTGGTAACGCGTCTGAGATTATCGCGTTAGCGGGCGAACAAGCGCAGAGCAAAGGCGTTGATGCGCTTGATAGCAGTGATGCTGCGTTAGGTGCTGCACAGTGCTTAGTGGCTGAATACGGTGCAAATGTGGTGATATCTGGTGAGACAGATTACGTTGTCACCAAAGACAGCGTGGTGACGTTAAACAATGGACACCAAATGATGCCGTATGTGACGGGTATGGGGTGTACTTTAACTGCATTGACGGGTGCTTTCGCGGCTGTTGGTGATGATAGTGGTTTAGCTGCAGCAGCGGTATTAGGCGTGGTTGGTGAAATCGCGGCTGAAAACTCTCGCGGCCCAGGTAGCTTGCAAATTAACTTGCTTGATGAGTTGTATCAGTTAGACGAAGAGACTCTGATTCAAC
Source organism: Vibrio sp. 10N.247.311.49 (assembly GCF_041467655.1). NCBI lineage: Bacteria > Pseudomonadati > Pseudomonadota > Gammaproteobacteria > Vibrionales > Vibrionaceae > Vibrio > Vibrio sp. 10N.247.311.49. Next base: position 93,211 of record NZ_JBFSVA010000014.1, read on the forward strand.
GCTTGAAGATTCAGTAGGGCTAATCTAACTCTAAGCCACAAGTTAGAGTTAGATTAACTTAAAAAAGCCCCCGACACTTATGTGTAGGGGGCTTTTTATTACTGGTTTGGAACTGTGTCAGCTGTGTATAGACTGGCTGGCTAGGTTCTAAATCGGTTAACTTGGCTCTCTAGGTGATGAGCAACCTCGGTTAAGTCGCTCGCTGCACCTGAAATGCTGCTTACCGACTCTTGGTTGCTTTGAGCAATAGTGTTTGCACCTTGCGCGTTTTCACCCAGTGATTTGGTAAGACGATCCTGCTCATCAACCGACACCGCGATTTGGCTGTTGGCTTGGTTCAGATCTTGGATGTGTTGATTAATCACATGTAAGTTCTGAGAAGCTTGCTGCGCCTGCGTTGAAGCGTCTGAAACCGTGCTGTGGCTCTCTTTGATAGACTCTAACGCATCTTTAGCGCCACGTTGTAGTGAGGTGATGAGCTCATCAATCTGGCTAGCAGAGTCTTGGGTACGTTTAGCGAGCGTTCTTACTTCATCGGCTACTACTGCAAATCCGCGACCTTGTTCACCTGCGCGCGCAGCTTCAATAGCCGCATTCAATGCCAACAGGTTGGTCTGCTCAGAAACGCCTTTGATTACTTCAAGAATGGCACCAATGTTCATCGACTCTTTATGTAGGTCGGTCACTTTTTGGCTGCTTACCTGCATGCTTTCATCGGCGCTACCAATTTCATGCAGTGTCTTATCTACTTCTTTCAGTCCCATCGCCACATTCTCGGTGGCTTGGTTGGCAACTTGAGACGCGTGGTTAGCACTTGCCGCAATTTCTGATGTGCTGGAAGCTAATTGATCAACGGCAGAAGAGATATTGATCATTTCACTGTTCAATTGTGTTGCGTTGGTCGAGCTGTTATTTGTCACTTGATTGAGTGACTCCGACATCTCACCAATACGCACGCTAGAACGGTTCACTTGGCCAACAATATCGCGCAGAGATTCAATGGTGATCTCCATATTAGTCAGCAGTTCGCCAATCTCATTTTTGCTCTCAATGTTCACTTCCACATTCAGGTTGCCCTGAGAAAGCTCGTTGGTGATCTGTTTAACCTGTGCAATGCCTTTGGTAATAGAACGAGTCACTAATACGGCGCTCGTCATACCAATAACTAAAACCACACCCGTCAGCAATATGATGATTTGAATCGAACGCTTTTCACTGGCTTGCAGTACTGGCGTGAGCGCTTGTTTCTGTTGCTCGAGAATACTTTGAGCATCCGCGACTGCAATCGCTAAGCTGTCACCAATAGAGGCGAGGGTAGCGGTTCTTTGCGTGTTCTCAATCATCTGTTGATGAACTTGCTCAAAGCCTTTCGCGTACGCTTCCCGTTGGTTAGAGAAATCTTCAATCAATTCACTTTGATAAGGAGATGATTTAAGAGATTCAATATCGCCCTCGATACCTGGCAGAGCATATTCAAAGATGTCTTTACCGGCTTCGTAGGTTTTGAGGTCGTTGTTGTTCGAGTAACTCAGTACAGTGATCTTGGCGGCGAGGAAGTTCTCCATCAACATGCCCGCATATAAGCTCGCGTTTGGATCATTGTTATTGTAAGACTCATACAATAAGCTCTGAGCCGCTTTCAGTGCGTTGGTTTCTCGTGTGACCATCTCCACGTTCACTAACTGGTCAATGAGCAGTTGGCTCTGTTTCATTGATCCATAAGCCGCATCAAAAGCTGCAACGCTGTCTTGCACTAATTGCAGGCTCGACAAGCTATCAGTATTGGTGGTGGTTTGGATTAAGTTGTTCAGCAGTTCATCAATCGCAAGTTTGCTCGATTGATAATTCGCTTCGTATTGATCATCCAATGACTCTAAGTAACGTTCAGAAGCTAAACGCATCTGAAGAAAGTGCACTTGAATGTTGCCTGACAATGTCGCCTTGTGGCTGAGGTCACTGTACTGGCTAAAGCCGTTCGACAAGGTTTGAATACCTTTGTAACTCACAAGGCCTGAAATGACGAAAAAGAGCAAGCAGATGGCATAACCCAGCTTGATCTTGAGCGCTATAGAAAGGTGGCGCATAACTATCCCTATATTTACCTGATTCCTTCATAGGGGAGTATTTCATAAAACAGCATTCTGGGCATGCTAAAGCGAATAGTTTGTGTAATAAGTAACGCTTTTGTTAGAAAAATCGGGTTTTTCGACATGCTTTCAACGAGTTGCGTATTTGAATTCAACCGCCTAACTTAAGGAATTAAGTGCTAACTTCCATGCATAGGATGTGATTTGTCGGTAAAATGGCAGAAAACCAATTTTAGAAATCGACTTCAAAGGTACGCGATGAACCCTTATAAACTTTATCTGGTGACTGACGACCAACAAGATCTAGAAACGCTTAAATTCGTGGTTGAACAAGCGGTTGCTGGTGGCGTCACTATGGTTCAAGTAAGAGAAAAACATGGGGACGTAAGAGCCTTCATTGAACGAGCACAAGCGGTTAAGTCGATTCTGGCTGGCTCAGGTGTTCCGCTGATCATCAATGACCGAGTGGACGTAGCATTGGCTGTCGACGCCGATGGTTTACATCTGGGTCAATCGGATATGCCTGCAGAGTTAGCACGTAAGCTGATTGGTTCAGACAAGATTCTTGGGTTATCAATTGAAACTGAACAGCAGCTACAACAAGCAGATAGTTTGCCGATCGATTACATTGGTCTCAGTGCGATTTTTGCCACACCGACTAAGACGAATCTAAAGAAACATTGGGGTTATGAAGGCATTCAAATGGCTTTGAAAACAACGAAATTGCCGATTGTTGGTATCGGTGGAATCAACGAATCGAACATTCCGCAGTTGGTTAACACAGGTATTCATGGATTAGCCTTGGTATCAGCGATATGTCACGCAGAAGACCCGAAACAAGCGACCCAAGATTTGTTGTTTTTGATGGGAGAGTGAGTTTGTGGTGGCTAGAAAACAAATGAGACTCGTCATTTGTTTTCTAGTTAGAGCGCATTAAAGCGCTCGATGCAGTAGCCAGTAAAATTTGTGGTCTAACTTACTGAATACACAGAGCAACCGTGCCGATGACCATAAGAACGATCGCAGCGTACCAACCGTATTGTGCTGTTTTATCAGCAACAAACACCTTAATGTAGTTGATCTCTTCATGCGCCATTGCGATGAAGTCCGTGTAGTTAATCGATAACTCACGGCTAGCTTCTTTCAGGTCTTGTTGAAGCTTGTTGAAAGACTCATCGATGAAGCCCTTTGTTTCCGAAGCAGACGGAGTAGCAGTTAACGCAAGGCTATTCCAAACCGCCATACGCGATTCATATTCGCTTTCACTGACACAATTAAGTACGCGTAAATCATACTCTCGTTTGTTACGCTCTTTACCCATTTTCTCAGGGCAAATATTTCTTAAAACGTTCACGACAAATTTTCCAAAAGGTTCATTTAGATATAAAAAAGCACTCAAAGAGCGCTCATAAACTGGGTGCGAATTAATATTCAAAAAGTGATCTATTTGAAACCGATATAAGCAACGGCAAGGCTGAGCGCTTATCTGGGAGATTTGAAGTTGGGTCAGTGGTGTTAAAGAACGATTTGGGTCTGTCTATATTCGTTTGAAAAGACAAACCCGTTGGGATCGCATAGTAGTTATGTCACTTTGGGACATCAACTAGGGTGTTTTATCCACACGACAAAGATATTTATCGGCAAGATAAGCAGAAATGAGGTAGCGGTGGTGTGTTCCATGCCGATATTGAATCTCAATTGACGATGTTTTGAAAATGGAGATGTTTTGTAAACAGGGGAGGCTAGTTGGCTTGCCATTGATTGTACTGCAGTGAGTGCCCCTTAAGCTGCTCAATAAGGCTGGTGAGAACTGGGCCGTTGATGTGGCTGCGAGACACCAAACATCCCACTGGAGTAATCCAACCACCATGCTCGTGCGAAACAGGCAACGCCACAAGGTCGCCTTTTTGAATGCCTTCCATCACCATCATCTCGGGCACATTAGCCCAACCCACGTTCTGTTCAACGAGATCAACAATGGTCTTGTGGTTGTTCGCATACCAAAGCATCGAGCTAATACCGTAGGTGAACCACAATTCGCGCTGCTTTGAACTGCGATGTACACATTGGCGATAACGTTTGAGGTCTGAGTCTTGTACGACCGACATTTGGCTGAGTTCGTGAGTGGTAGAGCTAACGGTAAGGAAACGCGCTTGGCCCAGCAAAAAGAAATCCATATCCACCTTAAGTTCGCCGTCCGCGTAGATGATGCCAATCTGTGCTTTTCCGCGTCTTACTAGGTCTTCAACATCAAAGGTTGAGGTGGTAATGATATCGAAGTGTGTGATCGGGAATTGATCGGCGAGTGAGCTGATTATCTTAATGAAGTTCTTATCTATGATGCTTTCATCAACCGCAATGATCAGTTCGTGCTCATCTTCTTGTGTGAGCGATTCTACTTTTTGGTCGAAGTACTTTTGTTGGTCGAGAATCGACTTAGCGACAGGTAATAATGCTTTACCTGTGTTGGTCAAAACGGGGATGTTTTTCTCTCGATTAAACAGCTCTTGGTCGATGGCAATTTCTAGGTTGGCGATCGACTGGCTGACTCCAGACTGAGCGCGTTTCAGTTTGCGAGCGGCGGCAGAGAAAGAGCCACTTTCACACACAGTGACGAAGACTTTTAATTGCTCAAAACTGTACATGTTATCTCTCGCTCAATACCAAAGGGAGTAATAACTCCTAGGCTATCACTATTCGTGATGGCTGTTAACTTTCTCTTATTATTTCAGGTGACATAATCTCGACCAATCCAACACGTAATAGATTATTTAGAGGAATGTATGAGTACGTTAGAAAGAGTGTTCCACTCTGTGTTATTTGAAGTATTGGCCGTCACACTATCAATTATAGGCTTAGCGATATTTACCGATCATGATGTGAATGCCTTATCAGAAACCATGATAGTTGTTGCGACCATCGCGATGATTTGGAACTACTGTTTTAACCGTATTTTTGATCGTTATTTCACGGGGGAAAAATCAAAGCGTTCGCTTAAGTTACGTGTTTTTCATGTCGTGCTATTTGAGGCTGGCTTGTTGATAGCGACAATCCCTGTGATGGCATACTTACTTAACGTGGGGTTATGGAAGGCATTTTTGATGGACATCGGCGTGACCATTTTTATTACCATTTACGCGTTTGTGTTTAATCTGATTTATGACCATGTTCGAGCATTCTGGGTACGCAGAGGGGAGCTAGCCGTTCAGTAATCTACCAAGTCAGTAAACACGAGCTTGGCCACTAACCGTTAGTTTATTCGTTATTTTGACGGAGATATTCGGTTAGTAGGCCTAGGTAACCCGGCACTGGTTGGCATTCAAAGTGGCGGTCTCGAATCTTTTCAATCTCTTCCGCTTAATAGTTAGTGTAACCCTATGCACTTATTGTTCGATATGTAATTTGAATTTGTATGTGTCGTAAAATGGTAAATATCTTAATTAAAACTTAGCCATCATAGTCATTCGCCCATCACCAGAGCAAACTATGAACAAGTTAAGTTATGACCGAAAAATGCCGCTATACGTGGTGTCTGCACTTGTCCTCAATATGGCATTTAGCTTGTAGTTGCTGAGTATTGCTTCTACGCCAGCCATGTTTTTTTCGGTGTGTGCGTTGTTTTTACTTAGCACTCTTATTACCGCACGCCTTTATCGACATGAAATGGCTCAAAGCAAGAATAACTTGTCGGAAGCGATCATTGATGGTGTCGCAGGTTTTATTGTCCTCGATAGTCAATTGAGGGTCATACAAGTGAATCAACAATTCTCTCGGGTTTCAGGTTATGCCTTTGACCAAGTCGAATCTCGTCCGATTTCTGATCTCTGTTTTATGAATAACAGCAGCCTAATCACGACCATTACTCGCTCACTGAAGGAAAACCAGAGATGGAAAGGTGAGTTGAGTGGCGTCAGTCGACTTGGTGAGCAGTTTACCGTAAACGTTGTGGTGGAAAAGCTAACTGAAATTCTGCCGCACAATAACAAGTACGTGGTGACCTTTACGGATATTAGCCGACGCAAGATATTGGAGCGTCGATTAAGAATGCTGGTGGAAACGGATTCACTGACAGGGTGCTGGAATCGACGCCGCTTTGATAACGACTTAAAACATTATTCTAACCTGGCAGAGCGTTATGGTTACACACATTCCTGTTTTGCGTTAGTGCATGTATTTTTCCCTGAGCCAAAATCGGCGTTCTCAGGCTTCGCTGCTGCGCCACTCGAAAAGAAACAGCGTTGGTATGCGGCCTTTAGGGCGATGATTATCTCCTATCCAGTGGTGTGCTTTTTCTTTATTTTTCAAATATCTGAAGCTTTACTGACAATGATGTTCATTGCGTTGTTATCGTTGATGATTACGTCAGAGAAGTCGATAAAGTTGAGCGCTTTTTTGGTGATAAGTAACGGTATCGGGGGATTGCTGGCGATTGCTGCTTTTTCAATTCTTTCTATAGTACCCAACATTGTCTTCTATTCTTTGTTTATAGGACTTATTGCCATTCTTATGGCTACCAAGATCTACACGGTTCCCGAAAAAGCACCTATTTTCGCCACTGCATTTAGTACGTTGCTCGTACTGGTTGGTAGCACGTTGATGAGCTCCGGTGACATCGATAGCAACACTCTTATACGCATATTCCAATTGGTGTTAATTGGCATATATATGATTTTGGCTTCTCTATTCCTAGAAACACGGAATTGGAAGTTTCTACAAAATCAGCCTTAATTTTGTCTAACAAGGACGTCTTATGAAGTTAACCGATGATTTTTCAAAACAGGCGATAGACGCTGCCATCAAGATCGCAGCGATTGCCATGCTCGTGTATTGGTGTTTTTCGATTTTGCGCCCATTCATTCTTCTGGTGATATGGGGTGCGATCATTGCGACTGCGTTGTATCCAGTGGCGGTCGCAATTTCAAATAAAACCGGGATGTCGAAAGGTAAAGCCAGTGCATTGCTGAGCTTTATTGGTGTGATTCTTCTATTTATTCCTTTGGCGGCGCTTTCTTCTGGTATCTACACCAGCGCGACTGACCTGATGACAGGGCTTCAAGATGGCACATTGTCATTGCCTAAACCGAAAGAGTCCTTACAAGATATTCCATTCATAGGTGAGAAGGTTTATTCAACCTTGGTTGCCGCCTCCAACAATATTGAAGGCACTTTCATAAAGTATGCGGATGAACTTAAACAGTTTGCGACGAAAGCGGCTTCTGTTCTTGGCTCCTTAGGTGGCGGCTTTATTCAGTTCATCATCTCTACCATCATTGCGGGTGCATTCATGAGTAATGCCGATAAATGCAAAACCGGCGTGACTCACTTAGTGGCGCGTTTAACGGGCGGTAAAGGTGAAGAGTTGGTAGAGCTCTCTAAATCGACCGTGCGAAGCGTTGTGCAAGGTGTGATTGGTGTGGCTGTGATTCAATCCATGATGTCGGCAATCGGTTTGGTGATTGCAGGCGTTCCAGCAGCTGCGTTTTGGGCGCTAGCTGTGCTGCTCATTGCGATAATCCAACTTCCACCGATTCTCGCTCTATTACCGGCGATCATCTACATGTTCAGCGTTGAATCGACACTGGCGGCGAGCTTGTTCTTAGTGTGGTGTATTTTGGTGAGCGGCAGTGACGCTATCTTAAAGCCAGTATTGCTGAGCCGTGGCTCTCACATTCCAATGTTGGTAATTCTATTGGGTGCACTGGGCGGAATGGCGATGTCAGGCATCGTCGGTCTGTTTGTCGGTGCTGTGATACTGAGTTTAAGCTATGAGCTGATGATGGCGTGGCTTGGACTTGAAGATAAAGGCGAAGAAGACCAAGAGGCAAAGTAAATGAAACCAGTTTCGAAAGACGACAACTTCTACTTCTTGTTTTATGCACTGTTGGTGTTGTTTTTTGGTTGTGCTGTGATGCAGCAGTTCTATCCGCAAGGACAGAAAACAATACTATTTATTATCATTATTACTTTGGCGAGTTCAATTGTTGGTATTCATAAAGAGCGAGCTTTGTATCGCTCTTGGTATGGGATGTTGTTGATCACGGCCTTGGTGTCTGGTGTGTTTTCATTTTTGGAAGGCTATAACTTATCGGTAGTAACGTTATCGGCGTTGGCTGTGTTCTTGTTTTCACACATTTACTCTGCGTTAAAGCAAGTGATGAAAGCAAAAACGGTAACCCCTAATCACATCATCGGCTCTATCTGTATTTACTTACTGTTGGGGTTTGCTTGGTCGACTATCTATTTGTTGATTCTAGAAATCTTTCCTAACGCCTTTAATGGGTTAGAAGAGCAAATTTGGCTAACAAACTTGTTCAATGCAATGTACTTTAGTTTCATTACGTTGACCACGGTTGGCTACGGTGATATATCACCGGCTTTGCCTATTGCTCAGTTCTTTGTGTTTATGGAATCCATTATTGGCAGTTTCTACTTGGCCATCATGGTGGCGAGCTTGGTGAGTATTCGGCTTGCTCAATCTCAATCCCAATAAAGGACACACAAAGAAGCTCGGTAATTGCCGGGCTTCTTCTATCGTATGAGCTTCAAAATATGTATGGGCTTTGAGCTTTAATTTTGTGTGGCCTAGGAATCTTAGGCCTCAGTGCCTTGTATCTTTTCTAGCTTTTCGATAGTCGTTTGCGACACGATCTGACCATCCATATAGTAGCTAACGTTTTGACCATCTTTGATTCCGGTAAGCGTTCCTGTTTCACCAGAGGTATAGACGATATCCATTTGAACCGTGTTTTTGTCGATCTTAATCATCGCACCCGTTTCAATCGTGCGATTGTTTGAGATTGGGCCGACAGGAGCTTCTTTGAGGCTTGGGTCTAGGCCGTCGTTCAGTTTTGAAAGGGAGGTTGTGGCAATACCAACGGTTACTTCATGATATAGGTGTAAGTTTTTACTGCAAGCCAACGTAAAAGGCGAAAGATAAGGGTAGTGGCTTTAAAAGCAAACTTGGCGATTGAGGTCATCGCTTCAGCCGCAATGCTCAAGCATTTATGCAAATCGGATTCTTTGTATTCTGAATAGGTCATCTGTTTTCTCATTTCTCGCGCTTGTCTTTCATATGTAAGTAACGACTCCTGTCTGGCGATATCCCCTGAGCGCGTAATGTACGAACTTTCGCCGATAGAGATTTACCATTTTATGCCAAGTGGGTTAATAACTAGCCAAAAGAGAAAGGGCTGAGAGAATTTAACGGCATAGCGAGGTGTAACTGATCAAGTTACCGAAAAAACGAGGGTAATAATGGTATGATCGCGGGCTCAGCACCATAAGTGATAAAGAATAGGAAACAGAATGACTCACCTTACCGAACAGCAAGAAGCTGCAATGGCGACGTTTAAGGAAAACTTACACCTTCCAAACGGTGGTTTTCATAAACTGATTATCGAGCTAAGTAAGGAGTATCAGTTGCCTTTCCAAAAGGTGCGTGCGGTTTTAAAGAAAGCTCAAAAAGACGTTGAACGACAAATACGAGAAGACTTTACCAGCGTTGATGACACAGTACTGAGCCAAGCGAATTGGGTAAACATCATTAAGTCGAAGCTTGTTGACTTAGCGGAAGAAAACCAAACGGTCATGGATAAGCTGCAACAAAACCTGAAGTATCAAAAAGTGTTGTCGGCAACCGAGGGTTCAATCGCAAGCGAAGACGAACGTGACGAGTTGATTGAAGAGTTGATTCAAGCTTATGAGAAAGAGGTGTTCAAACCGTTACTGGCGATGTTGCATACAACGAAGCTGTATTGGAAGTTAATGCTGGTGGATGAGACATGTAAGATGAATGAGGAGAATCGTGAGAAGTTCAGTGATTACCCTCAACACATGCAAGCTGCAGAACACTTATATACTCTTGATCAGAAGTTAAGGTCGATGCCGTTAACTTATTAGTCCATGAATGCACTGATAATGACTCAATGGTGATTTAGAGTTTGATATAAGTTGGTTTCAATAGAAGTACGATAACCTAGCTAGCGTTAGCCGCGTGTGAAATGCAAAAAGGGCTAGGTTTCAGATCTGTTTTACTTCTACTCTATTTTGTTCTGCTAGAGCGAATTGAGGGTGACATCTTTTACATCTTTGGGACTAGATGGTGTTTCTTTTGTAGCCTTTGGGAAATGCTATAGGAGTGTGAAATGTCCTAGGGTGTTTCCGTTGCCTGAAACGATAGTTCCGATGCTTTCTCGTTCATTAAATTCAAAGTCGATGAGATAGCTGTGATGTTGTAGCTTGGGCAATATGTGGCGGTGGAGTATATCGCTATTGAGCTGTCGAATCTCGGTGACCCATGAAATCTCTTCTTTGTGTAAATCTATTTTAATCTTGAGCATTTATTACCTTTTAGTTTATTGACTGTTTTTTCGCGTGATAGTTGGTACCAATGGGTTTGTCGTGTTGTTCTGCGTGACATAACTGTGCCTTGTGTTTATTACATTTGTATTTAAGTGCTCGATCTATTCTGACTTCGCTGACAAAAGAGCAAATGACGATAGATCGGTAGTAGGATCGAATTTAAAAGCTATTGAATGACTATCTGGGTGAAAGCTGACGCAGAGATGGTGTAACGAGGGAATCGAGAACTGTCTATGTGGAACTTGGACTTACTTTAGCATTAACAGCTCTATAGATTAGAGCCAGGTGGCGAACTATACGCCTAGTTTTCAAAATTACAACCCTATTTTCAATTAAATTCAAAAATATTTTTGGGTGATTTATCATCGGTTACTGAAGGTTAAATGAGCGAAGGTCAGGGATTTGACCATGATATCTGACTGAGTCTTGGCTTTTCAGCTGTTCGTATTCGTTGTCATTAGTGGGTTTAATTGATCAGCTAATTTGGTGATGATTAAGTCTCTGTTGTATATGATCTTTACATTGTAAATTACAATCCATTATTTTGGGGTTCAGCGTTGTAATTACAGGGTTTTTGGGTGCTTTCCCCATCTGTTTTTTTCTTCAGGTTGATGAGTATTTTCCTCTTCGCGTCTTTTTGATATTTCTGATTCCTAATACCTCTCCTGACTACGCAAAATATGAATACTCACTTTTACATTTCTGAATAATAAAGTTGTTGTATCGCCAATTTAGTGCAAATATAATTGATAATAGTTCTCACTTGCGTTACAGGTTTGTTGTCAATCCAATGACAGACTTTAAATTATCGTTATTTAGCAGTTGTGTACGCCCCATGCTCGTCTATGAGTAATGTGACTTTCATTGTCATGAGTGGTGGTTTGTATCAATGGCAAAGGAAGAAACATGAAGAAAACAATCAATTCAGTTCGCCAGTTATTGAGCGGGCTTGCCATCGTTCTAGCATCATCATTCATGATGACCGCGCATGCGGAAACCGTCACCATTGAGCATGTGAAAGGCACAGCGCAGTTTACTGAAGTACCACAGCGAGTGGTGGTTCTAGGCCACGGTAGCTTAGACGTGCTCGATAAAATTGGTGTACAGCCAGTTGGCGCGCCTCATAGCTTGCTGCCTGATTACCTAGCTTCGTACAAAGATACGACGGCAAATACAGGCTCTTTAAGCGAACCTGATTTTGAAGCTATCTACATGTTGAAGCCTGACATCATCATCGCGGAAAACCGCATGCTTAAGGTTTACGACAAACTGGCACAAATTGCTCCTACTGTCATGTTTTCTATTGAAGGCGACAAGTACTGGGCTGATGCTCAGCAAAACTGGCGTGTGCTAGGCGACATCTTTGGTAAGCAAGCTGAAGTCGAAGCGATCATTAAAGAGACTCAAGCTTCTATCACAGCGGTAAACGACAAAGTAGCGTCTGACGAAACTTCAGCAATGATGCTAATGAACAACGGTAACAACATTGCGATGTTCAACAAAGGCAGCCGTTTCTCAATCATCTTTGATGACTTTGGTTTCGTGGAATCAAAGAGTGCAACTGTGGCTCCGATCAAAGGAACACACGGCAACCTAATCTCTTTTGAATACATTGCTGATGCAAAACCGGAAGTGCTTTACGTGCTTGACCGCGAAAAAGCGATTGGCAAATCAGAAGGTCGCGCTCAACAACTGTTTGATAACCCACTGGTTGCGGCAACACCTGCAGCGCAGCACGGCAATATCGTTTACCTTGATTCAAGTGCTTGGTATCTGGCTGGTGGCGGTGTGACGGCGATTCACAGAATGATTAGTGACATTGAACGTACGATTCAATAGTTACTAACCATCAGATTTTCGGGCTTATAAGAGTGTTCTTATAAGCCCTTTTTCACTTTTTTATACGGGCTACCCGAGACCTACCTTTAGTATTATTTCTATGTTGAAACCCATTGCAGCTGCTGTATTTCTTGTTGTGTTATGCGTTGCGTCATTGATGATTGGAGTCGCTGAAATCAGTTTTAGTGACTTTTTCAATGGCAACCAACACGCCAACTCTATTTATATTGTTAGTCGGATCCCTCGACTACTCGCGATCGTGCTTGCCGGAGCGGGATTGAGTGTTTCTGGCTTGATCATGCAGCAAATCGTACAGAACAAGTTTGCCGCGCCTTCGACGATGGGCACCATTGACTGTGCGATGTTGGGTTACATTGTCGGCATTCTAGTGCTAGGCAATGCTGCGCAATGGAGCTACTTAGGCTTTATCTTCGCGTTTGCAGTGTTTGGCACCATGCTATTGGTTCGCTTCCTACAACACCTCAAGTTTAAGAACGCGGTATTGGTGCCTTTGATTGGCATTATGTATGGCAACGTTGTTTCGTCTCTAACAACCTTTATTGCTTATAAGTACGACTTAGTACAAACCATGTCGGCATGGACTATGGCGAACTTTGCGAGCGTGTTGCAGGGCAGCTATGAAATCCTTTATCTCGCGGTGCCTGCTTGTGTATTGGCTTACTATTTCGCGAGCCAGTTCAGTGCGGCGAGCATCGGTGAGAGCTTCGCGAAAAACATCGGTTTGAATTATCAGAAGATCGTCTTCATTGGTGTTGCGTTAGTGGCTATCAGTGCCTCCTCTGTGGTGATGATCGTTGGTGTTATCCCATTCCTTGGCCTTATCGTGCCGAATATCGTGTCGCTGATGATGGGCGATAACATGAAGAAGATTCTGCCTTGGACTGCCTACTGGGGGGTGATCTTGGTGTTGGCTTGTGACCTGCTAGCTCGAATCGTCATCTTCCCTTATGAGATTCCAATCTCGATGGTAATCAGCATCTTTGGTGGCATGATTTTTATTTACCTAATCATGAGAGACAAGTCGAATGCGTGATTCAGTAAAAATTGCGATTCTGGCTATCGCGTCTTTGGGTATGACAGCGCTATTCATCGGGCAGGGGCTGACGTGGGATAACTACGAGTTCTTCTTGTCTCTGCGACTACCTAAACTACTGTCAATTGTGTTGGCGGCGGTGGCGATTTCTGCATCGTCATTGGTGTTCCAAACCATTACTAATAATCGAATTTTAACCCCATCCATCTTGGGCTTTGATAGCTTGTATATGCTGGTTCAAACGGTACTTCTGTTTGTGTTTGGCAGTACCAGTTTCTGGGTGATTGATTCAATCGCAAACTTTTCGATGTCTGTAACTGTGATGATCTTGTTCTCGTTTGCTTTGTTCCATTTCTACTTTAAGAGCAAGCGAAACAACGTATTCACACTGCTGTTGATAGGCATCGTATGTGGCAGCGTATTCTCGAGTTTGTCTAACTTCTTGGCGATGTTGATTGACCCGAACGAGTTCGCGGTGCTGCAGAATGTGATGTTCGCAAGTTTCAATAACGTGAAAGGCGAGTTGGTTTACCTCAGCCTTATTCCTTTGGGTTTGAGCTTGCTTGGCCTTTGGTTGTTAGCGCCTAAGCTTGATGTACTTTGGCTTGGTGTTGATAACGCAACAAGCTTGGGTGTGAACACCAAACGACTGACTCAGATTACCTTGGTGATTGTGTCAGTGATGGTCGCGGTATCGACTGCTTTGGTTGGCCCAGTGCTGTTCTTTGGTTTAATCACCGTGAGCTTAGCTCGTCAGATATTCAAATCTTATCAACATCGTGTGCTTATCATCGCAAGCAGTTTGTTAGCGGTCGTTCTATTGGTTTCAGGCCAATGGTTTATCGAAAAAGTAATGGCGTTTGAAACCACAGTGAGTGTGATCATTAACTTGGTCGGTGGTTTGTATTTTATGTTCTTGTTGTTACGCACCAGAATTCAGTAAAGGTAGTAAGTAGTGATTAAATTAACAGGTTTAATTAAGAAGTATGGCAAGTCACTCGTGGTGGATGATGCCAGTGCTATGTTCCCGAAAGGCGAAGTGACTTCTATCATTGGCCCAAATGGTGCGGGTAAAAGTACACTGCTTTCAATGGCGAGCCGCTTAACCGACAGTGACGCAGGTGAAGTGGTCATTGGCGATAAGTTACTGGCTGAGTGGGATACCAAAGAGCTAGCTAAGCACCTTGCCGTGTTAAGACAATCAAACAACATCAATATGCGATTTACGATTCGTGAGTTGGTCTGTTTTGGTCGCTTCCCACACTCTCAAGGTCGCTTGAAAGACGAAGATCATAAGATCGTCGATACAGCACTAGAACACCTTGGCATTACTGACATCCAAAACAAATACCTTGATGAGTTGAGTGGCGGTCAGCGTCAAATGGCGTTTATCGCGATGGTTGTGGCGCAAGATACGGATTATGTGTTCTTAGATGAGCCTCTGAACAATCTTGATATTAAACACTCGGTCGAAATTATGCAGACGTTGCGTCGTTTAGCGCATGAGTTCAATAAAGCGGTCGTTATCGTGATTCATGACATCAACTTCGCTTCTTGTTACTCAGATAACATTGTTGCGATGAAGAAAGGCAAAGTGGTTAAGTCGGGTAAGGTTTCGGAAGTGGTTGAAAAATCAGTGATGGAGTCTATCTACGAGATCCCATTTGAGATTCGTGAGTTCGATGGTGTTCGAATCTGTATGTATTATTCTGGTCGTTAGATTACTGAATAACTCGGTTGTTTTGCTTTCTAGCCGTTGAACGAAAAGAGCTCCCATATGAGGAGCTCTTTTTGTTTTCGGATAGTATCTGTGTTGTTAGTGAAATGTTGCAATGCAAAGGTAATTCCCCTTGTATAATAATAACTTAACTGACGTAATATTGACTGGTCGTACTTCTAATAACGCCAGTTTGAAGTCACTCACAGATCTACTCTTCATTTTTGAAAATCAATTGCTTTTTTTCTGCTTAACCTCTGAAAACCGTTCTACACTATGGTTATAACTGTTTGATTTGTATACGAGGTATCAATGAGTCGGAAACCCATAGTGTTAGTCGTGGATGACACCCCAAGTAACTTGGATGTGTTAACGGCAATACTCAAAGATACCTATCAAGTGAAAGTGGCGATTAACGGCGCCATTGGTATCAAGATTGCGAAGATGGTGCCGCAGCCAGACCTTATCCTCCTTGATATCATGATGCCTGACATTGATGGTTACGAGGTTTGCCGCCAACTTAAAGCTCAGCCGAATACGGCTCACATTCCTATCATTTTCGTGACCGCCACAATTGGTCCAGAAGCCGAAGTGAAAGGCTTGTCTTTAGGTGCTGTCGATTACCTAACGAAACCAATTACGCCTGAAATCGCGCTCCAGCGTGTCAAAACCCACATCGCGTTGTATGACCAACAACGAGCGCTGTTCCATCAAGTGAAAGACAAAACCGTCGAGATCAACCTAGGTAAACTTGAGACGCTCAATATCTTAGGGAGAGCAGCGGAATTTAAAGACAACGAAACGGGTATGCACGTTAAGCGCATGAGCCACTACTGTGAGGTGCTAGGCAAGGCGTTGGGCATGACTGACGAAGATGCCGAAACGCTCCGTGACGCGGCGCCAATGCACGATATTGGTAAGATAGGTATCCCTGATAACGTGTTGCTTAAGCCCGGAAAACTCGATGCGGAAGAGTGGGCGATCATGCAGAAGCACGTCGAGTATGGTGTGGAGATTTTAGGGCAGCAAAGTGATTCAAAACTGATGCGCATGGCGATTCAAGTGGCGCAGTATCACCATGAGAAATGGGACGGCTCTGGTTACCCGAGTCAAGTGGCAGGGGAAGATATCCCACTGGTTGGCAGAATTGCTGCTGTGGCTGATGTGTTTGATGCCCTGACCGCAGAGCGCCCTTATAAAAAAGCTTGGAGTATTGATGAGGCGCTGAACTTGTTTGAAGAACAGAAAGGCAAACATTTTGATCCAACTATCGTTGATGTGTTTTTTCTGAAGTTACCTGAGATTCTAGCAATTAAAGAGAAATTTAGAGATGAGTGATGGCTTGATGTTGTCGCTAAATCGTTTGGTTGTTTTTCTGGTCATTACACTTGTGGTGTGGTCGCTGCTAATGCGATCTACGAATGCTGCTGAGGTAACAGATACTGAGTTAAATCAGTGGTTGGGAAACCAACCAACGGTAACTTTTGTTGTCTTGGCCAACCATTATCCTTACTCATTCATCGATGATGATGGGCAGGTTTCTGGGATCATCAAAGATTGGACATTAGATCTTGAACAGCGTTTTGGTGTTCATGTTCGGTTTGTCACAGTTAACTCGCGTGTCGAGGCTAAAGCCGCGTTAGTCGACGGGCGAGGCGATGTATTTCCATTCCAACAGTTCGACCCAAGTGAAGGTGGCCGTTTTCTTGCGAGTGCTCCCTATATTCCTTATCAGGTCGCAGTGATTGTTCCCATCGACAACAAACTCGATGGAAACCTAGATCAAAATAATAAACGCCGTATTGCGATGGTTAATGAAAATATCGATTTGGAGCGAGCCGGTGTCAAATTGAGTTCTATTGAGCGAGTGAATTTTGATAACGTTATTGATGCAGTACGTGCGTTAGGGGCCGGGGATGTCGAAGGCATGGTCGGTGAACCTATCACCACTATGGATCTTGCGAAAAAGATTGGCGTTCATGATTTAGCGGTAAATTATGTTCTGGAGCATTGGAAAAGGTTTGAAGCATCAATGGTGATTCGAACCGATGAACCAGAACTGCTGACGCTAATCAACAAACAGATTGAAACCTTCGACGTTGATAACAAGAACCAGATTTTATCGAAGTGGCTAGACAGTTCCCCCTATCGAGTGCCGCTAAAAGGCGTGTTTGGCTTTGGTAACCCTCCGTATATTTACCCAGACAGCACCGCAGTCGGGCTAGAGCACGACATTCTTCAGCGTGCACTGAATGACATGGGATATAAACTAGGTGACGTTGTCACACTTCCACCTAGCGCCGCTAAAAAAGCCATCGATAACAATAATTCTATAGCCTTTGTTTCTGGTGTTCAGTTTGATGATCCTAATGCGCACTTTTTAAGTGATAACGTTCTTAATATTGAGTTTGTTCCTGTTTCACTAACTCGCCGCAAACTCCAACTTCAATCCCAAAAAGACCTATCATTAGGGGCGTTATTGTTCGACGAAACATCCTCAATTAAAAACTCTGTTGAAGTTCTGAAGAGTAAGTTAGACATTGATCGTGTTGAAGATTACGAAGATCTTGAATCAGCATTCTCGCAGTTGAGGGCTCAAAATGTTGACCTGCTAATGGTTGAACGAAGAGTGCTAGAGTGGTTTATCACCAATACTCGTTTTATTGAAATGGCAGAGCTAACGCTACATGACGAGTATAAAGTTGAGTATCCGATCTATGTGGACTTTAAGAGTGAAGAAATCAGAGATAGCTTCAATGCCGCAATTAAAAGGCTTAAACAGGAGGATGACGGCTTAAACCAAATTATCGAGATGCAGGTTCAGAGTGATTTAAGCCTAGTCCTTAAAAAAGCGAATATTATCGCGCAAATATCTGCGTATTTTATCGTCAACGACCGCTTTGAAGAGTTGACGGAAGTGTTTGAAATTTTCGACACGGACAGTTCTTTTCAGATGATCACCGCACAAGCGGATAACAATAGTCGCCCGATCAAATCTTGGTACATAGGCAACCTAGTTGATCAATATGGAGAGAAGAAAAATACCTCTCACTTTTCATCAGTCACCAAGGTGGCGAATTATAGGACCAAGGGAGGGAGTATCAACTCTGGTTCGATGACTTTCTACTTTGATGTTAATTCGTTAGTGCGGAACCATGTTTATTTTCCATCTGTCGAACAATTTAGTTCATTCGGAGATGCGGCGAAACGCTATATTACGGATGTTTATCAAGCGAGTAACTTGACTGGAGAGATCCTAAATCTAAGCCAAAAAGAGAGGGCGTGGATTAAAGATAATCCGGATGTACGTATAGGTATCGATCCGAATTCGTTACCTTATGAAGCGGTATCCAATACCGGTGAATACATCGGGATGATTGATGATTATCTAACGCTGATTGAACAAAAAACAGGGCTAAGTATTCAGCATGTTGACGTGGCGAATTGGTCTGAGACCCGAAGCTTGGTTGATCATCATGAAGTGGAACTGGTCTCAGCAGCTCAAGAGAATCGTTCGTTAGGAGATAACGTCAAAGCAGCTAAAAGCTTGTTTTCAAGTCGTTTGGCCATTGCATCGAGAAGAGACGTTAGTAGCTTGGTACTTGAAGAAGCTGATGGTTGGAAAATCGGTATATTGAAGAATGCGGCAAATACTAACGCGATTTTAGATAAGTACCCGAACGTTGAGTGGGTAGAGGTAGAATCCACGGCCGATGGGCTCAACCGATTGGATGATAAAACCTTAGACGGCATGGTCGACACTGTTGATGTCCTCAATTACCTCATTGATTCATTTGGTCATCGAGGGGTTGGTATCATCGGCCGGTTAGACTTCTTCCTGTCGCCAACTCTGCATGTCATCAAATCTGAACCTTTGCTTTATTCGATTGTGAATAAGGCGATTGAGAGTATTTCTGCTGAAGAACATCAAAAGATCTCTGCAAAATGGGCGGCGCCAAAAGCGATAGAAAGAGTTAATTATCAATTGGTTTACACCATTTCGGTGTTCTCTCTGGTGATCCTTCTTCTTATTATTTTCTGGAATCGTAAATTAACTAAGCAGATCAGTATTGCTAAGGAAGCAACCGAAGCTCTGGAAAAGGCGCAGAACCAACTCTACAACATGCTAAATAGCTCTCCAATTGCAGCCAGCGTGGTATTTGAAGAAGAGGTTCGTTACGCGAACGATACGGCAAAACGTTTGTTTGGCGTGGAAGATCAGGCGTTGTCTTCTATCGACGTTGCCGCTATCCATGACTCGCTGAGCGTTCGTGATGGCGTGCATGAAGAGCTCGACCTTAACGGTAAAGTTGAAAATAGG
Source organism: Vibrio sp. 10N.247.311.49 (assembly GCF_041467655.1). NCBI lineage: Bacteria > Pseudomonadati > Pseudomonadota > Gammaproteobacteria > Vibrionales > Vibrionaceae > Vibrio > Vibrio sp. 10N.247.311.49. The sequence continues at coordinate 112,590 of NZ_JBFSVA010000014.1, forward strand.
GAGTTAGTACTCAGAAAGTCTGATGGAACCCGATTTGTTGCTTTGGTCAGTTACTATCTTTTTGAGATTGATGGTGAAGTCGCCACACTATTTTGGGCATTCGATATTTCAGAAATGAAGCGCCTTAACGAACAATTGGAAGAAGAGAAACAGAGAGCCGATTTGGCGAGCCAAGCTAAATCGGAATTCTTAGCCAATATGAGCCATGAGATAAGAACCCCAATGAACGCCATTATTGGCTTGTCTTATCTGGCGATTGGCGAAATATCTAATCCTGTCGCTCGAAATTATATTGAGAAAGTGCACCGTTCTGGCCATTCGTTACTCGGTATCATCAATGACATCCTTGATTTCTCAAAGATAGAAGCTGGACAACTTGTTATTGATAACGTCCCGTTTGATCCCGTAACGACCTTTAAAGATGTGATTGAGCTGATGGAGTCGAAAGCGGCTGAGAAGCAGCTCAATTTGTCGATGGTCATAGACTCTGAGTTAGACACGCCATTGCAAGGCGATCCATTGAGGTTGTTCCAAGTCATACTCAACCTTGTGGGTAACGCGATTAAGTTTACGGAAAAAGGCAGCGTAGCGTTAACGGTGGAGCATGTTGACTCGAACGATAGCAGTCTAACCATGAAGGTGAGTGTGATGGATACCGGGATAGGCATCTCGGATGGGAACCGTCACAAGCTGTTTGAAGCCTTTAGCCAAGCGGATACCACAACGACACGTCGGTTTGGCGGTACAGGGCTTGGACTCAACATTAGCCAGAAATTAGTGCATGCGATGGGCAGTCAAATTACGGTGGAGAGTGTTTACGGGCAAGGCAGTGAGTTCTCCTTTGTACTGACATTGCCACGCTCAAGCTCGGATGCGTTAGCCGACTTCAAAGCTCAAGAGTTGCAACTGGATTATCAGATAGAGTTCAAAGGGCAAAGAGTGCTATTGGTTGAAGACAATGAGCTGAACCAAGATCTCGCCTTAGCATTTTTCAGTCGCTCTAAATTAAATGCCGATCTTGCTGAAAACGGAAAGGAAGCGCTGGAGTTAGCTAAAAACAACGACTACGAAATAATCTTCATGGATCTTCAAATGCCGATTATGGACGGCTTTGAAGCTACCCGTTTGATTCGTGAATTCGATATAGATGTACCGATTATTGCAATGTCAGCCAATGTTTTTGCTGATGCGAAACAACCAGCGAGGGCGTCGGGCATCACGGACTTCTTGGATAAGCCTATTGTTATTGATAAAGCGATGTCTTTGATTACTCGATACATTGTTCCTGAGGTCTTAGTTGAAGGTCGAGCGCCATCAGACACCTCTTCAGATGCGATCCAGACAGGTGATTCTGGTGAGAGTGCGGAATTGCACTCCGATCCCCAAATTGAGCCGCCTGTTTTCTCTCAGTCGAGGTTTGAGCAACTGACTTATCATGATGTGAAGCTGCAAGCCAAAATGCTTGATAGGTTCTGCCAAGGATCGCCAGACATTATGTCGGATGCTTTTGATAACTTAGTACAAGGCGACTGGGAGACGTCAGAGCGTAATCTACATACCTTAAAAAGCATGGCAGCTTCGATTGGTGGATTGCGATTGGCAGAGTTACTCAGTGATTTAGAAAGCAAAGCGCATAACAAGGCGTGTGATGAAGCAGATCTTAAGCAAGGCGAACTTGGGTTAATCGAACTGATTAAAGCAGTTGAGATCAGCTTTGATGTGTCTGGTGTTGGGGGATTCAATACGACAAGTACTGAAGAAGCCGATGCGAGTCTTGCTGATACCTCTGATTCACCGAGCATCACGTCAGAACAGCATGCTCAGTTGCTATCACTGCTGGATGCTTATGATAACGATGCAACTCAATATGTGACTGAGTTACTGGCACAGTATCCACATTCTGTTGTTCTCAAAGATGTTCGAAGTGCGTTAGATAATTATGACTTTGAACGAGCAAAAGAGGGGCTTGGCGCTTCTGAGTAGTTGTCTTTTATAAATATCACTTCAACATTAAAGCCTTTAGCTCTTATAGCGAAATACCGAGCTAGCTAAAGGCTTTAAATCTATCTATACCGAACTAACGACTCACGTTCTGTTTGATTAGCTCAACAACCGTATCGTATCGGTGCGGCAGTTTTCGGTTTCGTTTTTGAACCAGATACAGCGTTTCCTCTACTTCTACCTTTGGCGGCACAACGTGTAGCTTGTCTCTATCTGGGAAGTGTTCAACCGCGCCAGCCGGTAACACGGTAAAACCTAATCCTTTTGATACGGGTAGCAAGATCTGGTGAAGCTGATTGATGTAGCCAGATCTTGGTATCTCATTAACGTTGATGTTCGCTAAGTCTTTATCTCCGCAAAGGTCGAAATACAAAGACAGATAGTGTGCAGAATCTGGGTGGGCAATCAGGCCAATGTCATTCAATACTTGCGGCGTTATCTCTAAATCAGCAAGGCTGTGGTGAACAATAAGACACAGTGCTTCTTTGCCGATGACTTGGCTTTGGTAGTAGCTGTCGTTCGGGGAATGCCTAACAATGCCGATATCGGTAGTGCCTTCGCTTAGGTCATTCAATATCTTTTTGTTTGGAGCGGCTTCTAAGTTAATGCTGAGCTCTTGGTGTTGCTGTTGAAGTTCAAGAAGCTTGGGATACAGACGCAAAGAGAGTGAGCCAGAGCAAGACAAGTGACATTGCCCAGCATAAGGGTTATCAAAACTCAGAGACTCAAAAAGATCTTCTTGGTCTTTCTCTAGTTTGATCGCATAGCGATACATAATCCGACCCTGTTCGGTCAGTTCGAAGCTCTTGTTTTCTCGAGATAGCAGGTCACAATTACAAGCTTGTTCAAGCTTCTTGATGTGTTGGCTGACTCCAGGTTGTGTCATATACAACTTTTCTGCCGTTTGGGTGAAATGGCCAACTTCAACCAGAGTCTTAAACGTATTGAGCCAAAGTGGATTAATCATACTCACCTTCAAATACTAAAGCCTATCAATAACAGAAAATTATTATTATCTTAAGTAATGATAATTTCAACTCTAGCGTCTTAAGTAACGCTAATCAAAGTCATGTGGTGGTAGCACTTTATATTGGTCTATTGGTCGCTTTGTAGAGTTGCTATGAGTAACAAAGTGTTGCGACTTTGTTGGATTTTTGGTCTATTGACCAACTGTGCTCATATTTAGGAACGAAGATGAATAGAAATGTTTGGCTGCTTTCACTGTGTCAGGCCTTGTTGATGACGGGTAACATATTACTGATCTCTGTGATTGGTTTGATCGGTAAGCAGATTGCACCCAGTGTCAGCATGATCACCTTGCCGGTTGCACTGCAGTTTTTGGGTTTAATGGCAGCCACTATTCCAGCATCTTTAATTTCAGGCAAGTTAGGGAGAAAGCGAGGATTTAGCATTGGTAATGTGGTTGGCATTACAGGAGCTAGTCTTGCCACCTACGCACTGTCTCAACAACATTTCTATTTGTTTTGTTTCGCTACGTTCTTACTTGGGATAGGCATAGGTTTTGGCACGCTTTATCGTTTTGCTGCAATCGAGGTGTGTGATGAAAATGCCCGTCACCGAGCGATCTCTATCTCGATGGCTGGTGGCGTTTTAGCCGCGGTATTAGGACCAAATTTGGCGATTATGTCGCAACAGTGGTCGCAAGATGGCTTGTACATTGGTGCTTTTGCTTCTTTGATTGGATTGAACATTCTTGCGTTACTCATCTTACAAACAATTCAGTTTCCAAAAGTCTCTTTTAATAGTCAGGCACCTAAATCCGATCCTCTCAGTGTGATAGTAAAAGCGCCTAACTTTATTGGCGCAGTGTTTGCTGCCATGGTCGCTTATGCGGTGATGAATATCCTGATGACAGCAACGCCATTGGCAATGATTGGTTGTGGCTTTGACTTTACCAAAGCAGCGGGCGTCATTGAGTGGCACGTATTGGGGATGTTTGTTCCTGCATTCTTTACTGGTTCACTTATCGAGAAGTTTGGCTCAAGAATGATGATCTTGGCAGGCGGGGTTCTGTTCGTCGTCTGTATCGCGATTAACATTCATGGCGAATCTATCTGGCACTTCAGAGCGGCTCTAGTTGTGCTTGGTGTCGGTTGGAACTTTATGTTTATCGCGGCAACAGGTTTGTTTAGTCAGTCCTACCAATCGCAGAATAAAGCTAAGGCACAAGCGTTTAATGAATTTATTGTCTTTGGCTGTGTGACGATTACAGCGATGCTCTCTGGCTGGCTAGAATCGACAGCAGGGTGGCAGAACCTCAATATCTACGTATTACCATTCGTGTTAGCTGTTATCTTGCTGTTCGCATTCAGTGCTCGTAAATCGCGTATTCAAAAGCAGCCTGTGTAATGGCTCATCGAATGGTGGTTCAGTAAATTTGTTACTGTGATTAAAACCCTAGTATCTCGAACTGCGACCAATAAAAAGCCCTACCAAATCGGTAGGGCCTTTGCTTACGGCTTAAATAATAACGTTTTCTTAAAACTGCTGTCGTGGCTTATATCCTGTGACAACAGTACTTAAGCTTGTGTTGTAAATACGCATGACAGAGCCAGCGATGATTTACAGGTCGACCAAAATTGTCTTAGTGGTAATCCCACCTTGGTCATCGATTATCTTCAGTGTCACCTCGTGCTTTCCGTATGAAGGGAAGATTGACGTGAATGTGCGACCTCGTTTCACCTTTCCGTTTGGAAGTGTCCACTCGGTATCAACAATACGACCATCGCTGTCTGAACTTGTAGACCACATGGTTACCCAGCGGCCCAAGTGAATGTACTTCGCGCTCGCTTCTGGAAGGGCGTTTGGAGATTCAACACTCACTACGGAGCTAAATGAAGCGGTAGCGCCTTTGTCGTCGACAACAGTCAAGTTCACCGTGTATTCGCCCGCTTGCTCGTAAGACCAAGTTGGTGCCACTTCGTTACTTGTTGTGCCGTTCCCAAAGTCCCATAGGTAACGGGCGATCTCACCGTCTTGGTCTGAGCTGAAGTTGTTTGCAGAAACAGTCAGACCAGTCACATTAAGCTCGAAGTTCGCAGTAGGAACGATGTTGTGTTGGCTTACTTTAGATAAGCGAACCACACCGTATTCGTTGTTATCACTCTGATTCACAATATCGACCGCTAAACCAAACTCCGTCAGGATGCGTCCTGAATCTGGTGCTTGAGGCGATGTGTAATCTTGGTCATCCGAGAAGCTAGCATTGCCAACCAAACTGGTATCTTCGAGTACATCGTTGTCGCTGTTTACAAGACGCATTGGAGTATGATCTTTGAGTGAAAACGCTGCGTCTCGAACTTGGTAGCGTGTTTGAGCCGCTTCACCAGAGTTTGCCCACACCATGGCATTTTGGTCTGCATCGACCACGCCTAACCAACCTTCACCAGGGTGTTTACCTACCCAGTTGTCGGTTAGTGATTCGTCGACGTACCAAATGATCAAGCCAGGGTCGAATGAGATCAGTTGTCCCATGCGTTTGATGTTCGCTAGGCCTTTATCAACATCCATGTGGCTGCGCCATTGCAATAGATAGTAGTGCTGCGCTTGATAGAATCCATTACTCAGCTTGTAACCATTAAGGGCGAAGGTGGAGTTGCTTTCACCATCGTCTATTGAGGTCACTTCACCATCGACAACAACAGCAAGGTTATCTAAATAGAAGCCTTCCATTGCTAAGCCGCCATCGGTGATGTATTCAAAAGACAGTTCCACTTCTTGGCCTGCCCATTGTGAAACGTCGAACTCAGCGTCGACCCATCCGCCAGATTCGCCGCCAATAGCAGGAACGAGGTCCGTGTTGTATGGATCGTCCATTGAGGTAATGTTTCCTGCAATGGCTTGTCCGTTGATTAGCACGCGCGCAAAGTCGTAGTCTTTTTCAATCTCATACCAAGTTTTGAAAGACAGCAGTGCAGAATCACCCGCTGGGATCATCAACTTGCGAGTCATACTGTTTTTCAGATCATCGCCTTTTTGAGAGTGGAATGAATACTCGCCCTCAAAGGGTTTCAGACTTTCAATCTGCTTTTCAGGAAGATCCACTTTGATCATGTTAGGACGACTGTTATCCGTTGTTTGGAACAGCGTATACACTTGTGGATTGTCTTCTAGGTCATCAATCGAGAGCTGATCATCGTTAACCCAACGTCCGCCAATCGATTTCTGTAGGAAGTGTTTTGCCCAAGAGCTGAATGCCGTTGGTTGTGTACCACCAATTTGACCAGCCCAACTGCCCGAAGACATGATTGACCAGTAAGAAACCGGTTCGCCTCTGCCTGTGTATTGCGTGTCATACTCGTCTGGTAAGCCTAAATCATGACCATATTCGTGGGCACAAACACCTGCAGCCGCATCAATCGGTTGAATGGTGTAATCGAACGCCGCGTATTGGCCACCAAATCGATCTGGAAGCGAGCTAGAAGTACCTTCCAGTACATGAGTGCGACCAAGGTTGAATCGGTGAGACCAAATCGCATCAGGGCCTAACACGCCACCACCGGCTTCTTCGCCTACCGATGCATGAAACACCATCAGGTGGTCAATCACACCATCGGGTTCGCGGAAATTTCCGTCACCGTCGTAATCGTAACGATCTTCGATGTCGTAATCGGCAAGGTTGATACTCGGATCTTGAGCCAGTTGATTCAGCGCTTCACGAACCAGTTCTTGGGCGTTTAGGTCGTTGTCGGTGGTAGGGGAGTTGCCACCATAGAATGACGCAGGCTTAGAGGCGCGATACCAACCTGCCGCTTGACCTGCAACGCTGTAACTGTCGCCTGATTCGCTTTGGTAATATTGGCGCATCGAGATTAGGTTTTCGCCATTTGGCCCTGTGTAGCCAGAATTTGAAAACAACAACTCTTGATAATGTTCAGGGCTGTAGCTCTCGTAGAGCATCTGCGTGTGCTCTTCGGTCAACTTGTTGTCATCCCAGTTCAAATCAGGGAAATCGACCAATAGAGCGAGTACTTTATCGGTGCGCTTGGTGCCGACTTCTAAAGCAAAGACACTCGCTTTTTTAACGCCAGACCCTTTTTCTATGGCTTTGAGTATTTTTGCGCGTTGCTCAAGTGCTTTTTTTCCGAATTGAGCATCGCCTTTGAAACCGGAATTGATTTTATTTTTCAAGTAACGGTCAAGCGCATCCTGCTTTGCCACATCGGTTGCATCTTGGTCGACTAAGCCTTGTCTAACTAGCATTTCAATGAGTTTGTCTTCATTAACTACGCCTAAATCAATAGGTGTTTTTGCATAACCACTGACGCTAAATAGAGTAAGCATTGCTGAAGCCAACAATGTTCTTCTCATCATTTTCATTATATTTCCTTTTTATATTTCCATGTCGATATCAGTATCAACTTGCCTTATTCGGATCTGTTGTCCGAGTTTGGCCTAATACACTCTTGTGGTGCCTTATTTAACTGACGTGTGTTTGTTGTATGTTTTTTACTTTCTATCTCTTTTGTATTGGTTGTCTCTTTTCTATTTTTTGAATCAAACGGGGTGCTCTTCACTTTTTTAGCGTTGAGATAGATACGCAAAGCTTCTTGATTTTCCTCATAGGTTAAGCCTGAACAGATAACACCTCGTTTAATCAATGACTTCAGTAATAGTTCGTCGTTCTCAATAGTGGAAGCCTGTGACAGTGAGGAAAAAATTAGAACCATTAAAGCCATTGTTTTGTGTGACATTATTATATCAAGCCATCAGTTTTGATTATGTAACAAAATATATTTATAAAATTTACCAATCAAATGGATAATTATTACAATTAATTATTCGTTCCGGTTTCAACATTTAGAGTTAATATAAAACAAGGAGTGTTATTTATTCTATTGTCAGTTATTTAATGGGTTTTGTTGAATGAATAGTTGATAGTTTGGATGTTTAATAACATTGATTAGGTCGTGGTTATTATTCTGGAGGGCGCTTTATACAAGGCGTTGGGTTCTAACTAATAAGATAATTTTTTATTATCGGTGTTTTAAAATACGCATGTAATAACTGAGTCATTAGTAAATACCCATGCTCAAATTATTTTTACTCAAAATATCAATAATTAGGGTATTGAGAGTAACTTTCAGTGTTTCAATGACGTGAAATTTAACAATAGCAGAGCTGGTCGGGTTGTCACCGCCTGCTTGCTTAAAGCGAGTGAAACGGCTGAGAGAAGAGAGCGTGATTGTCGGTGGTGTGTCCATCATTAATCCAGAACTGACCGGCAGTAAGATGACTTTGGTTGTGTCCGTGGAAATGGAGCGTGATCGAGGGGATATTTACCAAATCTTTCGCCATTCTATTTCAAAGGCAGAAGAGGTCACGCAGTGCTATCAGATATCAGGCAGCTTTGATTTCATGCTGATTGTGACGGTCAAAGACATTCAAGCCTACGAAGACTTTGTGGAGCGAGTACTACGCAAAGATCTGAATATTCGTAAATTCCATACCTCTGTCTCAATGAGAACCGTGAAATTTACCACTGCCGTAAACTTAGATGAGTCGTGACTGTTGGCATGAGAAGATAGTGAAGTTATTAGCTTTGTGAGGTACTTAGCTAATATTTGTATAAATAGCAGGCATTTACACAAAATGTGACGTTCACATTTTGTCATAACTTTAATAATTGTATATATTCCTCGCCTAAAATAATAATTAACCTAAGTTAATATAATGACTGTCAGCTCATCTACTCAATCTCGTGAAACGCTTCTCAGCGAAAACGAACAACTTGTCTCTACCACTGATTTAAAAGGCGTGATTACGTACAGTAATGATACTTTTTGTCGCATAGCGGAATACAGCCAACAAGAATTGCTAGGGCAACACCACAATATCGTAAGGCATAACGATATGCCGAAAGCCGCTTTTGCTGATATGTGGGTTAACCTAAAGCAAGGTAAAGCTTGGCGTGGCATCGTAAAAAACAAAACCAAATCTGGTGGGTTTTACTGGGTCGATGCTTATGTAACTCCAATTTACGACAATGGTAAGGTGAGTGGCTACCAATCTGTTCGTGTTAAGCCAAAGAATGAATGGATACAAGTTGCAGATAAGGCTTACCAAGGCCTCTTGAAGGCTGAAAAGTCGGGTCGCCAATGGTCATTAAAGATCAGTGACAGTGTTCGTTACGCCGTGTTGCTAGGCTCTTTGGCTGCGCCGTTAATTTCAAATCTCATTGAAGTAGGGCAAGTATCACAATGGTTGTTGAGCCTACTTCCTGTTTCAGCATTAGCACTGCTTTTCCGACAAGAGCTGATTGATACTCCACTGCAGTTGAAAAAGCTGCAATCTAAATTCGATAGTGTTAGTCGTCTTGTTTATTCAGGTAATAGTCAGTTCTCTATTGCCGATTTTCACTTAAAACTATTGTCTGCAAGAATCCACACCGTATTAGGTCGCATGACAGACTCAGCCAAGCCGTTACAAGATTTGGCTGACAACCTAAATGCGACGTCATTTGAAGTATCAGAAGCCTTAGATCAACAAACAAAAGACATTCTTCAAGTACGAGAGGCGACTGAAGAGGTTGAAGTCACCGCCAATGAGGTCTCTTCTCGCACAGAAGAAGCGCACCAGATTGTTGATGTGACTTTGCAAACCTGTGCTGGCGCTAAAGAAAGCATTAATCAAACTCATCAAAACTTAGAGAGCCTAGCTTCTCAGGCTGAAAAGGCGACTCAAACGACTTACCAACTGAGCGATCAAGCGCAGAGCGTAAGCAAGATAATGGAAGAGATTGGTGGAATCGCCGAACAAACCAACTTGTTGGCCCTGAACGCTGCGATTGAAGCGGCGAGAGCGGGCGAGCAAGGACGAGGCTTTGCCGTTGTTGCCGACGAAGTCCGTGCATTGTCGGGTCGAACCTCAAAGGCTACGGTTCAGATCAAAGAGAGCATCGATACCATGCTAACGACGATTGAAGGGTGGCAAAAAGATATTCTGGCGAACCGTAAGCAAACGGACGCATGTGGTGATGTTGCGAAGGTGAGTGCAGAGCGCTTGTCGGAAGTCGAAAACCTAATGCAATCCATGAATGAACTCATGCAGTCTGTTGAAAGTTCCGCTCATAAGCAACGTGAGCTGTCGAGTGAAGTCAATCTGCATATGCAGTCTATCGCCTCGACCGCAGAACAAAACTTAGTGGCAACGCATTCTGTGAAAGACCACTCCACAGAGCTAAAAGAACGAGTCAATGAGTTCTACCAACTGGCAAAGCGTTTCGAAGAAAAATAGCCGTTAGACTTAATCCGAATGAGAGAAAAGACAAAAAAAGCCCCGCATTTTCATGCGGGGCTTTCTGTATGCATCAACCCATTGAAGGGCGAGACAATGTATTCAAGATTAAGCTAGAAGCTCTTTCGCTGTGTTTACTACGTTTTCAGTAGTGAAACCGAACATCTTGAATAGCTCACCTGCAGGTGCAGACTCGCCGAACGTTGTCATACCGATGATCTTGCCACCGAAACCAACGTACTTGTACCAGAAGTCAGCGATGCCAGCTTCTACAGCGATACGTGCCGTTACGTCAGATGGAAGTACAGACTCACGGTACTGCGCGTCTTGTTTGTCGAACGCATCAGTAGCAGGCATAGAAACTACGCGTACTTTCTTACCCTCAGCCGTTAGCTCAGCAGCAGCGTTAACCGCTAGCTCAACTTCAGAACCCGTTGCGATAAGGATAAGCTCTGGCTTGCCTTCACAATCTTTCAGGATGTAACCACCCTTAGCGATGTTTGCTACTTGCTCAGCGTCACGATCTTGTTGTGCAAGGTTTTGACGAGAGAAGATAAGTGCAGAAGGACCATCTTTACGCTCGATTGCTAGTTTCCAAGCAACAGCAGACTCAACTTGGTCACATGGACGCCATGTGCTCATGTTTGGAGTTAGACGTAGAGAAGCGATCTGCTCAACTGGTTGGTGAGTTGGACCATCTTCGCCAAGACCGATAGAGTCATGCGTGTAAACTTGGATGTTCTGAGTTTTCATCAGAGCAGACATACGCATAGCGTTACGCGCGTATTCCATGAACATTAGGAACGTTGCGCCGTATGGTACGAAACCACCGTGCAGAGCGATACCGTTCATGATAGCCGTCATACCGAATTCACGTACACCGTAGTGGATGTAGTTACCAGAGAAGTCGTTTGCTTCAAGAGACTTAGAACCAGACCACATAGTCAGGTTAGAAGGCGCAAGGTCAGCCGAGCCGCCCATGAATTCAGGTAGCATAGCACCGAACGCTTCTAGAGCATTTTGAGATGCTTTACGTGATGCGATGTTTGCTGGGTTAGCTTGAAGATCAGCGATGATTGCCGATGCTTTCTCTTCCCACTCAGCTGGTAGGTCACCGTTTACGCGGCGTTTGAATTCAGCTGCCAGCTCAGGGTATGCTGCTTCATAAGCTGCAAGTTTCTCGTTCCACGCTGCTTCCTTAGCTGCGCCTGCTTCTTTCGCATCCCACTCTGAGTAAACTTCCGACGGAATTTCAAAAGGACCGTGCTCCCAACCTAATTCTTTACGTGTTGCTGCAATTTCTTCAGCGCCTAGTGGAGCACCGTGACAGTCGTGCGTACCTGCTTTGTTTGGAGAACCAAAGCCAATCACTGTTTTAGTACAGATTAGAGTAGGGCGAGGGTCTGCTTTAGCCGCTTCAATCGCTGCGTTGATAGCGTCAGAATCGTGACCATCTACCGCTGGGATTACGTGCCAGCCGTAAGCTTCGAAACGCTTAGGTGTATCGTCAGAGAACCAACCTTCAACTTCGCCATCGATAGAGATACCGTTGTCATCCCAGAAAGCAACCAGCTTACCAAGACCAAGCGTACCTGCTAGAGAACATGCTTCGTGAGAAATACCTTCCATCAGACAGCCATCACCCATGAATGCATAAGTGTAGTGGTCTACGATGTCGTGGCCTTCTTTGTTGAACTGTGCTGCTAGCGCTTTCTCTGCCATAGCCATACCAACAGCGTTAGTGATGCCTTGACCTAGAGGACCAGTCGTTGTTTCGATGCCTGGTGCGTAGCCGTACTCTGGGTGACCTGGAGTCTTAGAATGCAGTTGACGGAAGTTTTTAAGATCTTCAATTGAAAGCTCGTAACCTGCTAGGTGAAGCAGAGAGTAAATCAGCATTGAGCCGTGGCCGTTAGACAGGATAAAACGGTCGCGGTCAGCCCACTCTGGGTTTGCTGGGTTATGGTTTAGGTGAGAGCGCCAAAGTACTTCAGCGATGTCTGCCATACCCATAGGTGCGCCTGGGTGACCAGAGTTTGCTTGTTGTACGCCGTCCATGCTTAGAGCACGAATAGCGTTAGCTAGATGTTTGCGATTCATAAGAACTTCCGAATAAAAATTAAGAAAAACAAAATTGATAAAAGTAGGGGAACTGAACGTTCCCCTATTTGAATTTGGTAAGAGTGATTACAGCTTAGCTGCGATCATGTCTTCTAGTTTGCCTTGGTCAACGGCGAAGTTGCGGATGCCTTCAGCCAGTTTCTCAACAGCCATTGCATCTTGGTTGTGGTCCCATAGGAACTCAGCGTGAGTCATCGCTGCTGGACGCTCTTTAGTACCGTTAGAGTCGATAAGCTTCTCTACTACTTCGCCTTCTGCTGCTTCTAGGTCTGCTAGAAGTTGAGGAGCGATAGTTAGACGGTCACAACCAGCAAGTTCAAGGATCTCGCCGATGTTACGGAAGCTTGCGCCCATAACAACAGTTTTGTAGCCGTGGTCTTTGTAGTAGTTGTAGATATCTGAAACAGAGATTACGCCTGGATCTTCTGAAGCTTCGAAATCACGACCTTCTTTCGCTTTGTACCAGTCCATGATGCGACCAACGAAAGGAGAGATTAGGAATACGCCAGCTTCAGCACAAGCGCGAGCTTGAGCGAAAGAGAATAGAAGCGTTAGGTTACAGTTGATGCCTTCTTTCTCTAGGATTTCAGCAGCACGGATGCCTTCCCAAGTAGAAGCCAGTTTGATAAGGATGCGGTCGTTAGTGATACCAGCGTCGTTGTACATTTTGATAAGTTGACGAGCTTTAGCAACGCTGCCTTCCATGTCGTAAGAAAGACGAGCATCTACTTCAGTAGAGATACGGCCAGGTACAACTTTTAGGATTTCTTTACCGATGTTCACGTTAAGCATGTCGCAAGTATCTTGAACTTGCTGTGCTTTATCACCGCTTTGCGCTTTTGCGTATTCGATAGAAGCATCGATTAGAGGAGCGTACTCAGCAATTTGAGCAGCTTTAAGAATTAGAGATGGGTTAGTTGTTGCATCTTCTGGAGTGTACTTGCTGATAGCTTCGATATCGCCAGTGTCAGCTACAACAGTTGTTAGTTTACGAAGTTGCTCTAATTTATTGCTCATTTTGATCATCCTATGTATCGCATAACACCTCATTAATGGGAGAGGTGTGGGCATTTGCAAGCTAACTAATGAAGTTCTCAATGGTTGTACCAGTGAGCCAAACTTACATTAATTTAAATTTTTCTCCGAACGAACATTTGCACAGAACATTTGATCGCTCGATGAGTAAATGATGTAGCCATATTTATCCGATCTAGCCCCAAAGTCAACGGTAAATAGTACTGTATGGTGACTTCAGTCAAATATATTTCGCTCTAGTAATCATGGGCTATGCAAGCAAACGTTTAACGAGCAAAGTGAGGTGAATTAATCAACAACAAAACCATGGTTATGACAATGAGCAAATGTACCTTGCTGTTACATATGTTCGGGGTGTAAACTTGTGTATCACTTGCTTAAGCATCGAACATTTGTTCTTCAAGCAGGTAAAATAATTGTTAAATATTGGTTGAGTGGTATATGAGTAAGAATATCCAAGATGTTTCCGAAGAAAACACTGATCTCCTCACTGAAGTCGCGGTTGCTTATTATCAAGATGGTGCCACGCAAGAAGAGATATCTAAAAAGTACTCTATCTCCCGTGCAAAGGTTGGTCGAATGCTCAAGCAAGCCCGAGATGAGGGCATTGTTGAGATCACCGTGAAATACCACCCTGTCTTTAGTGCGAAGATCGAGCAACGTTTGATCGAACGATTTGGTGTAAAGCGTGCGCTTGTGGCACTAGACCAACCGAATGAAGAGAAGCAACGACTCCAAGTAGCCGGTTTAGTGTCTAACTATCTTACCAGTACACTGAAAAACGGTATGGTGGTGACAGTAGGGCAAGGGCGAAACGTATCGTCTGTTGCTCACCACACTGGCGTAATTACGCCACGAGACTGTAAATTCGTGTGTGGTATCGGCGGTATTCACCCAAGAGGCGGTATGTTTAATGCCGACCATATATGCAGGCAGCTAGCCAAAAAGTACGGTGGATCTTCTGAAACCTTATACGCGCCGGCTTATGCCGAGAATAAAGCGCAAAAAACCGCATTTATGGAAAACAGCACCGTTAAGCAGACACTCGATCTCGCTCGAAAAGCCGATGTTGCATTAGTCGGTATCGGTGATATGAGTGAAAACAGCTATATGGTCGACTTAGGTTGGTTTACCGCAGGTGAGGTCGTTCAATCTCGTTTATTGCAAGGAGTCGTCGGTGACTTTGCGGGTTATGACTTTTTCGATGTTCACGGTAAAACAGCAAACACAGTAATGAGTGACCGTGTGATTGGTTTGGCCTTGGAAGAATTCCGCCCAATTGCAGAAGTCATTGCCATTGCAGCCGAGAACAGTAAGCCATTAGCTCTATTAGGCGCACTAAGGACCGGTGTGGTCGATGTGATAGCGACCAGCGTAAGTAATGCTTTGACGGTACTTAACTTGGACGAACAACTTAGCGTGAATAAACCAAACGGCAGTGAATAGTAAGATATTTATGCTTCGTTGAATTCACTATTTGAGTAATCATGGAAATTCCCCCTAATGAAACCAGTGCAATAAGGGGGATAACTATTAGACATGACTCGAATAGTGAATTTGTTCAGCGGTTGAAAGAATTATCACTCTTTAATGTTAAGCCACACTAAAGGAGATAATTATGAAACTGTCATTTATCACACACGCTATTTCTAGCAACAGTGACCAATCAAGTTCTATCTTTAAATCTATTTCTATCTTTGGGCTTAGCTCAATAGCCACGGTTTGTATGCTCACACCTACAGTACATGCCGATGATAAAGTCGTCGCAGGGTATTTTGCGGATTGGCAATATCTGAATAAAGACAACCCTTATACCGTTGACGACATACCTGCAGACAAGCTCTCACATATTATTTACGCCTTCTTGAGCATGTGTGGTCCTTATAGCGGTGCTGGTGAGCCCGTCCAAAAACAAATTCAGCAGCAATGTGCAGACAAACAACCATATACCGCGATTATTGTGGATAAAGAAGCTGCGTTAGAAGTCGATTTCGGAGACGTGGGTGTTGATGTCGCCTATAAAGGTCACTTTGCCCAGTTAGCTCAACTGAAGGCCGACAATCAAAATATCAAAATTTTGCCCTCATTTGGAGGGTGGACAATGTCTGAACCTTTCCATGCGATGGCGAAAGATCCTCAAGCCATTGCGCACTTTTCAAAAACTGCTGTTGAATTGATCCAAAAATACGACTTCTTTGATGGTATTGATCTCGATTGGGAATACCCAGGAGGCGGCGGCTTAACCACTTCGCCTTGGAACCCAGAGACGAAACTAACGGATGAGCAAAAAGCGCTAGAGCGTGAAGCTTTTACTCTTTTAGTAAAAACAATCAGAAGTGATTTGGACGCTCTATCAAAGACGACTCAAAGAGATTACGAGCTTTCAACGGCTGTCGGTGTTGGTGCTAAGGCAGCTCAAATTGACTGGAACGCAGCTAGCCCATATCTGACGAACATGTTTGCGATGACGTATGACTTCCTCGGAGGCTGGGGAACTCAAACAGGTCACACAACAAACTTACATGCCACCGAGCGTAGTTGGTGGGGAATGGGAGCTGATGTCTTCATTAATCAGATGATAGAGCAAGGTATTCCTAGCGAGAAGCTCGTGATCGGGGCGGCTTTTTATGGTCGAGGTTGGCAAGGGACAAAAGACTTTGCTGGAGAGCTGCCTAAAGGTGACCTAGTTTCTGAACAAGGGGCGCAGTTTGGTACCGGTGAAAACGGTTACTTCATGTTTTGGGATCTTATGAATAACTACAGCAACAAACAAGGTTATGAGTATAAGTATGATGAGCAAGCTCAAGCACCTTATTTGTGGAACCCAGATAAAAAAGTATTCATATCTTTTGAAGATCAGCGTTCTATTAAAGCAAAGGCAGAATGGGCGAAGAAATCAGACCTAGGCGGCATTTTTACTTGGGAATTATCAGGAGATCCTTCCGGACAGTTGATCGATGTTATGCATAGTGAAATGAATAAAAAGTGAAATGAATAAATAACCGAACAGAAAATATCTAGAAAATAAGGTAGGTGTTTATCTGCCTACCTTATTTAGCTCGTCTATTTAACTCGCGTTCTTAAACAGAACATTCCGCGTGCTCGGTCACTTTCTTGTTTAGGTGAGTAGCCAGCTCATAATAAGGAATAGGGCGAGAGAAGTAATAGCCTTGCATTAAGTCACATCCACATGCCTTTAGAATTGCGAAGTGTTCGTTTGATTCTACGCCTTCTGCTAATACCACCATGCCGAAGTTCTTACCGATTGCGATGATGTTTTGCACCATGGTGAGTGACTGCTGATCGACAGCAATGTTCTCAATAAAGCTCTTATCGATTTTAAGTTCATCGATAGGCAGTGCTTTCAACATACTTAGTGATGAATAACCTGTCCCGAAATCATCTAAAGAGATCTTTATATTCTTCTCTTTGAGGGCTTCAAAAGTCGGTTTCACCAAAGTCACATCTTCAATGAACAAGCTCTCGGTAATTTCTAGCGTTAAACAGCTAGGAGAGAGTTGATACTTTTCTAGTGTCGCGAACAAGTGCTCAGAGAAGGATTGATGAGAAAACTGACGCACTGATATGTTGATCGACAGCCCGATCTTTTGTTCTGTTGTTCGGTGCAAGTGGGCGATCTGCATAATGCTGGACTCAATAATAAAAGTCCCCAGTTTTTGCATTAAACCCGTGTTCTCTGCTATCGGTATAAAGACATCTGGCGGAACAAAACCCAATTCCTCATCAATCCAGCGCACGAGTGCTTCTACACCATGAATACTTTCATTTGCACGAACCAGCGGTTGGAAAACCATGAACAGCGTTTGTTTCTCGATAGCGATGCGTAGCCTTTGTTCTACTTTCATTTTGTAGAGATGAGCATCTTGCATTTCCGTTGTGAAAATACTGTACGAGTTTTGCTGCTGTTTCGCTTTGTACATTGAAATATCGGCAGAACGTAACAGGCTATCCAGATCTTTTCCGTGTTCTGGGAAACGCGCTACGCCGATGCTGCAACCTAACAAAAACTGAGCGCTTTCAACTTCATAAGGTTGAGAAAGCACTTCAATAATGCGCTTGGCGAGTCGTTTAATTTCAGCTTCATTCGACAAGGGCGTCAAGAACAAAAACTCATCACTGGATTCACGTACCAATAGGCTGAGGCGAGATCGGAACCTCATCAAACGCAAAGCGATCTGTTTGAGAACCTTATCTCCAAAGTCATGCCCGTGGGTGTCATTGACGCATTTAAAGTTATCGATATCGATAAACAACAGCGAAAACGGCTCTGACTCATCGTCAATCCATTTACCAATGTTTCTACGCATGTACAAACGGTTTGGCAGAGAGGTTAAAGGGTCATGGTTCGCCTGATAAATGAGTTGGCTACGAGTCCGTTGTTCATTCTTGGCAATCGACTTAACCAAAAAGTAGAAACCAAACTGAAGAAAAATAAAGGCAACGAAAAGAATGCTGAACTCTTGTATGAATATACTATCGACGTGAGTTAGATCCGTACGTCCTACCACCCATAATTTGTAGTTTGGGATGTATTTCGCGCTCATCAAAGAGTGGTACTCTTCATCGTCGACGACAAAAGAATAGGTTTCTTGCCCATTCATCGCTTCTTGTACGCTAATTCCGAAGTGGTCGGTAAAGATACTTGCAATACGCTGTATGACATCTTTGCCGACTGGAGAGGAATAGGCACTCTCAGATTCAATATCACTTGAATAAAACTGGCGATAGCTGTCTTTTCTGATCAGGCTTAGTGTATTGAAACTTCCGGCGTGAGCATTATTTTCAAATACGATCGTTGCGTCTAATCGTAGCCCTGCGGTCATTACTGCATCGGTTTTCTTGCCATCGATTGAAATGGATTTTCTCAGCGGGATGACTAAGCTATTCAACGAATCTTGAAAATAGGTACGGCCAAGCACCATGCTACTGCTTGATAGGGCGTCTAGGAAGGAGCCTCTGGTTGGCGCGTATTGCAGCAAGTTCCTTTGATTCGCAAGTTCGAGATTTGAGCTAATCGAGAGGTAATCACCGTCGGTGTTCAACAAGCCAAACGCTGCTATCGCAGGGTGGGTCTCAAGTAGCTTGTCTAATATTGGCCTAATCTGGATAGATGCAGTACGTGTGAAATCAGACTGTTGAGCCAGTTGATGGCCAACCACTTCTAATAAGGCTTCTTGACTGGTCAGCAGCGAGTTGACGGAGCTAGAAAAAAGCTCAACCTGAATGTGTTGCTGCTCTATGAAGTCGTCTCTGTTTGCTTTCCAGTTTGTTATTCCCAACGCGGCGAAAAGTATCAGGGTCAGTAGTACGACAAACGCGTACAGCGACCAGATATTTTGCTTAAATAGAGCCATGAGATGCCTTTGTTGGTTACTACTTTTAACAGACTGCAAGTGACAAACTATTGGGTTGTCAGCGCGATTCATGCAACGAAAAATACAAACATCAATGATGAAAGTATTAATGATTAAATAGTGTAACGACTACGAGCAGAGATTCTTGAGTGAAAAATTAGTATTCATAACGTCGATAACGATTAGTTTATGATTAATCACGAATTATGGTTAGCAAGTTGATGTGGGTTACAAATCAAACGGCGTGAATCGAGTCTTGGTCTCAAATGAACATAGCTTTGACTGCGACATAGAGGCTTACTTCATGAGACGTGGGGCCATCATTATCAGTAAGCTCTTTATGCATGCACAGTATATTCTAATAGTTGCATTAAGCGAAGTTGAATTACTTTTTAGTCACGGCGATAGGGAGTTTGTCGTTAGCACCCCATTCCGTCCATGAACCATCGTAAACACCCATTTCACCGTTATAGTCAGCGAGTTTAGCGGCTAATAATATGATGCAAGCTGTTACGCCAGAGCCACAGCTAAAGAACATAGGTTGAGAAGGCGTTAATTCTAGCGTTGAAAAGATATCAATAAGCTCTTCTTGGGACTTTAACTTGCCGTTTTTGAGTACTTGGGCAAATGGTAGGCAAATAGAATTCGGTATATGGCCACTACGCAAGCCTTCACGTGGTTCAGGAACTTCTGAATCGAAACGAGCTTGAGAACGAGCATCTACAATGTTTGCGCTCTTGTCAGTTGAGTAACCTTCAATCTGCTGAGCACTGACAAAGTAGTTGTCTTGAATATGGCCTTCAAAATTGCCCGCTTTTACTTCGGTGCGATAGTCAGTCTCGGTCGCGTAACCGGCTTCGATCCAAGCTGGCAAACCGCCATCTAAGATGAATACGTCGTTGTGTCCCATTGCCATAAACATCCACCACGCACGAGGAGAAGCGAAGGTTCCGGAGTTA
Source organism: Vibrio sp. 10N.247.311.49 (assembly GCF_041467655.1). Taxonomy (NCBI): domain Bacteria; kingdom Pseudomonadati; phylum Pseudomonadota; class Gammaproteobacteria; order Vibrionales; family Vibrionaceae; genus Vibrio; species Vibrio sp. 10N.247.311.49. The sequence continues at coordinate 132,337 of NZ_JBFSVA010000014.1, forward strand.
TCGTAAACCACAATCGTACTGTCTTGATTGATGCCAATTTCTTTTGTGCGAGTGTTGAAGTGTTTTTCGCTCGGAAACATGTGAGGAAGCAGAGTGTGCTTGTTACAAAAGTCTTTGTCGTAGTCAAAACGAATAGCACCAGGAATCATTTGTCCTTTGATCTTTTCTGACTCGCTTGGAATTTGAAACTCGATGCTGGCGTCGAGGATGATGATATTGTCTTCTGCTAGCAAACGTTGTTGAAGTTGTTGTGGTGAGATGAGTGGCTGATTCATTATTGTTATATCCATTCTTGTTGTTTTAGCGATTCTTACTGTTTTAGCGAATACAGTGGTAGAGCGATTACTGTTGCTTTTGCGAATACAGTTGCTTTACGAATACCGTTGTTGCATCGATGGCTACTGTGCAGCTCGACAGTGGATGAACTGATAACTGCTTTGTCCGGTTATTTGATTGTTTAATGTATCAAGCGCGACCACAGAATCAATAGGGCAGTCTGTGGTAGGAGCAATAGAGAGCCGAAATACGTCATTATCTTTTGTCTGAACCGTCAGATAACGCCTGTGCCCATCTAAGGATTGAGTAAGCGTGTTCGAAATTACTTTGGCTTGAATACGTTGCCCCGTCTCTGATGTTAGCGGGAAATAGGCAAGGGCAACTAACACGCCTACGCCACACATTAAGATAAATAGACCTATTTTTAACTGTTTCATGAGAGTAAGTCTTTGAAGGTTATGTTGAAAATATAAGTGAGGTTGGTGGTAAAGTGAATGCTACTCGCTAAGAAAGCTGAATTAACTGCTCCTCGACGAAAATAAAAAAGTGAGCATTTCTGCTCACTTTCTACTTACAAACAATCCATTTTGACTCTGTTTCGTCAGAGTTCTCGCTAACGACAAGTTACCTGCTGTTAAACAATTTACTGCCAGACAATCTGAGAGTCGCCGCTAGAAACCACTTGTTGTAATGGAGGTTGACCATCGTAAAACCAAATCTCTATCAAGAGTGCGTCATGGTTTACTGGTGCTGCAAAGTTGGAGGCGAACACACCATTATCTAATGGACCTGCAATGACTTTACTGGAGTAATCCGGCTTCAAGGTTGAGTCATCTCTTGTACTAAATCGGCTATAAACGGTCACAAAAGAACGGTCTGTCGAAATGCTGCTGATGTCGATGTCGAGATCAAATTGTTCAACAGAGCTGTAGTCAAAGCCGTCAGGTACCACTAAATCACTCATCGTATAGCTTTGCGCTGCTACCGCACCTGTCACGGGAGACGGCGATGGTGTTGCTGTTACCGGAGTCGTTGCTGTTACCGGATTCGACGGAGTTGCAGGTGTCGAGGGTGTAGATGGTGATGCCGTAGATGTACTTCCGCCCCCACCGCCGCCGCCTCCACAGCCGGCTAATACTAATGGCGCTGCAGCTAAAATAACGGCTAGTGACTTCTTCATGTTCCAAGTGCTTTGTACAGACATACGTTCTTCCTCAGAGAGATTGCGGCTTGAATCAACGCAATGATTGTCTCGATATTGTTTAGTGTGAATAGTCATAACGTCTCTCCTTATGGTTCGTAACGTTGGTTGTCTGCAGGTGATTGGTACCATGTTTGGTTCGTGTCACCGCCGGATTCTGCGTATTCTTTAAACTCTGGGTAAGCGGTAACAATATCGACGTACTCTAGAGGCCACTCCCATTCGTCATCCGAAGTTACTATGAGAGCCCAAGGGTGGTTTTCTGCTGTTTTGAAGTATTTACCTGTTGATGGATTACTGTCATCGACGCCTAATCCAGCTTCAAAGAGGTTAGTGGTATCAAATGCCTCGGTTGGAGCTTGGTCTGGCAAGTGAACCTCCCAGCTGCGCCCTGGATGTAGAGGTAGGTTTTCACCGTGATAATACCCAGGCGTTGCAAAAATGAACGGGTCGTAAGGCATATCGGTCCAACTGCCAGTACTCACACCGTCACCGGCTAAAGTAATACCAATTTGGAACGAGAACTGCTCATCTTCTTTACATCCATTACTGGTGCGGTAGAAGGTACAGCCAGTGCTGATTTTTTCTGTCAGGTCATTGGCGATAACAAAGATTGCTTCGCTACGTCCATCTTCTAGGTCAAGGTCAGTGAATACGCCGTTGTGTTTCATGTAAGAGCTACCACTACTCACCAAGCTCGGGTCGAGGTTAGGAAGTCGAACAGCAAAACCATTTCTGTACGATGCCCCGACAGCAGCTAGGCGGCCGTCGATAGTTGATTTAACGACTTTTCCATCTTTAAGGATTTCAGTAATACGATACATAAGAACAGCATCGTTCATGTCGTAGTCAGCTTTATAAGGCCAGTTATCTTCGTACGCGAGCGTTGCGTAACCAGAAGCACTTGGGAAGTAACGAGCAGTGGCACCATCGTTAAGAACATCGACTTGAATATCGACCACCTCACCAGAGGTTGAACCGCCAAAGTAACTTAGGTTGGTTTGTTGACTGAATCTAAATCTAGCCCACGTAGTACCGGTTAGTGCGTTGATGTCGACATTTAGGAATAGATCGTTTTCACCAGCATCGAGCGCGTAATCTGTAAACACTTGCTCGTTGGCGCCATCGAAGCTGCCATCTTGGTTCCAGTCTATCCAAGCTGAAAGGTAACCGGTTGTTGAAGCTTCAATTACTACTTTTGAATCAAGCCCTGCTTCAAGTGCGGTAACAAAACCGATACCACCGTTTGCCCATTCATCATCCACCCCGACAGTTTCATCTGATTGAGGTGTGACATAACCATCTAAATCCGCATCTGGAGGAGTTGTACCTAACCATGTGATGCCATCGAGTTCATGTCGAGGGCCATTGCTCGCCAGTAACGTTAGGTAGCTGTCTGGAGCATCACCGAAGTCGATGTTTGAGTCTTCATCAACAACAGGTGCATTAGCACAACGAGCACCATCGTTTTGACCAGAAGCTGGGCCATTCGAAACAAATTCAACGGCTGGAACAATACCTGCCGCGATATTGGCAGCGTTGTCTGGAGACAGATTGATACGGTAAATTTTACCGTCTTGGTTTCGAGATACGTAGTAGTAGCCGTTGACATCAAAATAGCCAGCACCGAACGTACCTAACTCGCCGGTGTCTCCGATGTAGGTTTCGGCACCAGTTGTAGGGTTGAAGCTGTATAAGCCACCAGAGTTATTATCGATACCATATAAAGAGCCATCACTTGGATGAAAGGCGAAATCAGTCAATTTTACAGTTGCTGGGCTGCCTCCGATTTTGTTGACCGTGACGGTCGCATTCGGATCAGAGTCTAAAGGAGAGAGGTCAACAGTAAATAGTCCCTTACCTGTACGATACAAGTAGTAAACATGGTCATAGACGTCGCCGACATAGAAAGTGTGATCGGTTGGTAAGCCACTGGTATTGATAACTTCAGCTTGGAAATCCTGTCCAAGGCGCACCAAGCGTTTGTTGGTGGTGTCATAGCCATAAATATATCTGTCTTGAAAGTCGAAACCAACACCATTGATATTGGCATTCATACCCGTATCGTCTTCTAACAGAGTGGTTGAGCCGGTCACTAGGTTTACACCCCAAACTTCAACGGGTTTCGACTGAAAGAGGTATGCTTGACTAGGGCAGGTATCGAATGGCGCTGCGTTGGCGACTAGAGGGGCACTTAATAGCAAACTTAACGTTGTAATTCTCATATCTACATCCTTGTGATGGAAGGTCTAGATATTCAATCAAGTTACGTGCCAGTTTTAAGTGTTTGATTTAATGGGTTTTTATTATTTATCGAGTTCAGTTTCCAATTTGAGTGTCAATATGAAAGTGTGCCATCCAAATAGCCAAAGGCCTTTATATTTCTATTTGATTAGAGCTAAGGATACAAGAGCTTAGGCGGTAATTACGAGTGATTGTCTAATAGGCTCTGTATGTATTCACTCGTGAATGGAACAATATCTGAGACCACTTTGGATGCTAAAATGCTTTCAGCGTTAGCTTTTATTCTGACATATCGAAAATGCTTGCCATAAACCTTTACTCCTCCAAACGGTAAACTCTTTCCTTTGTTAATCAATTCACAATCTGAGTTTGATTCATAAAGGGAATACCCCAGGGCAAGATCATGAAAAACCCATATGGAATAAGGGGTAGCGTGAAGTGA
>NZ_JBFSVA010000015.1:0-133675 GCF_041467655.1 Vibrio sp. 10N.247.311.49
CCGATAGTACCAACGTTTACGTGCGGTTTCGTACGTTCAAATTTTTCTTTAGACACAATCGTGTTCCTTCCTAGTTATGATTCGCCACGTTCATTATTGAGCGAGACGCGCCAGAAATTGCTATTTTATGCGCCAACTCTCGTTAGCGCAATATTTGGACGCATTGTTCTTTCAAAAAATGAAAAAAAATGCCTTCCTTTTGTTTAACCACGCTCTGCAATGATTGCTTTTGCAACATTGTTAGGCACTTCAGCGTACTCACTAAACTCCATAGAGTAAGAAGCACGACCTTGTGTCGCAGAACGTAAATCAGTTGCGTAACCGAACATGACAGACAACGGAACTTGTGCACGAATTATCTTCAGGCCAGCTGTCCCCTCGTCCATACCTTCGATGATGCCGCGACGACGGTTAATATCGCCAACAACGTCACCCATCCAGTCTTCTGGAGTAGTTACTTCAACTTTCATCATAGGCTCAAGCAGAACCGGTTGCGCTTCAAGTGCACCCGTTCTGAAAGCCATAGAGGCAGCGATTGTAAACGCCATCTCACTTGAATCTGTTTCATGGTAAGAACCATCATATAGTGTAGCTTTGATATCCAAAACTGGATAGCCAGCAAGCACACCATTGTTCATCTGCTCTTCAACGCCTTTAGCAACTGAAGCGATAAACTCTTTCGGTACGATACCATTGGCAATTTCATCCACAAAGACAAAGCCTTCGCCAGCTTCTGATGGTTCTAGTTTCAGCCATACGTGACCGTACTGACCTTTACCACCATGTTCACGGATAAATTTACCTTCCGCTTTCGCTGTACCACGAATAGTCTCACGGTAAGCCACTTGCGGGTTACCAACGTTGCAGTTCACGCTAAATTCGCGCTTCATACGGTCAACGATGATATCTAAGTGTAGTTCACCCATACCAGAAATCAGAGTCTGGCCAGTTTCCGCATCCATATCAACGCGGAACGATGGGTCTTCCGCTGCTAGTTTACCTAGAGCGATAGTCATTTTATCTTGATCAGCTTGAGAGCTTGGCTCTACAACGATCTGAATAACTGGGTCTGGGAACTCCATGCGCTCAAGAACAATCTTATGGTTCTGGTCACAAAGGGTTTCACCAGTAGTCACATCTTTCAGGCCAATGATGGCTGCGATGTCACCTGCTCGTACTTCTTTTACTTCTTCTCGCTTGTTTGAGTGCATTTGAACAATGCGACCTAAGCGTTCACGTTGTTTCTTCACAGAGTTATAAGCTGTTTTACCGCTTTCAACAACACCAGAGTAAACACGGATGAAAGTTAAAGTACCAACGAATGGGTCTGTTGCAATCTTAAATGCTAGCGCTGAGAACGGTTCTTTGTCGTCTGCGTGACGCTCTGCTTCGTTCTCATCTTCATCGATACCTTTAATTGCAGGTACATCGACTGGAGAAGGAAGGAAATCAACAACTGCATCTAGAACAGCTTGTACACCTTTGTTTTTGAATGCACTACCACAAGTAGCAAGTACGATTTCATTATTAAGGGTACGAGTACGAAGACCTTGTTTGATTTCAGCTTCTGTTAGTTCACCTTCTTCAAGGTACTTATCCATCAGCTCTTCATTTGCTTCTGCAGCAGCTTCAACAAGTTCTGTACGATATTCTTCAGCCATTTCTTGCATGTCTGCAGGAATATCTTCGTACGTGAAAGTCATGCCTTGGTCAGCTTCATTCCAGTTAATTGCCTTCATCTTGATAAGATCGACAACGCCTTGGAAGTTTTCTTCAGCACCAATGTTCAGTTGAATTGGAACAGGAGTTGCGCCTAAGCGGTCCTTGATCTGTTCAACTACGCGCAAGAAGTCAGCGCCGGTACGGTCCATTTTATTAACGAAAACCATACGTGGAACTTGGTACTTATCAGCTTGACGCCATACTGTCTCTGACTGAGGTTCAACACCAGATGAGCCACAGAACACAACAACTGCACCATCAAGCACACGCAGAGAACGTTCTACTTCGATTGTGAAGTCAACGTGTCCAGGAGTGTCGATGATGTTAATACGGTGGTCCGAGAACTGAGCTTCCATACCACGCCAAAACGTAGTGGTTGCTGCTGAAGTGATCGTAATACCGCGCTCTTGCTCTTGCTCCATCCAGTCCATGGTTGCTGCACCATCGTGAACTTCGCCGATTTTGTGAGAAAGACCGGTATAGAACAGAATACGTTCACTTGTGGTTGTTTTACCTGCATCTACGTGAGCAACGATACCGATATTACGGTATTGCTCTATAGGAGTTTTACGAGCCACGGTTGAATCCTCTTATTAGAGACTTAGGGACTATTGCTATGTCTAGATTAGGCGTTAAAAGCGATACTTCGCTAAAAATTGCTTGCCCTAGAAATAGCAATAGTTCCTAGCATAAGCATAGGAACTAAAGAAGTGCTGCAAGGAACCTTGCAGCACTAAAAAGGTATTACCAACGGTAATGTGCGAACGCTTTGTTTGCGTCAGCCATGCGGTGAACGTCTTCACGTTTCTTAACCGCAGTACCTTTGTTCTCAGACGCGTCTAGCATTTCAGCCGCTAGGCGTTGAGCCATAGATTTTTCACCACGCTTACGCGCAGCTTCAACTACCCAACGCATAGCAAGAGCGTTACGGCGAACCGGACGAACTTCTACAGGTACTTGGTAAGTTGAACCACCTACACGGCGAGATTTAACTTCTACCGCTGGGCGAACATTTTCAAGAGCTTCTTCAAATACAGCTAAGTGGTCTTTACCAGACTTCTCAGCCATTGAATCTAGTGCAGTGTAAACGATTTTTTCTGCAGTAGATTTCTTTCCGTCAACCATAAGGATGTTAACGAATTTTGCCAGCAATTCAGATTTGAACTTAGGATCTGGAAGGATCTTACGCTGACCTATTACGCGACGACGTGGCATGGATATTCTCCGTTGTCTTCTTCAGGTTTTTTCCAAAACTTTTCAGAATAATAAATAAAATAGTGTTTGGCCTTACTTAACGATTTCTTTTTAAAAAAGAGAATCAATTAAGACTTAGGACGTTTCACACCGTACTTAGAACGACCTTGTTTACGGTCGTTAACGCCAGCACAGTCAAGTGCGCCGCGAACAGTGTGGTAACGAACACCCGGAAGGTCTTTTACACGACCGCCACGGATTAGTACAACACTGTGCTCTTGTAGGTTGTGGCCTTCACCGCCGATGTACGAAGTTACTTCGAAACCGTTAGTTAGACGTACACGACATACTTTACGTAGTGCCGAGTTAGGTTTTTTAGGTGTAGTAGTGTAAACACGAGTACATACACCACGTTTTTGTGGGCACGCTTCTAGTGCAGGCACGTTGCTTTTAACAACTTGCTTTACACGAGGTTTGCGAACCAACTGGTTAATAGTTGCCATTAACTAGCTCCTGAAATTTACTTGAAAGTAAGCTTTGTGAAAAATCTATCCCTAATCACAAGTCGTAATTAGGGACGCAAAATTCTATTCAGCAGTGGGAGGTGTGTCAAGAAATATACAGATCTTTTTTAGCCGTCTAGAGCTCAGGATGGTCTAATTTTAACCAAACTGATAAAAGACGCTTACCAAGTCACTGATTTGTCGCTCAAAACCGTCAGTTTAACGAAGCCATCGAAGTCAACTTGATCAATGGTACTTGAGACAAGTAGTTGTAAACCTCGGCTATCGAGATCTGGTTTTAACACCGACACCTGCTCTACTGCGCAGATTTGAGTGAATAACTCATGATTGGGAAGGCAAACATACACCGCATCTTCCACCAAAAGATACTGATCTTGTGGCTGAGAATAGGTCAATGCGAGTTTAAGTTTGTCGACTGATTTTACAATATGAAGCATAGCGTCCCCTAGAAAGTCAGTATCTGTTGGCACTGAGCTAACTTCTGCGTTAACTCGTCGGCTTCAACGGTGGTCACATCGATCAGCAGGTTGTCTGCTGAAAGACCAAACTGACTCAGACTACGCTGACACACATACACCTGTTCGATGTCGTACAGGTCCATAAGTTTGAATGCAGAGATGTAGTCACGCGATAGTGTTTCGTCGGGCTGCTGCGCTTTGAGAAGCTGTGTCACGCCATCGCCAACAAAGAACACGGCAATGTCTTCACTATATGCGGACGCAGCAAGCAGGGCGTCTAACCCTTCTCTACCCGCAGCGGTCGTATGAGGGAAACTGTTAAATATAAAGGCTAACTTTCTCAAAACTGCACAACCCTATCTTGCGTTAGTAGCGCTTCCGATAAGCTCCCTAATCCGGCTTGAGTAAATCCAGTGGCTAGGTTAGAGGCACTTAGTTGATGTTGCTCTGCTTCTTCAGAGCTAATCACTCCGCGTCTTAGCGCAGCTGCCACACAGGTTTCAAGGCTAACATCGTGTTCATCAGCCAGCTTTTGCCAAGCAGAAGCTAAATCAAATTCATCGTTAGCCGGTACGGTAAGGTCTGAGCCGTTACTCACGCCATCTTGATAGAAGAACACACTGTGAAGTTTGTGGCCCTGTTTAATCAGAGCCACGGCAAACTGGTAGGCACTTCTTGCTGACTGTGAGCCATAGACTGGCCCATTCACTAGGAGTGTATAGCTTAGCAACCCTCTTCATCCTCTGTTTTACGTTGGCGGATGTATAGGTACACGGTGTGCTTAGAGATGTTCAGTCGCTCAGCAACGCGGTTGATCGCGTCTTTAATATCGAAAATACCTTTGTCGTACAGCTCCATCACGATCTGACGGTTCTTAGTATTGTTCGATACCGATTTGTCAGCGTTAATTTCTTCAATGGTGCGTTCAACCGTTTGGTCGACAAGTTCTTCAACGTCACTAGCGAAGTTAACCGATGATGCGGCTTCGTCTGCGTCTTGTGTAGGCATGAACGATTGCAGCACTTGTGAGAATGGCGCGTCTAGATTCACGTTAATACACAGTAGGCCAATCACTCGGTCTTCACCGTTGCGGATAGCAACCGTGATCGACTTCATCAACACTCCGCCTTTAGCGCGAGTGAAGTATGAACGTGAGAAGTTACGCTTAGAACCTTCAATATCTTTTAGCATCTTCAATGCAAGATCGGTAATCGGCGAGCCAACCTGACGACCTGTATTTTCGCCGTTGGCAATTTTAATCGCAGAAGTATTGAGGTCTTCTAAAGAGTGCAAAACGATTTCACAAAACGGACCAATAAGGCTCGCAATACCGTCAACAACGGCCTCATAAGATCTTAGAATGATTTTATCGTGTTCACTGAATGGCATAACGTGGACTGATTCCATTTCAAGTAACACATCTGCATTGACTGTTTCTGTAGTAGTCACTTATTCCTTACCTTCGTGTGAAAAATCAACAAATTTATGTAAGTTTATCAGAAAATTTTAATTGCACACCTAGCTAACATTGCAACTAGTGATTTAGAACAAGTTTAAAAATCAAATACTCATCTTCAAATCATAAAAAAAGCCTAACTCAAAGTTAGGCTTTTTATTCAATCAACGTATTTTAGTACGAGGCTTTTAACCGATATTACTGTGCAGGAGCTGCTTCAGCGTTATCGATGTTTAGTAGTTCTACTTCGAATACTAGCGTTGAGTTAGCTGGGATAGTCGGTGTGTCTTGCTCACCGTATGCTAGCTCTGGCGGGATAACGAACTTGTACTTAGAACCAACTTGCATCAGTTGTACGCCTTCAGTCCAGCCTGGGATTACGCGGTTTAGTGGGAATGTTGCTGGTTCGCCACGATCGTAAGAGCTGTCGAACTGAGTACCGTCTGTTAGCGTACCTTTGTAGTGTACTTGAACGGTATCAGTGTCTTTTGGAGAAGCGCCTTCACCAGCAGTCATTACTTGGTAAAGTAGACCAGATTCAGTTTGCTTAACGCCTTCAGTTTTAGCGAACTCAGCGCGGAAGTCATCACCGGCTTTCTTCACTTCTGCAGATTTTTCTGCCGCTTGTGCTTGCATCGTTTCAGCAACACGCTTGTCTAGAGCTTCAAGAGCTGCGCGAGTTTCTTCTTCGTTAAGTGCTGTTTTCTCTGCGAATACGTCTTCGATACCTTGAAGAACCATATCTTTGTCTAGGTTGATACCTAGCTCGCTTGGCTTATCAATGCTTGTGCTTAGGTAGTTAGCGAAAGATACACCGATTGCGTAAGCCGCTTTGTCATCTTCTGTTTTAAAGTTTACTGCTTCAACTTTAACTTCTTCTACCTGTGGAGCTTCTGCCTTTGGTTCTTCTTTCTGACAACCAACTGCTAGCATAACCGTTGCGGCAAGCAGTGATACTTTTAAAACTGATTTCATTGAATTCTCCAATTAATGGCCAAGCCATTGGTTATTGTGCACAAATCTAATGATTAGATTGGTGTGAATACGTTAGTTATAACAATATACTAGTCATATGTCTTTCGACACAAACCGGATTATTAGATGTGATGCGAATATTTTTCCACTCATTGCTATGTACAATTGTCATCACCTTGTTAAATGGTTGCTTTTTCTTCCAAGATGATGAGCAGCGTTGGGAAATTGAGCCCAATGGTGCCACCAGCTTTGCACTCAGCAGAGATGGACGCTTCGCCCTGCTCTACTCTCAGCAAAAGCAACTGCTCCTTTGGGACCTCGCCGAAGACCAAGAGTTGGCTCAGCTTGGTCCACAAGACCAGTTAGAAAACCAAGTATCGCGTATCCGTATCTCGGACAATGGCCGTTTTGCCATTACCGCTAGCCAGATGAACTTCGCCGTTTGGGACTTATCTTGGACTCAAGCACAAGGGCTCTGGTCTATCTCCGACGGCTTGATTCGCGATGTCGATATCTCTAGCAATGGTGAAAAAGTACTGCTTGGCCTTTCTAATGGAAAAGCCATCTATGTGGACTTAGTCACCGGACGCCGTCTGGAGTTCCTTGCTCACCGAGAAAAAGTGAATTCAGTCTCCCTCTCTTCTAATGGCCGCTACGCATTATCAGGCGGCAACGACTACAAAGCTTACCTTTGGGATACCGAGTCGGGCTTGGTGTTGCGCACCTTTGAGCATGAACAAAGAATAGTACGAGTCGCGCTACAACGCGATGGTGAACTGGCTTTTACCTCTGATGGCGGCAATCAAGCGATGATTTGGGATCTTGAAACGGGCGAACCTCAAGCGCAATTGCAAAGCTGGTCTCGACAGTTGATTTTCTCGAGTGCGCGTTTTTCTGATGACGGTAGTATGTTGGTGACGGGCACACCATCCAGCCAAGTGAGTGTGTGGAATACTCAGGATGGCAAGCGAATTTCTCGCCACGATGCTGAGCCATTAAAAGATGCTCGCCCTCCTCGTGCGGTAGTGTATGATGCAGCCTTTGATGATAAGAACCGTGTGATATCGGGCACCTCTGCGGGCATTGCCCAAGCTTGGAATGTGGATTAAGAACGATGACAGAAAAGCGAGTTGAACAACTAGAAAGCCGCGTAAATGACCTAGAGTGTCAGCTAGCTTTCCAAGAACAGACCATTGAAGAACTCAATGAAGCGCTTAGCCAACAACAAATGTTAATCACGAGAATGCAAGATCAGATGAAGTTCGTGGTTGGCAAAGTAAAAAATATGGATGGCTCTAATCTAGCTGACGCATCAGAAGAGACGCCACCTCCACACTATTAAGTGCGGTTCAAAATAACCAATTAAATCTAACGACGCATATCGTTAGTTTCTCGTCCTCAATGTGTAAACACATTTCAGGACGGGACATAGAAAACTAAGAGGGCGACAGATACTTATCTGTCGCCCTTTTGTTTATTTCATCTCAGTGAATAAGCTAAAGCCAATTAAGCCGATACCAACTTAGTCGTCGGCATAAATCTTCACTTCAACACGACCTTGAGTATCAACGCTTGCACGATACATTCCTGAGCTGTTCATACCAAAATGTATATCGCCTTGGCCATCGATAGCGATCAAGCCACCTTCTCCACCCATGGTTTTCAATTCACCTTGAATGATCGTTTCACAAGCGGTGTGCACATCTTCTTTCAGATAACGCATTCGTGCTGCGACATCACTGGCGACCATTTTACGTAGGAAGAACTCACCCATCCCGGTTGTTGAGACGGCAACATTGCCATTTTCAGCGATGGTTCCTGCACCAATGATCGGAGAGTCACCCACACGACCGTATTTCTTATTGGTCACGCCACCGGTACTGGTTGCTGCCGCTAAGTTACCCGCTTGGTCTAATGCGACCGCACCAACCGTGCCGTACTTTTTATCGTCAGGGTATTTCTCAGCTTGCTGCTGATCATATTTCGCTTCAGACAGAGCAAAGATGCCTTTCTCTTTCATCGACTGAAGTTGGTCATAGCGGCGCTCAGTAAAGAAGTAGTCTTGCTCGGTAAAGGTGTAGTCATGCTCAAACGCAAACTTCTCGGCACCTTCACCAATCAGCAACACATGGTCGCTTTTCCGCATCACATCACGTGCAAGCTCAATTGGGTTTTTGATATGGCGAACGCCTGCAATAGCACCTGCATCCATTTCGCGGCCATGCATCACAGAAGCGTCCATCTCAACAAATTCATCATGCGTTAAAACAGAGCCCCTACCGGCATTAAAGTGCGGGCTGTCTTCCATCACCTTAACCGATGCCACTACCGCATCCAGAGCATCACCACCCGATTGCAATATTTGATAACCAGCCAAAACCGATTTTTCCAAAGCCTCGGTAATACCCGCTTTTAATTCATAGCTCATTTGCTCGCGCAAGATGGTTCCTGCACCACCATGAATGGCAATTGAAAAAGGCTGTGACATACAAACTCTCCACTGACGTCGTCTTATAATGTTGTGCTATCAATACCACATCCATGGTTCGATGTCTGATAACGAAAACCAAACTTTTACGAATGCTTAGATTTGCGGACACTTAGTTTGGTAGAGAAAAGCGAGGTCAAAAAGCGAGACTCCTAAACGCAAAAAGCCTCCACAAGGGAGGCTTTCAAGATTCTTAAACTAAACCGTTAATTCGGTATTAGTGAGAACCACAGCTACCGCCGCCGCAGCAGCCGTCTTTTTTCTCTTCACCGTGGTCATGGCCTTCGCCACCACAGCAACCGCCTTCGTGGTCATGATCGTGGTCGTGACCGCCACAGCCGCCTTCTTGGTGTACGTGACCGTGTTGAACTTCTTCTTCAGTCGCTTCACGAACCGCTACAACTTCAACGTCAAACGTTAGAGTTTGGCCAGCTAGCATGTGGTTACCATCAACAACAACTTCGTCGCCATCTACTTCAGTAACTTCAACTGGGATTGGACCTTGGTCAGTATCAGCTAGGAAACGCATGCCAACTTCGATTTGCTCAACACCTTGGAATACGTCTGCAGGAACACGTTGAACTAAGTCATCGTTGTGCTCGCCGTAAGCGTCTTCTGGAGTAACCGTTGCTGAGAACTTGTCGCCAGCTACTTTGCCTTCAAGCTCTTTTTCAAGACCTGTAATTAGGTTGTTGTGACCGTGAAGGTAATCTAGTGGAGCTTCTGCAGTTGATTGGTCAACTACTACACCATCTTCAAGTTTCACTTGATATGCAACACTAACTACTACGTTCTTTTCAATTTTCATGAGAGCTCCAAGGAGGTTTGGACTAAGCTCGAACAGTTGAGCTTAGGAAAAATTCTGTACCGGGATATTATGGGGATCAATTAACGAAACTCAATCATTCTGGCTTAAAAATACCGATCATTTCTTGATTCGCGTGTTCAGATTTCTCTACAGTTTTCGGTTTACGCTGTTCTGTGAAGTCACAATCGACACATTCCACCAGCTCGATATTATTTTCAATCCACCAACGGAGTGTGTCTTGAGTACTGCAACTTGGGCAGCTTGCCCCTGCGATAAAGCGTTTTTTCTGTTTCACGTTCATATCCTTTACTGCTCTGGATTCGCGGTTCTTCCCACTCACTTTATTGATAAGTTAAGCAGAGACCGCGTTTATTATTAGGTTAGTTCTATAGTCTGTTATTTCTATGCCCAAGCTCTATTTCTAAGCTCAAGCATGAGTTATCACTTCAAGCTACTGCCAATAGTTTCGAGATTGGTGATCGTTTTCCATCTCGTGTCCAAAGATCTCTTCAAGTTCTTTACGAGCCTCTTTCGCTCTTTGGGCTAACTCGGCATCTTCGTTATGCTGAGGCAGCAACTCTTTCAGCATACCATTATCCAACTTTCTAAAGTGTGCTTCTGCTCGCTTCGCTTTATATGGATGCATGCCAAGTTCAGTCAATGTTTGACGACCTAAATCCAATGCTCCAAGGAAGGTTTCACGCGAATAGTTACTCACACCGTGGTTAAGTAGTTGATACGCTTCAACACGGCTTCGTGCACGCGCCAAGATCTTTAAGCGTGGGAAGTGCTGCTTACATAAATCGACGGTTTTCATGATTTCATCAGGGGAGTCAGTACACAACACAATCGCCTCTGCTTTATCAGCACCGGCTGCGCGTAATAGCTCTAGGTGAGTCGAGTCTCCGTAAAACACCTTGTAGCCGAACTTTCTAAGGATGTGTATTTGGCTGGCATCACTTTCAAGGACAGTGATACGAATCTTGTTGGCATACATCAGACGACCAATGATCTGACCAAAACGACCAAAGCCCGCAATAATCACTCGAGGGCTGCGATCAACCACATCCGAAGACATCGCACTTTCACTGATTTGATTAAGCTGACGTGCAAAGAATCGGTCTTGCAGTTTAAGCATCAATGGCGTGGTCACCATCGACAAACTCACAACCACCAGTAAGAACGACACTTGTTCGCCGCTTAAGATACCTTGAGCACTCGCCGCGGTAAAAATAACGAAAGCGAACTCACCACCTTGGCTGAGAATCATCGCCATGCGACTACGGGCTTTGGCTTGAGTACCGAAAATACGAGCTAGCCCATACAGCACTAAGCCTTTCAAAACCACGAGAGCTAATACAGCAATCAGTATCGCGAATGGGCTTTCAGCAAGTAAACCTAAATTTACCGCCATACCCACAGAGATGAAGAACAGACCAAGCAACAACCCTTTGAATGGGTCAATCGCAATTTCAAGCTCATGTCGATATTCACTTTCAGCTAGAAGCACGCCCGCTAGGAAAGTACCCAATGCCATCGACAAGCCAATCTGTTGCATGATGACGGCAATACCAATCACAAGTAACAACGCTGCAACAGTAAATAGCTCACGCACACCACTCATAACGACGTAGCGGAACAAAGGCCTCAATAAGAAGTGGCCACCGACCAGCAGACCAATCACACCACCCAGCATCCAAAGCATGTCCGCCCAGCTGCCGCCTGTATTACCTGCTAGCAAAGGTAGCATTGCTAGCATAGGGATTACTGCAATATCTTGGAAAAGTAACACTGCAAAGCCAGACTGCCCCGCTTCTTTACCACCGAGTTCACGCTCTTCAATAACCCGCAACGCGATTGCGGTCGAAGACAAAGCTAAGCCCATACCTATCACTAGGCTAGTTTGCCACGTTAAACCGAACATACAGGCGATGGCGGTAATAATCAGGGTGGTGATCAGCACTTGCGCGCCACCCAGCCCGAGAATGGGGGCTCGCATCTGCCACAATTTTTTCGGGTTAAGCTCTAAGCCAATCAGGAAGAGCAGCAGTACTACCCCGAATTCGGAGAAGTGCAGAATCGCCTCTACGTCACTGATTAAGCCAAGTCCCCAAGGGCCAATCGCGACACCAGCTAACAAGTAACCGAGTACTGAACCCAAGCCAGCTCGCTGCGCGATAGGAACCGCAACCACAGCAGCCGCTAAAAATATAACGCTACTTTGTAGAAAATCATTAGTCAGAGCCATCATCTGCTCCTATATCTTGTAGCGGGTCTCGCAACCAATTTCGATACGCTTCTGCGTGTTGGTAACGCGTCATATCCGAGACATTTCTAGCCCAATGTAAAACTAAAGGTGACATCCAGTGCATCTGGCACAAAGCGGCAGTTAGCTCAAACGGTTGCAAGATCTCTTGTAAGGGATACTTATTATAGCCTGCAGCACCAAACGCCTCTTCTTTACCACCCGTGGTGATAACACTGCGCCAATGCTTACCCTTAAGTGCACTTTGCTCACCAAACGCAAAGCCCTTGCCTAATACTCGATCAAACCACTCCTTCAATAACGAAGGACAAGAATACATAAACAGAGGATGCTGGAACACAATCACATCGTACTGCAGAAGCAGTTCATGCTCATAAGGCACATCAATAAAGAAGTCAGGATAGAGGGCATAAAGATCGTGGATTTTAACATTCCCAAGCGACTCTATCTTTTTAACCATGATCTGGTTAGCGATAGAGGTTTGCGGCTCTGGGTGCGCATAGATCACTAATACCTTTGGCACGGGTTTGTCTATCGAGGGAGTAATACTCATTCCTTTGAAACATTCCTTTAAGGGCTAAACGGTGGCAAGGCCACTAGAATTTAAATAAAAGTTATTAATATGTTATTGGCATCATAACGCAAATTGCATTGTGATCGACTTTTATCTGGTTTCAGCCTACTATGCAGGCGTCTGTTCACCTCTAATTTCTATGCTATTTCAATTATGATTACTTTCTCTGATATTCAATTGCTACGCGGCGGTAAGCCACTCCTCGACCAAGCATCTGCGACTTTTCACCCTGGCGACAAGATCGGTTTGGTTGGTAAAAACGGCTGTGGTAAATCTACGCTATTCGCCTTAATTAAGGACGAACTGTCGATTGATGCAGGTTCATTCAGTAAACCAGCCCATTGGGAAATGGCTTGGGTTGCTCAAGAAACACCTGCATTAGAAAGAACAGCAATTGAATACGTGATTGATGGCGACCGTGAATACCGCGGCCTTGAAGATCAACTAGAGAAAGCTGAACAAGCCGATAACGGCACATTGGTAGCAGAGATCCATGGCAAGATTGAAACCATTGGTGGTTACAGCATCAAGGCACGTGCTGCCGAGTTACTGGATGGCCTAGGCTTTAGCCAAGAACAAATGACATGGAACCTGACTCAATTCTCAGGTGGTTGGCGTATGCGTTTGAACCTAGCGCAAGCCCTACTGTGTCGCAGTGACCTACTGCTACTCGATGAGCCTACCAACCACTTGGATTTAGACGCAGTAATGTGGCTAGAACGTTGGTTACAAAGCTACCCTGGCACACTAGTACTTATCTCGCACGATAGGGACTTCTTAGACCCTATCGTCAACCGCATCGTGCACGTTGAAAATCAGCAGCTCAATGAGTACACGGGTAACTACTCATCGTTCGAAACCCAACGAGCGCAAAAACTGATTCTGCAACAAGCGATGTACCAAAAGCAGCAGAAACAGATGTCTCACATGCAGAGCTACATTGACCGTTTCCGTTACAAAGCGTCAAAGGCTCGCCAAGCGCAAAGCCGTATTAAAGCGCTAGAGAAAATGGAACAAGTGCTGCCTGCTCAGTTTGATAATCCATTCAGCTTTGAGTTTAGAGAACCAGACGCGCTACCAAATCCAATCATGATGATGGATGAAGTATCAGCGGGCTATGATGACAATCTGATTCTAGAGAAAATTCGCCTGAACCTAGTACCGGGTAGCCGTATTGGTCTACTTGGTCGAAATGGTGCTGGTAAATCAACACTGATTAAACTGCTTTCTGGCGAACTTAAACAGCAAGGCGGTGAACTGAGTTATTCGCAAGGCGTTAAGATTGGTTACTTTGCACAGCACCAGTTAGAAACGTTGCACCCAGAAGAAACACCGCTGCAGCACATGATGCAGATTGCCCCTAAACACACCGAGCAACAATTGCGTGATTACCTAGGTAGCTTCGGTTTCCAAGGTGAAAAAGCGCTCGATAAAGTGGCACCCTTCTCTGGTGGTGAAAAAGCGCGTTTAGTTCTGGCGCTACTGGTATGGCAAAAACCGAACCTGTTGCTACTCGATGAACCAACCAACCACTTGGATCTCGACATGCGTCAAGCGCTGACTTTTGCCCTGCAGACGTTTGAAGGCGCAATGGTTATCGTATCGCACGACCGTTACCTACTGCGTGCAACTACCGATGATTTATACCTTGTACACGACCGCCAAGTCGCACCGTTTGATGGTGACCTAAGCGATTACTACAAGTGGCTAACCGAGCAACAGAAAGTTGAGCGCAAAGAAGCACAAGCATTGGCACCAGCCAAAGACGGCGCCAACAGTGCAGCAGCGAAAAAAGAGCAGAAACGTAAAGAAGCCGAGTTCCGTAAACTGACGGCACCACTGCGTAAAAAGCTCACTCAATTTGAAAAGCAGATGGATAAATTAACGCAGGCTCTTGAAGAAGCTGAGCAAGAATTATCCGACACATCACTGTATGAAGCTGAAAATAAGGCTAAACTGAATAAAGTACTCGCTCTCCAAGCGAGCAGTAAGTCACAGCTAGAAGAAGTTGAAATGGATTGGATGTCCACTCAAGAAGAGCTTGAGCAGATGGAACAGGATATGGATAGCTTATGAGCCCAGAGCACGCCCCAATATCACTAACACTGGAACGACTATGGCAATTTAGCCTTCAGTATTACAGTGTGCGCGGTGTAAAGGATGCGTGCTTAGCTTTGCAAAACCAGTTCCACGGCAACGTCAATCTACTGCTGCTTCTCAAATGGCTTGATCAGCAGCAATTGTCTTTTGCTGAAGAAGAGTGGCATAAAGTTCAACAGTGTTTAAGCCGCTCTGAAACCCTGCTTCATAGCTATCGAGAGCTACGTAAACATCTCAAAGCACACGTTGTCGACTCTCTATACCGTGAAGCGCTAAAGTTTGAGTTACAGCTTGAAAAGCAACAACAGTCCGATCTGGTCGACTGTATAAACTCCCTACAACTGTACGCTAACCAGCAATCACCGCTCACTTTTCAGTACTGTCGTTTATTAGGGGCTGAAAACCTCTGCGACGCTTTTTCTGAACCAGCACCACAGCCCTAGCTCGTTCTCTTTCCCTTTTATTCAATCAAGATCCAAGCTTAACCTTGATATTATTCAAACGGTTACCCATAGTCTGTTTTTGTATCTCGTATAAGTGAAGCCTTGCGCTTATGCCGAGAATCAACCAAGCTCAAATAAAAACGTGGGCGTTTCGTTACAAACTCAACACGTTATCAAAACCCGTATAAAGAAGCATGGATCGTTTTTATGACAATATTTACCGCAGCTGCTGGTCTCTCTAATCCGCACTTACAAACCTTAGTGCCACGGTTTATTCGAAAGCAGGCGCTGTTTCATCCTCACTGGCAAACCTTAGAAACACCCGATGGTGACTTTCTTGATCTTGCTTGGAGCGAATCACCAGACGGTGACACCTCAAATAAAAATGATCGCAGTAGCAAGCCGATATTCATTCTATTCCACGGTTTAGAAGGTAGCTTTGAGAGCCCTTATGCCAATGGATTAATGAATGCGTTTGCTAAAGATGGTTGGTTGTCCGTGATGATGCACTTCAGAGGCTGCAGCGGAAAACCCAATCGCCTGGCTCGCGCTTACCATTCAGGTGAAGTCGAAGATGCGCGCTTTTTTCTAAGACACCTGCACGCCCAGTTTCCGAATAACCCTAAGGTTGCGGTTGGCATATCTTTAGGTGGAAACATGCTGGCGAACTATTTGGCTGAGTACGCAGACGACCCATTGCTGTCGGCGGCGACCATCGTATCTGCTCCTTTTGACTTAGCGTGTTGCTCTAGTCGTATTGAGCGTGGTTTCTCCAAGCTCTATAAGAAGTACCTGCTCAACTCTCTAAAATCGAATGCGCTAAAAAAGGTTAACCTGCTGCAGGAAAAACTTGGCATCACCGCTGAAGCCATCAAGAACATCACCAAACTGTATGAGTTTGATGAACGAATCACTGCGCCTCTGCACGGCTTCAAAAATGCCCAAGATTATTATGCGCAATGTTCTGCTCTGCCTAAGCTCAATAAGATCAAACTACCGACTCAGATCATTCATGCCAAAGACGACCCTTTCATGACCGATGATGTGATCCCAAAATTTGTTCTGCCCGATAACATCGATTATCGACTGTTTCAAAAAGGCGGCCATGTTGGGTTTATTACTGGCAGTACACTCAAGCCAAGGTTTTGGTTAGAAGAAGCCTTGCCTGCCTACTATGAAAGTATCCAAGATTCGGCATAATGACCGAGCCTTAGTAAATAGAAGTAAAACAATACTAAGCACACGCATTTCTACATCAATAAACCTATTTATGAACATAAAAGAGAGAAGTATTTATGATCATCCCATGGCAAGACATTGCGCCAGAGACACTGGAAAACCTCATCAAAGAGTTCGTGCTGCGTGAAGGCACAGACTACGGCGACGTAGAGGTTTCACTGCAAAACAAGATTGATCAAGTGAAACATCAATTAGCTTCAGGAGAAGTCAGCATTGTGTTTTCTGAGCTGCATGAAACCGTTGATATTCAAGTCACAAAACGCTTCTAAGCTGCGCTCATAAAGGAGCCGTGTTATAGTGGTAAACGATTGCTAACAAGTAAGTTACTCAAAAGACAAGGGTTGTCATGTCCGCTAAACATCCAATTATTGCGGTGACGGGTTCATCTGGAGCCGGCACCACCACCACCTCAGAAGCCTTCCGTAAAATGTTCAATATGATGGACGTGAAGGCCGCTTGGGTTGAAGGGGATAGTTTCCATCGCTTCACTCGACCAGAGATGGATGTCGAGATCCGTAAAGCGCGCGAGCAAGGTAAGCACATCAGCTACTTTGGTCCACAAGCCAACGACTTTGGTGCGCTAGAAGAGTTCTTCCGTAAATACGGTAACGAAGGTACAGGTAAAGTAAGAAGCTACCTACACACCTTCGATGAAGCCGTGCCTTACAATCAAATGCCGGGCACCTTCACGCCATGGCAAGAGATCCCTGAAAACTCCGATGTGATGTTTTACGAAGGCCTGCACGGCGGTGTGGTTGATGGCGACATTAACGTTTCTCAACACGTCGATTTGCTGATTGGCATGGTACCTATCGTAAACCTAGAGTGGATTCAAAAATTCGTTCGTGACACCCGCGATCGTGGCCACTCACGCGAAGCCGTAATGGATTCCATTGTTCGTTCGATGGATGATTACCTTAACTACATTACCCCGCAATTTTCGCGCACTCACATCAACTTTCAGCGTGTTCCAACCGTAGATACATCTAACCCTCTCAACGCCAAAGGGATTCCAAGTTTAGACGAAAGCTTCGTTGTTATACGTTTGCGCGGCATCAAAAACGTCGATTTCCCTTACCTTTTAGCTATGATTGATGGCTCATTTATGTCTCGCCACAACACGCTTGTGGTACCAGGAGGGAAGATGAGTTTTGCTATGGAGCTCATTGTAAGGCCGATCCTACAACAACTCATCGAAACCGGAAAAATTGGTTAACAGAGCACCATTCTGGTTGATTACTTTTCATACCGTGATCATGTGCACAATTTTGCGTAAAAAATCGTAGCTTGGTCACGATTAAAATCAAGAAATAGTACCTGAAAAAGGATACTATTCTTAAACGAAACACAAGATAGCTTGCAGCGCTCAACGAGTGCTCTTATCCTACAAGTCAATCCAGGCTTAGCTAAAATACGGAAAGCGGCAAGCATACCCTGCAGAGGAAGTGAGATATTATGGTTCTAGGTAAACCTCAAACCGATCCAACATTAGAGTGGTTCCTTTCACACTGTCATATTCATAAGTACCCATCAAAAAGTACTTTGATTCATGCTGGTGAAAAGGCAGAAACCTTGTACTACATTGTTAAAGGTTCTGTGGCAGTTCTTATCAAAGACGAAGAAGGTAAGGAAATGATTCTTTCTTACCTAAACCAAGGCGACTTCATCGGTGAGCTAGGCTTATTCGAAGAAGACCAAGAGCGTACAGCTTGGGTTCGTGCAAAATCTCCTTGTGAAGTAGCTGAAATTTCTTTCAAGAAATTCCGTCAACTTATCCAAGTGAACCCAGACATCCTAATGCGTCTATCAGCGCAAATGGCAAACCGTCTACAAGTAACTAGCCAAAAAGTTGGTGACTTAGCGTTCCTTGACGTAACTGGTCGTATCGCACAAACGCTACTAAACCTAGCAAAACAACCAGATGCAATGACTCACCCTGACGGCATGCAAATCAAGATCACTCGCCAAGAGATTGGCCAGATCGTTGGTTGTTCTCGTGAGACAGTTGGTCGTATCTTGAAGATGCTAGAAGAGCAGAACCTAATTTCTGCACACGGTAAAACTATCGTGGTATATGGCACTCGTTAATCTCGATTAACTGAGCCTAAAATTTGAAAGCCACCAAATGCAAATTTGGTGGCTTTTTTGTTTTCTAAAGATCTACAAAGAAAATACGAATGAAACACCTACAGCTTCGAAGCGCAAACACTCTCGAAGCGAAGCCTATCTGCATCTTTAGGGTAAAGTCCGTACTCGTATCTTTCTTTAACCGTTAGTGCTTTCGAAGATTTTGTCAGCTGATGCTGCAACAAAACCTGTGTAAAGCTCACCGTTGACCATCGCATAACGCTTAGCGAACTCATAGAAGCCGCCAGGAATCATCTCATTGCCTTCAACAAATGAAACTGGGACTTTGTCTGCCATTGTTGATGATTGCTCTAATAAGACCTCTGGAGAGCCTTTAACCTGACCGCCAGATGCATTGATCGTGAAGCCTGACTCGCTCAGGTAGTCATTCACCGCCTGCACTTCATCAAATTCATTTAGCTGGTTCACACTCACCGTAAAGTGGTTTGCACCATATCCATGAGCCGCGAGCCAAGACGCGTATTCGCTCTCTTTCGCTAGTACTTGGAAGTCAGCGAAGCTCAAATCCCAAAGACGACCACCAAACAAGAACTCATGGCCTTGAAGCTTGCTTACGTCGACTTGCTCAACCAATTTAGCAACGATCTGTTGTAAGTCACTTGAACACTCTTCGACCTTCAACTCACTAATGAACACTTTAGGTTGATTTGGATCTGGGTGCTCGTAATGCTTCGCGACTAGCTTCTTACTCTCAAACAAGTAATCGCCACACGCTTTATAACCTAGCTCAAGGAAAGGCTTAGCCAATGTTTCAATACCTAGCGGAGCAACATTGAAAGTACGCAGTGCAATGTGATCATTAATCAGAGCTTCGTCTTCTTTCAGCAAGTGATGCACTTTCTCAGCCGATGGACAAAGCCTGTGAATGTAATCGTCCCAAAGTGATTTAAAGAGTAGATCGGGCGTCATGGTGACTCCTTGTCAAAGGTTCTAGCAAGCTAGTAATTTGGATTAGAAAGGGAGAGGCTGAGACACAGAGTCAGCAGCCATCAGCCTGTGACATACTTTTCTATTATTATCTACCGCCCAATCTAGGTGTTGGGCGTGATGGAAAAAGGAAGCGATAGCACCACTTCCCTATTTCAAGCTTAACGCATGAGCCTAAGACTCATTAGCCTAAATTAAAGCTCAATACCCGGGCTAAACGTTGCTGGAAGTTGAGTTTCACCGCCTTCCATTGAAGCCATAGGATAAGCACAGTAGTCCGCCGCATAGTAAGCACTTGGGCGTAGGTTGCCTGAAGCACCCGGACCACCAAATGGTGCATCACCACTTGCGCCTGTTAGCTGACGGTTACGGTTAACAATACCCGCACGGATATGGTCAACGAAATATTCCCATTCAGAATCATCTGTTGATACAAGACCCGCAGACAAACCAAAACGAGTGTCGTTAGCTAGCTCAACCGCTTGCTTTAGCGATTGGTAACGAACCACTTGTAGCAGTGGACCGAAGTACTCTTCATCCGGCAGCTCAGCAATGTTGGTTGCGTCGATAATACCCGGAGAAACAAACGCCGCTTGACCCGCTTTTGCTTCTACTAGGCTGACGCCGCCTAACGATTGTAGATTCGCTTGCGCGTCCAGAATGAACTTAGCCGCAGCTTCAGAGATCTGAGGACCCATGAAGGGTGCTGGTTCAGCGAATGGCTGATCAACACGAATCTTTTGCGTCGCTGCGACCAGCTTATCGAGTAGCAGATCCCCCTTCTCGCCAACAGGCACGTACAAACGACGAGCACATGTACAACGTTGACCCGCACTGATGAACGCCGATTGGATAATGGTGTATACCGTTGCGTCTGCGTCACCATATTGGTCACTGATCACCATAGGGTTATTGCCACCCATCTCTAGTGCCAGCATCTTGCCCGGTTGGCCCGCGAATTGACGATGCAGGATATGCCCAGTATTAGCGCTACCTGTGAACAGCACGCCATCAAGACCTTTAGCATCGGCCAGTGCGATACCTGTCTCTTTAGCGCCTTGTACTAAGTTGATTACGCCAGCAGGAAGACCCGCTTCTTGCCATAATTTCATCGCAAACTCACCCGTCCAAGGTGTCTGCTCTGAAGGCTTAAATACCACGGTATTACCCGATAGCAGTGCAGGAACAATATGACCGTTAGGTAGGTGACCAGGGAAGTTATAAGGACCAAATACTGCCATCACGCCTAATGGACGGTGACGCAGTACAATCTGGTTGCCTGCCGCTTCACGAGAAGCTTCACCGGTACGCTCATGGTAAGCACGAATTGAAATAGCAATCTTGCCCGCCATTGCGCCCGCTTCAGTGCGAGTTTCCCAAATCGGTTTACCCGTCTCTTTCGCGATGATTTGCGCGATTTCTTCGCTGTTCTCTTTAACTTTCTCAGCAAAGTTCAACACGATCGCTTCACGCTCTGCAAAGCTCAGTTTTTTCCAAACCAAGAAGGCTTCACGAGCTGCTGCTACTGCAGATTCAACCTGTGCTGGTGTCGCGCTATCACCCTGCCACACTACTTCATTGTTGTATGGGCTTACTGATGTCATGGCGTCACCTTGACCTGCCACCCACTGTCCTGCTATCCACTGAGTCATACTTCTATCCTTAAAATCTTCGACAGATAATCGCCGCTCTTATTGAGCCAACATGCGAACGAATTCGCCTTCTTTTACTTCAAGAGCGCTTGCTACTTCAGATGATAAAATCACTGTGTCGCTTGCTTGGTCATACGCACCTTTCGCGGCTACTGCGCGGAAGTTCTCAAACGAGGTATTACCAATTAGGAAGTCTTTAGAGCTAGAGTGCTCTGCAATTTGAACCTGTGCTCGAATTGAGTGACGCACAGATTCGATATTTCTTAGATCACACTCAACCGTTGGGCCCCCATCAAAGATGTCGACATAGCCACGGTTGGTGAAACCTTCACGTTCCAGCAACTTAAGTGCAGGGCGCGTATTGTCATGAACCTCT
The DNA here is from genome assembly GCF_041467655.1 of Vibrio sp. 10N.247.311.49. Taxonomy (NCBI): domain Bacteria; kingdom Pseudomonadati; phylum Pseudomonadota; class Gammaproteobacteria; order Vibrionales; family Vibrionaceae; genus Vibrio; species Vibrio sp. 10N.247.311.49. The sequence continues at coordinate 21,351 of NZ_JBFSVA010000015.1, forward strand.
CCGATCACAGCTTGAGCTTCTTTGCTCAGTAGGTTCACGTAGATAGGTAGCTTAGGCATTAGGTCAGCAATGAAGCCTTTCTTACCAATACCGGTTAGGTAATCGGCAAGCGTGAAGTCAATCGAGAAGAAATGTTCTTGCAGCCATTGCCAGAAAGGAGAATTGCCTTCCGCATCTGATACACCACGCATCTCAGCAAAGATCGTTTTTGAGAAACGCTCTGGGTGCTCAGCCATCAGTAGGAAACGACACTTAGACATCAGTCGACCGTTTAAGCCTTTGCGGTAATCAGGACGTAAGAACAGCGTACAAATTTCGCTGCAGCCTGTGTAGTTATTACCGAAAGTCAGCAGCTTCACCACGTTATTCACGCCAAGCTTTTGCGATGAGTGAACCACTTTACTGATGTGGTAAGAGTAAAACGGAACGTCCCAACCAATTGAAGCTTCAATGCCTGTGGTACCAGCAACTTCACCGGTTTCTGTGTCGAAGCCAACCATTAGGTAGCCTTCGTCACCAGGTTCAGTCACGTCTTGTTTGGCAAAGCTGTATTCAGAGTGAGTAATACGGTTAGTTAACAGTTCTTCGTTAACCGGAAGAGATGTGAATCCGTGTCCTGACTCAACGGCGCAGGTATGCAGCGCATCGTAATCAGATAGTTTTATTGGGCGAACAACTAGCATCAATATTCCCTCCAGATGCAAAATAGGCCCAAAACCAGAAGCTTGGGCCTTTAGCAGAACGTCATGGGATCGCTCTAGTGGCGATCATTCCTATGACGCCGCTCAGGCTAAACTAGCGTAGCGATTGCTTTGTCTAGTTTTGATAAGCCTTCTTCAATTTCTTGTGTAGTGATAACCAGTGATGGAGTAAAACGAACCACGTTTGCACCCGCAACCAGTACCATCAAGCCTTGTTCGCCTGCTGCTACTAATACGTCACGTGCACGCCCTTGCCACTCTTCGTTAAGCGCAGCACCTAGTAGTAGGCCTTTACCACGAACTTCACTGAAAATTTGATACTTGTCGTTAATCTTAGCTAGGCCATCGCGGAACAGAGCTTCACGCTCTTTCACGCCAGCCAGAGTTTCAGGTTGGCTAACTACATCAACAACGGCTTCTGCTACTGCACACGCCAGTGGGTTACCACCGTAAGTAGAACCGTGCGTACCAACCTTAAGGTGTGTAGCCAGTTCAGACGTCGTCAGCATTGCGCCGATAGGGAAACCGCCACCTAGAGACTTCGCTGTGCTTAGAATGTCTGGCGTCACGCCCAGACCTTGGTAAGCATAGAAGTTACCAGTACGACCATTACCTGTTTGTACTTCATCAAAAATCAACAATGCATTGTGCTTGTCACACAGTTCACGAACCGTATTCACGAACTCAGCCGTTGGAGAGATGATACCGCCCTCGCCTTGCAGAGGTTCCATCATGATGGCACAAGTGCGATCAGAGATATGCGCTTCTAGAGCGGCAATATCGTTGTAAGGTAGGTGAGTTACATCGCCAGGTTTTGGACCGAAGCCATCTGAGTAAGCTTCTTGACCACCAACGGTTACAGTAAAGAAAGTACGACCGTGGAAACCTTGTTTGAATGCAATGATTTCAGATTTCTCAGGACCGTGAACATCCGCAGCCCAACGACGAGCTAGCTTAAGTGCTGCTTCGTTCGCTTCTGCACCAGAGTTCGCAAAGAATACTTTTTCTGCAAAACATACGTCAGTTAGCTTCTTCGCTAGACGCAGTGCAGGTTCGTTAGTCATTACATTACTTAGGTGCCAAATCTTGTTTGCTTGCTCGGTAACAGCATTAACCATTGCTGGGTGACAGTGACCCAAACAGCTCACAGCGATACCACCAGCAAAGTCGATATACTCTCGGCCTTGTTGGTCCCAAACGCGTGCGCCTTCCCCTTTTACTGGGATCATTTCCATTGGGTTATAACAAGGCACCATCACCTCATTAAACAGACTACGTTCTACTTTATTTTCCACTGTCATCGTACATTCCTTCTCGATACCGCAAGCTTCGCAAATAAGCGTAATGGTTCATAAGTGAGACAAAGATATTTTGTCTCGCCATAATCCCGCTGCAGCATTATATTTACATTTAATTAACCTTTTCAATAGTAGATTATTCTTTAGCCATCCCTTACAACCAGCTAAACGTCACTACCTATGACTATTTATGCATCAATTAATCTGTTTTATGAAGCTTTTTTTACCTAAACGTATAACCAGCAACAGCAAAGCCTTACTGGCATTGCGGTATATTGGGTTCGAGACGAAATAACGCGAATAATTTTGCATAGGCTAAAAACTTAGCCTGACGAGGGAGAAATGTTATAAAAAGTGATCGGCGTCAGAGGGATGAAGACGCATAGCGCCCGAATTTAAACGCTTAACGGGTAATGGAATACGTTAAACTGGCTTATTTGGACGGAGAAAGAGTCAAATTTAAACACTCAGCGTGCTAGGAAGTTAGCGAGAAGCTGGTGTCCTTGCTCTGTTTTAATCGATTCAGGGTGAAATTGGACGGCATCAATCGGCAAGGTTTTGTGTTGATAACCCATGATCTCATCCATGCTACCATCTTCAAATTCCGTCCAAGACGTCAGCTCAAAACAGTCTGGTAATGTGCCGTTTTTCACCACTAAAGAGTGGTAACGAGTCACAGTCAGAGGGTTATTGAGACCTTGAAAAACACTCTTCCCGTTATGACGAATAGGCGAGGTTTTACCGTGCATCACTTGTCTGGCTCTCACCACTTCACCACCAAACACTTGAGCAATGGCTTGATGACCAAGACACACACCTAAGATCGGCAGCTTACCAACGAAGTGTTCAATCACCTGCAGCGAAATTCCCGCATCATCGGGCGTACATGGGCCCGGCGAGATAACAAGATGGCTAGGATTTAGCGCTTCGATGCCCGCAATATCAATCTCATCGTTGCGAACAACTTTTACAGTTCCCCCTAACTCACAGAAATACTGATACAAGTTATAGGTAAAAGAGTCGTAGTTATCGATGATAAGTAACATGGGTCGAAATCGTTTGCTAAATACTAAAGGATTGGGAGATATAGGGGCGGTATTGTGCAATACCCATAGCGAAAGGCAAGTGGAAACTGCATTTCGCCAATAATTAAGGCCAACCTAAGTTGACCTTAATTGTTTACAGATAGCGTTAAGTTATCTGAATTGGCTTACTTGTATGGCAAGCCAATCTATTTGTGATTGAGCTACTTACGACGACGCCACATTGCTAAGCCAAATAGTGACATAAGAGCACCGAAGCCAAATGAACCGCCTACTCTTAGCTCAAGAACGGCAGGATCATGATCCGATGAACGGAAGTGATCTTGGTACTTAGGTAGGTCACCTTTGTACTCTTCGTTGTAGTCAAACAACGTCGACTCACCACCATTGATGTGCCAATCGGTAGCATCGACAACCCTATCTTTCAGGCTTTCGCTGATCAGCAGGTGGTCTAGAGCGCCAACTTCATCATTGTATGAGTAGCTCCAGCTGTCTGGGTGCTTTTGAGCCACAGCATTGATATAACCGTAGTTCTTCGTAATCACCGCACCGCTATCACCAAACTGCTCAACACCATCAATGTAGGTATTACGAGCTGCTTTGATCTGCTTGCCGTATTTCTCTTCCGAGTAATCGGTTAGCACCAGCATTGGATCTTCCATGCCGTACGAGTTCATATCACCCAGGATCACTTTGTGACCTTTGATGCCATCGAGCGCTTCACCTAATGCAACCGCCGCAGCAACACGGAAGTTCTCACATGAACCTTGCTTATCGGCATCAACGCCGCCTTGGCCGCCCTGCTCAATCGGAGCAGCATCTTCCCAACACTTAGAGCCTTTCGATTTAAAGTGGTTGATCGCTACGGTGAGTTTCTCTTTGGTGCCTTTAACTTTAAAGGTTGGCGCCAATGAGTCACGTTGGTAGTTCTTACCGTCTTCAATCACCTTGCCTGAATCGTCTAACACCTCTGGTGCTTGTTGGCTTGGCATCGCGATAACACGGCTGTCTTTAAGCTTAACCACCTTCTTACGGTAGATAACACCCGTTGTGATAACGTCAGTACCAATAGAGTCCATCTCGTCGGTTACGCCGTCTTCGTTCGAGTCGACAGCCACAAAGGTATAACGGTCTTTCTTACGCTCAATGCGATCATTCAGTTGGTTTACAAGTTGCTGAATGGCAGAGCCTTCACCAAAGCCATTGTTCTCAATTTCCATCAAGCCAATGATGTCTGCATCTAAGCGAAGAATCGCGTTCACAATCTTCTCTTGCTGCATCTCAAACTCAGTGATGGTGTTCGCGCCACGGTTATTGCCGTGCTGATTCGCGTCGCCACCAAATGGAGAGTTGAAGTAGTTCAATACGTTGAAGGTCGCAATACGTAGGTCGCCTTCATCCATGTCTGGTTTGTCGGTACGCGGATCGTTACGCACATAGTTTTCAGCCGAGATCTGGTTAGTCGCAATTAAACGGTACTCACCGTAGCTGTAAGTCAGCACGCCTTCTAGGCCAACAATGGTGTCATCAATGCGGATGTAATCTTCTGTTGAACCATCTTGGTCGATATCAGTGCGGCCAAAATCTGGGTAGAAAGGGACTTGTCCATCAGCCGCTTTTTGATCGGTTTCAACGAAAAGACGGCGGTCTGCGTTGTCTTCAGTTTGCTGCTTCGCTTCGTCAGATCCCGCGGCGAAAAGCTGGTTCGGCTGCATGTTAATACGCTCATGCGCCAGTACCATGTTGTTACGACGACCTGCGTAGTCATAACCAAAGGCACGCGTCACACGCATATCAAGCGCTTCGGTTGTTTTCACCAACATGCCTTCGTAGCGTTCAAGCGTTGCAGCGAAGTTCTCGTCACTGTCTAGCACTTCAATCGCCGTAGCTTCAGGTGCCTGCTGCTCGCCCTGTTTTAGCCATTGGTTGTTTTCTACTTTCAGCTGAGTGTGGCTGTAGTATTCTTGAACCTTGCCTTTCACACACACTACATCACCGGCTACTAGCTCTGAGCTCGACTGGTTGGTATGAATAAATAGACCCTCAGAAGTGCTTGAGTTGAAATCATCCTCAAGTGCTTGCAGGTAGAAGCCTTTAGTTAGGCCTGTTGTTACCGCACTTACCACACCTTTTACGAAATATTCATCGTCGGTGATGTATGGGTAGCCATCGATGAATGGCGATGTAGCGCCCTCACCTTGGATTTCTTGAATGGTGGTGAATACTGGGTCAGAGCCATCTTGTGTACAAGTGAACGCTTCTGGCAGTTCAACGCTGTCTAGTGAACCTAGGCCTTCAATGCTGTCTTTTGGTAGCGATACCCATTGTGAAGCATCAAACGTCGCAGAAGGTGTTTGTGTCGCACGAACCAAAGTAACATCTTTGCCCCAGTCCACATCGCCCATCAAACCAACAACATCATGTACCGAGCCGTCTGAATTCAAGATAGCCAGCGGGTCGTCACCATTATGATTGGCGATAGAGGCATTAATGATGTCAGCTTGAGCTTTAATCTCATCACTCGCACTAGAATGTGCGACCACGAGTACTTCACCGGGTGCTAAAACGTGTCCATCTAAAGGTAAAGTGGCACCCCATGATCTGTTGCCATTGGCAGATTTCGCCAATGAGTAACCATCTAAACTAATGCTGCTATCGCCACTATTGGCAATCTCAACCGCTTTGTTATAGCTGCCGCCTTCCACATATTGTGAAATAAACAAATCAGCGTGTGCGCTTGTAGTTAACAAGCTACCAATTGCCACTGCTAGCAATGAAGGTTTGTGTAAAAGAGCCATCCGTTTCACCTGAGTTCATCGAGTTATAGTCACTGCCATCTATGGGCAGTCATGTATTTTGTGGTAACTATCAGGTTTATTTATGAAAGGAATAAGTCAGTTGGCAAGAAAATGAGGAACTTATCACTTTGGAATCATCAATTGTTTGGCACGTTATATATTTCCAACATATATAGAAACGAGTGTAATTTTATAAAGCTTGAGGGTACCAAATAAGATCATCTGCACAGCATTACAGCGATGGATATGCTAGCTAAATACTGGGTAAATTATCAATTCAAACAAGGGGGTTTCGAGGAAGGCAAATGGAATGGGCATGAAAAAGCCCAAAGTAAACAACAGCTACTTTGGGCTCAAATTCTCAAGCGAGTTGTGTTAGTTCACCCTATGGGCGAGTAACAAAACCTACTGCTTCGTATGCTTTTTTCAGTGTCACTGCAGCACGTTCAGAGGCTTTTTCAGCACCGGCTTTCATTACTGCGTCCATGTAGGCACGGTCAGCACGGATACGGTGATATTCAGCTTGAATCGGCTCAAGCATCTCAACCAATGCTGCGCCTACGTCTTTCTTGAACGGACCGTACATTTCAACGCCTTGGTACTGCGCTTCGATCTCTTCGAACGTTTTACCTGTCGCTGCAGAGTACAGACCCATTAGGTTAGAGATACCCGCTTTGTTTTCCCAATCGTGAGCAATGCGTGGTGGTGTTTCTGCATCGGTTTGCGCTTTGTTGATCTTCTTGATGATCGACTTAGGTTCTTCTAGCAAAGTAATCACGTTCTTACGGTTGTCGTCTGACTTAGACATCTTCTTCGTCGCATCTTGCAGGCTCATTACACGTGCATTCACTGTTGGAATGTAAGGTTCTGGTACTTGGAAGATTGGCGTTTCAGGACCGTAGATGTTGTTGAAGCGAGTTGCGATATCACGCGCTAACTCTAAGTGTTGTTTCTGGTCGCTACCTACAGGCACTTGATGAGCACCGTAAAGCAGGATGTCTGCAGCCATCAACACTGGGTAGTCGTATAGGCCTACGTTTACGTCATTTGAGTGGCGTGCAGACTTATCTTTAAACTGAGTCATACGGCTCAGTTCACCCATTTGCGTGTAACAGTTAAGAAGCCAACCAAGTTGAGCATGCTCTGGTACGTGTGACTGAACAAATAGCGTGCTCTTCTTTGGATCAACACCGACAGCAAGACAGATTGCTAGTGCGTCTAGAGTCGCTTCATGCAGTGCTTTCGGGTCTTGGCGAACCGTAATTGCGTGAAGGTCTACAACACAGTATTGGCAATCGTAATCATCTTGCATCTGTTGCCATTGACGTAGAGCACCCAAGTAGTTACCGATACTTAGTTCACCAGATGGTTGAACACCACTCAATACGATGGGCTTGCTCATGGTTTTAATTCCTTTGCTTATTCGCTAAGTTTATTGAACGCTTAGCTTCTTAACTTAAATATAGAAAAGCCGCACAGCTCTTCTGTACGGCTCATCCAGTGTACTCATTGATAAGTATTTTGCTAGTAGGTTAGCTAACTTTTGTCCGCTTTATGCTGAAACTAGAACGACATCTAGTAATTGCGCGACGTTATCCGCGACATAGTCAGGGTTTGATGCTGAAATCGGCTCGCCGTGGTTATAACCGTAAGTCAGACCAAACGAGTGACAACCTGCATTCTTAGCCGCTTTAATGTCGTTGCTTGAATCGCCAACCATCAACATCTCTTCCGCTTTTACATTGTGCTTTTCTAGCAACCAGTTCAGAGCGACTGGGTTCGGTTTTTTCTCTGGGAAAGAGTCGCCACCCAACACATCAACAAAGTACTTATCAATACCGTGTTGCGCCAGTACGTCTGGTACAAACTTCGATGGCTTGTTGGTAACCAGCGCCATAGTGAAGCCGGCTTTATCCAGCTCAGCCAGCGTCTCTTTAACCGATGGGTAAAGGTGACTTAGCTTGTGACCGCCCTGCTCATAGAAATCATCAAACAGGATGCGTGCTTTTTTCAGTAGCTCTGGCTCTAGGCTTGGGTCAACCGTCAGGTTGCGGCTGAGTGAACGTCCGATAAGAACATCAGCACCATTACCTACGTAGTCGCGAACTTGTTCTTCGCTCACTGAAGGGAAACCCAACTCCTGACAAGCTTGGTCAGCAGCAACGGCCAAATCAGGCACGCTGTCTAACAAGGTTCCATCCAAATCAAAGGCGATCAGTTTTATTGAGCTTAATGACATCTTACTTTCCTATTTATTATGTTCGTCTTATGAGTTGAGCTATAAGACGTAAAAAAGGGGCAAATTAGCCCCTTAATATTCAATCTATCTGTAGTTTTACGATTATGCGTTTACTTTTGCAAGCTCTGCACGCATCTCATCAATCACTTCTTTGTAATCTGGTTGATTGAAGATAGCTGAACCCGCAACGAACATATCTGCGCCCGCTTCTGCGATTTCACGGATGTTATCCACCTTCACACCGCCATCAATCTCAAGGCGAATGTCGCGGCCTGACTCATCAATCAGCTTACGAACAGCACGTAGTTTATCTAGCGTGTGAGGAATGAAAGATTGACCGCCGAAGCCTGGGTTCACAGACATTAGTAGAATCATGTCTACTTTGTCCATGATGTAATCTAAGCAAGAAAGCGGTGTTGCAGGGTTAAGAACCACACCCGCTTTACAGCCGTGCTCTTTGATTAGCTGTAGAGTGCGATCGATGTGCTCTGATGCTTCAACGTGGAAGGTAATCATTGATGCGCCTGCTTTAGCAAACTCAGGCACGATGCTGTCTACTGGCTTAACCATAAGGTGAACATCGATAGGAGCCGTAATACCGTAGTCGCGCAGCGCTTTACAAATAGGCGCGCCAAAAGTCAGGTTAGGTACGTAGTGGTTATCCATCACATCAAAGTGCACAACGTCGGCACCAGCTGCGAGTACTTTTTCTACGTCTTCACCAAGACGAGCAAAATCTGCAGACAAAATCGATGGAGCGATTAGAAAATCTTTCATACCAAACCTCTTAAGAGTGAGTAAATTGCGAATATCACCGCCTTGGTGACATCTCATACACAAATACAAGACTCAATCCCAAGACTATTTGGTGTGCAATTCTACCTAAGCACCTAAGCAGATCCTAGCAGTTCGAAAGATTAGTTTAAGAAAGTATCCGTTGGTCACTCAATTTAATGAGTTTGGCGGATATTCTGACCATTACTGTTCCGCTGATGCGTGCTGCTGGTTTTTCTCTTTATGGAAAAGCGCCAATAGCTCATCAACTTTATTACGGCCAGCGCCATTGCGGCTGATGGTACGTTTCACCTTAACCACGTTCAACTCCGCACCATGATATAAGCGACGAGTTAATGTCGTATCGTGGTTTGAAATCAAAACAGGAATACCGCGTTCCATCGCTGCTTTTTCAGCAACATCCGCCAGTGCAGCTTGGTCATCTAAGCTAAAGCCATTACCTGCGTAAGAGGTAAAGTTAGCCGTGTTCGACAGTGGTGCGTATGGAGGATCGCAGTAAACCACACAGCCTTTGCGCGCGCGGCTAAAGGTTTCATGGTATCCCTCACAGACGAAGGTGGCTTTTTTCGCTTTCTCGGCAAAAAATTCCAGCTCAGCTTCTGGGAAGTAAGGTTTTTTATAAGAACCAAATGGAACGTTAAAACCGCCCTTCTTGTTGTAACGACATAGGCCATTGAAGCCAAATCGGTTCATATACAAGAAAGCCAATGAACGATACATGACGTTATCTGTACCATTGAACTCAGCGCGAATATCTAAGAAGGCTTCTTTACGGTTGTTCTCAGGACAGAACCAGCGCTTCGCTTCCGTGATATAAGTTTCAGGATCGGTTTTAAGCAGGTTGTACAGGTTGATAAGATCGGGATTGATATCTGCAAGCAGGTACTGTTCAAAGTCAGTATTCAGAAATACTGAGCCGGCACCGACAAACGGTTCTACCAATTTACGAGCAGGTGGCAGGTGACGTTGGATGTCTTCAACTAGGCCATATTTACCACCAGCCCATTTTAGAAAGGCACGCTGCTTTTTCATTTACTGCTCTATCTATCAACTCAAAAATAAGGCTGCGGAATGTAACATATTTTGAGGCTAAGCTCAGGGTTATTTCGCACGTTCTATCTCTCGATGCACTTGATTCATCGATTTTGCCCAAGGTTCCAACTGTTGAAGGGGTTTTGATAACGCACTTACCGCGTCTCTCGCCACTTGAATCGTTGGGTAATCTTGATAAGTGATAATAAACCACTTGGTGTCGTTGCGAAGTGTTGGGTAAATACGAACCTTGTTCTCAAGGTCATACTCTTCAATGAAAGACTGTACGTCGTCCAATGAGGTCATCGCACTCAACTGCAAAGTATAAGCTCGCGGAGAGATAGCTTGTAACTCTTCGCGAGAAAATGAGAATGTAATTTTCTTAGTCGGTGGCGTGGACTGTGTTAGGTCTGTTGCTTCATCGGCTGAAGGCTGTGACTCCACTTTGTCTGCATCTGATTGCGAACTCACCGCGGCACCTGTGTTTTCTTCAACAGCAGCATCAATCGCACTGGTATCGGCACTTTCAGGTTTATCATCAAGCAAGGCATCAACCACATCAGAGGTGATTACGACACGCTGCTGATCTTGTTCGACTTCTCCAACACTCGCGGTATCTTCAACGACAGTCGGTGGCAAAGATGAGCTGTCGTCATCAGCACCTTGATAACTCATGTCAGCTTCGGCTTCAGAATCGTCCATTCCGTCGATTCCAGCTTGCTCGGTACCACTTTCCACTTCAAAAGTTGGGATAGCTGTCTGTTCAATCGGAGCGATAAGAGATTGCGCTTTATCGTCAGGGGTTGGTTGACTGAACATCCACCAATAACCACCACCAATTAAAATCAACAGCAAGGCCACCACAATCGCGATATTGATGGGTGAGCCAATAATTGAGCGAATAATAATCCTTTTTTCCACTTTCAATTCTCCTAAAGCCATTAACTCACCGGGCAGAGGTTGCGCTTTATTAAACGCACGTCGCACGCAAGTTTCAGACTCATCATCAACATATCGAATCACCAGTGATTCAAAGAAATGTTCAGCTTCTGGTTGCGAAAGGTCATCGATCTCAAGATCGATAGGTTTGTGTTGTTGACCGTAGCTCAAACGCGTTAATAACGTATCTAAGTGGCCAGGTTCCGAGAAGAGAACGATATTGATCGTCCATTGAGGGTTTGATTGAGCTTCCAGTACCAACATCCATAATTCGGATACCAATAGCTCAGAAAGTCGTTGGGCATCATCAACGACGATAACCACATTACACGGTTCTCCATCCAGTAACCTTGTTAGGCTATCCGATAAAGAATCATGTTGATTAAACAGGGGATCAGAAACAATTTGGCTAAGAATGAGCGCACGGCGTTGTTGATCGTCTTGGCTTGGATGACAAAGCAGTAAACACTGATTTTTTTCTGTCGACCATGCTTCAAGATAACGCTGAGCCAACCAAGATCGGCCAGAGCCAGCTTTGCCCGCCACCGTCACAAGGTTTGAACCAAAGTTAGTCAAAAGCTGTAAGCGCTCTAGCAGCTCAACTTGAGATTCTAACTCTAATACTCTTAATTCATGAGCCAAACTCATTGGGGATCCCTACTGATAAGATCGATCAGTAAAACGCTTCAGTTGCCTAGAGTTTAGCTAGGCAACCTCACAACCAAATTTAAAGAGTACGGCAGAAATCGATCGCTTGTTTAATGATGTCTTGAGGCACATCAGCAACCACTTCAGCAGTACCAATACTTGTTGGTACTACCAAACGCAACTGACCAGACAGCACTTTTTTATCGCGCATCATGTGCTTCATAAAGTCTTCAAAAGACATGCTTTCTGGCGTATGGATTGGTAGTTTCGCACTCTTGAGTATAGAAATAATTCGCTCAAGTTGCTGCTGAGAGATCAGTCCCTGTAATTGAGCTGTTTTAGCTGCCATTACAGTGCCTGACGACACAGCTTCACCATGTAGCCAATTACCATAGCCTAGTTCTGCTTCAATCGCATGACCAAATGTATGACCTAGGTTCAATAACGCTCTGATTCCTGACTCTTTTTCATCTAGAGCCACCACTTCAGCCTTAATTGCACAACAACGAGCAATCGCGGTAATCAGTGCTTCTTCATCAAGTTGATAAAGTTTCTCTAGATTCTGCTCCAACCAATCAAAGAAGGCTTCATCGTAAATGATGCCGTATTTGATCACCTCAGCAATGCCCGCTGCAAACTCACGCTCTGGAAGCGTTGATAAACAGTTGGTATCGATGATCACAGATTTCGGTTGGTAAAAAGCGCCGATCATATTCTTACCAAGAGGATGGTTTACTGCGGTTTTACCACCAACAGAAGAGTCCACTTGAGAAAGAAGGGTCGTCGGGATTTGAATGAAATCAATACCGCGCTGGTAACAAGAGGCAGCAAAACCGACCAAGTCACCGATAACACCACCTCCTAAAGCAATCACCACCACATCGCGGCTGTAATTTCCTTCAAGCATGTAGCTCATCACTGAATTGAACGTTTCAAGGGTTTTGTACTGTTCACCGTCTGGCAGCTCGAGAAGAGATGTCTGACAGCCGACTTGATCCAATAGCGATAAAATTTTATCAGCATAAAGAGGCGCTACTGTCACATTACTGATAACAACAACTTTCTGCTTACCTGATAAAAAAGAAAGGTACGCCGGGTCTTCAAATAACCCGGCGCCAATAGAGATAGGGTAGCTACGCTCAGCTAGATTGACCGTAATCCGTTCCATGGGTTTGCTCTCCGAAAAAATGAACTTAACGTTCTTCTAGCATTTTTACGATCTGGTTGGCTACCACTTTTGCACTTTGGTCGTCAGTACGAACTGTGTAGTCCGCCACTTCTTCGTATAGTGCGTTGCGAGATACAGCTAGATCTTCTAGCACATCACGCGGGTTGTCTGTTTGAAGTAGAGGGCGTTTCTTGTCGCGGTTAGTGCGAGCAAGTTGCTTTTCAATTGTTGTCTCTAGGTATACAACAATGCCTCGTGCAGATAGACGGTTACGGTTTTCTTTGCTCAACACTGAACCACCACCTGTCGCAAGAACAATACCTTGTTCTTCTGTCAGATCATTGATTACAGATTCTTCGCGCTTACGGAAACCTTCTTCGCCCTCAACATCAAAAACCCATGCGATGTCTGCGCCAGTGCGCTCTTCGATCACAGTGTCAGAGTCTAGAAACTCCATATGAAGTTGGGAAGCTAGGTGTCTACCAATTGTACTTTTGCCGGCGCCCATTGGGCCAACAAGAAAAATATTGCGTTTCTCAGCCATGTTTTTAGCAGTAATTTACAACGTTAATTCAATGACATCGCCACAAGGTAGGTCAGTACAAGTACTGAAATTAAAAGGCCCGTGGCACCGATTCCTCACAGATAATTCGTGATAAGACCCGAAATTATCAAGGTTAGGTGCCACTAATGCAACTTTATTTTTAATCTAATTGTTCATTACTGAATCACAACTTTGGGTGTGACAAAAATAAGTAGTTCACTTTTACCCACATTTTCATAGCTGCGACGGAACAATGCGCCCAAAACTGGCAGGTCCCCCAACAGAGGAACTTTATCCACTGTACTGCTCACGCTGTGCTGAAATATCCCGCCAAGCACGACAGTTTCACCATTATTAACAAGCACTTGCGTACCTATTCTTTGCGTATCAATGGCGACCGCTTCACCGGTTCCAGTTTTTACCACTTGCCCTGGCCTATCTTGAGTCACGCTCAAATCCAATACCAAACGATTATCGGGCGTGATCTGCGGTGTCACCTTAAGACTCAACACGGCTTTCTTAAATGCAACCGACGTAGCGCCACTTGAAGATGACTCTAAGTAAGGAATTTCAGTACCTTGCTCAATATAAGCCGGCTTTTTATTGGTGGTGATTAAGCGTGGACTAGAAATGATTTCAGCTTTTGACTCTTGTTGCAGTGCCGACAGTTCAAGATCGAGTAAGGTATCTGAACCCAGTTTGGCCACCTGAAACGCAATACTCGAGGCGTTCGGCGATGTTGCCCCTAAATTGACGTTGAGATAGTCATCAATCACGCTGCTGCCGCTATCGTCGTCATACGGCGTAATCGCTGATGGGTGGTTACCTTCGATTGAGCCACCAACGGTGAAGCTTCCGTTGGTTGAGGAAACGCCCCAGCGCACGCCAAGCTCATCAAGATTACCCTCAGTAACCGTGACAATACGTGCCTCTATCTGTACCTGCTTCACGGGAATGTCTAACGATTCAATGATGCCTCGGATCACGGCAATGTTTTCTTCCAATTCACGAATGAGCAGTGAGTTGGTGCGCTCATCAATGGTAATCGAACCACGATCGGACAACATGCTGACCGCACCTTCACCTCCAATCATGTCAGCGATGTCGGTGGCTTTAGCAAAGTTAATCTTGATGATTTCCGATTTAAGCTCCCCTAACTCCTCTTCTAAGCGCGATTTCTCTAACGCTTGTTGCTCTCGAAGGTCGAGCTCCGCTTTCGGCGCGACCAAGATAACATTGCCATCAACACGCTTATCCAAGCCTTTAACTTGCAAGATAATGTCGAGAACTTGCTGCCAAGGTACGCCATCTAAGCGTAACGTCAGGTTTCCGGCTACCGAATCAGACACCACGAGATTGAAGTCGTTGTAATCAGCAATCAGTTGCAGGACATTTCGTACCGGGATATCCTGGAAGTTAATCGATATCAGCTTGCCCTCTTTCTCTAGAACGCTTTTTTCTTTGGTCGCTTCATCGAGCACCGGTTTGCTGATCACCACCTCAATAAAGCGCCCCTTTAGGTTGTATTCATACTGATAGTCATTGCTAATCGTCGCTAGAAGCCGAGTGCTTGGTGTCTCTTTATAGACTTCAATGCCTTCAACCAAGGTAGCGAAATCCTTCACATCCAGCAGGTAGAGCTTGTCATCATCAACTTGAGTATTGATTAGCTCGATACTTAACCCTTCCTGAGCTCGTTGAACATCCACCACTGCTGTGCTGGTCGCCAGCTCAATAATGATGACGGCGTCTTTATCCTTATTGACCCTAAAATCAATATTCTCCAATTTGTTCGGTAAGCTCTCGGCATGGCTGAGCACGCTAACAACCAACATCACAGACACAGCAAAACCTTGTAGAGCCTTGCTCACTAATCCACTTATTCCTTTAATCATATTTACATCTCATATCCACATCATGTGACATTGGTTTACTTCAGAGCCAGCCTAACGTTGCGCTTATGCCAACAACCTAAGCCATCTGGAAGAGTTTCATTAATCTGAACGTATTGGCTCGTCACCTTAGTAACTCGGCCATTGTTTAAGCCGATAAACTGGCCTTTCTTGACGTTTACCACGTTGCCTTTGGGTGTTTGCACTAAGCCAAACACGCTTGAGCCACTGCCCATCACGCCTCTTAAACGAAGCTTACTCAGCGGGTACTTCTCTAACTTGCCATTACGAGAACGGGCGCTGGGTTGCCAACAGTCTTTCTTAACCAAGGGTTGGTTTTGCACAATGGCTTCTTTAGGCAGTTCAAAGGGAGGACGCAAAGATCGGCGCTGATAAGTCGCCGCCGTGAATTCAGTTGCTGGGACAAGTTGCTCGACATCTTTTCTCGCCTTGGCTTCAACCTGCGCCACAAAATCTTGCAGTGAGTCTTGATTAGCTTTGCAGCCTGACAACGCAAGCATCAATACGATTGAGTAAAACGCGCTATTGGGTTTCATCATTAACCTCCGATTTAAACTGGTAGGTATAAGCTCGAACCCTAAAGTGCAGCGTGCTACTTTCTTGACTGACTCGCTGCCAATTCACATCATCAAAGCTAATAATACGCGGCAGCTTGGCGATGGCAGCAGAGAAGTCACCAATCTCGTGATAGTCACCTGTCAGCTCTATATTGAGAGGCAATCGATAGAGAAACTCCTTATTCTGCTTTTGCCCCCAATCGATTCGTGTGAAGGTCAGCGAGTTATCCAAGCCGAGCTCATTCACGGAGGCCAACATGCTCGCTAACTCCTTTTGAACGGGCAGCTGCTCTAATAGATAATCGTAGCGACTAGTTAGCTCATCCAACTGGCTCTGCAACTTAGGCAAGGCTGCAACCTTATTCGCCTTTATCCTCAAGGTCGTTTTTAAGGTCTGCTCCTGTTGCTTCATCTGTTTCAGTTCCTCGTCGAGCGGCAGCAGATACAGCCAAGTGCCAACACCTTGGATTAACACCATCAACACCAGAATCACGAGAAGCTGAGGCAACAATGGCCATTCGGTGATCTCATCAACATCGAGATCTTGCAAGCTCATCCTGTTTTGCCTACTAATCCTATTTTGAAGGTTAGCCATGATGCGCCCCCTTATCTTTTCTGCTCGCGGTTGTGTTTTCTAAAGACACAGGGCTAAACACAAAAGAGACCTTGAAGGTCTGAAACTCTTTATTGAAGCGCTGGCGGTTATGAACGATAGAGTGCATCTCGACCCCTTTCAAAGAATCTGAACGTTCGAGGTTGTCCAACATGGTGGCGAGACGAGCAGTGCTGTCGCTGATGCCCGACATTTCAATCTCCTGACCATTCATCTTTATCTTGTCGACATAGACACCCTCTGGAATCAGCTCCGGCATCAAGTTCATGAAGTCGGTGGTCTTATTACGGCCAAGCTGCAGCGACTCAACCACATCAAGTCGAGTCAGAATGGCTTTGTGTTCTTGCTCTGCGACTTTTAACGACTGAATTTGTCGGTCGAGCTCAGCAATGTACTGATTGAGGTAATTGAGGCGAGCTTGCTGCTTGGCTTGTTGATCGTGAAAATAGTGACCAACCGCCCATTGCCCTATAAGCGCAATGATGACGCCAAGAATGACCAGATGGATAAAACGCTTCTTGTGCTGAGCACGAATCTCATCACGCCACGGCAGCAGGTTAATTTGATGCAACATGCTTCTCTCCCTGCCACTTGAGCCCACTCATCGCCATACCCGCCGCGATACCAAAGTGTTGCCAGTCAATCGGCAGTCGGCGTCTCTTGGCGACCTTATTCTCAAATAAAGACAAAGGATTCAATGACTCGCAGCTCAACTGAAAATGGCGTTCTAGCTCTTCGGTTACCATAGGGATGCTGGCGCCCTCGCCCATCAACCAAATCCCTGAGATAGGTTGCTGCGCATTTCCCGATGAATAGAGCTGCAATTGACGCTTGAGCTTCTCAATCAGGTTAACAATGAATTGATGTGTCTCTTCCATAGTACCGAACACGCTCTCGATATCACTCGGGTCATCTGAGCTGCGAAGATCTTGAGTGCCAAAGGCGATGTCTTTATAGAAAGGCGCCGAATTCTGCGGGATAACCCCTAGCGAGGTTTGGTCGATTCCAACATCCACTAGCAACCAGTTTTTCTTATCGGGATACAGGCGCGAGGCCAATTGCCAGATATTAAGTAGCCCATGCGCCTGTGTATCCACCACCACAGGTTTGAAGCCAGCCTTGGTTAATGCATCCGCTCGGCTATCCACAACTTCTTTACGAGTGGCGTATACCTGATAACTGCTTGTCGAACCTTTACCAAATCGTTTGTCTTCCAGCTTTACAAAATCTAAACTCAGCTCCTCGATAGGAAAGGGAGATTGATGGGCGAAGGTTTGATAGATAGAAAACTCTTTTTCTCTGTCTTCTAACTCACTCTCTATTTGCAGTACTTTGCTGATCACCGTGTTATCAGGTACCGAAATGGCGACGTTGCGACAGCCAAAAGGCAGTCCTTTCCTAAGTTCTTTAAGTTTCTTAACAGTTTTCTGATACTCCAAAGTATGGTTAGCTGTAAAAATGTCGTCCGAAATCGGCAGCTCTTTGTATCCCACTAGGGCATACAACTCCCCCACGGGTTTTAGTACCACGGCTTTGATGCTGTGATGATTTATATCTATACCTGTAATTAATGATGAACCCATGTGACCTAGCTCCTGAAGTGCCAAGCATTTCGTTGATTATCTAGGGGTTGTGATTATTAGTTAAATAAGCGTTAATAAACGAAAGCTAAGTTTTTAGCCTAGAGTACAAGGGTTTGCTGCTTATCAGCCTTAACTAATCAGGGATTATCCGGTGAAGTTCATAAAGCGATTATTCATATTTACATTGATTTGCATGATTCTTGGAGTCAGTACAATTTTCGGGTTTTATTTTTACGTAAAACCAGAGTTGCCTGATGTTGCCACTTTGCGCGACGTAGAACTCCAAACGCCGATGCAAGTCTTCAGTCAAGACGGTAAGCTGATCTCTCAATTTGGTGAAAAGCGTCGTAATCCAGTCACTTATGACGAGATTCCTCGCCACTTAGTTGAGGCTCTGATTGCCACCGAAGATAGCCGTTTCTATGAACACCCAGGTATTGACCCAATCGGTATCACACGTGCAGCACTCGTGGTTGCAATGTCGGGTTCAGCCAAACAAGGTGCTAGTACCATTACTCAGCAGCTTGCGCGTAACTTCTTCTTATCTAATGAGAAAAAGATTATGCGTAAGATCAAAGAGATCTTCATTGCGATCCACATTGAGCAACTTCTTAGTAAAGAAGAGATCATGGAGCTTTACGTCAACAAGATCTTCCTTGGTCACCGTTCGTATGGTTTTGGCGCGGCAGCACGTGTTTACTTCGGTAAAGATCTTCCTGATCTCACGCTGAGTGAAATTGCGACCCTTGCGGGTATGCCAAAAGCACCTTCGACAATGAACCCTATTTACTCTGTTGAGCGCGCGACTAACCGTCGTAACGTTGTATTGCGTCGTATGTTAGACGAGAAATACATCACTCAAGCAGAGTTCGATGACGCTCGTAGCGAAGAGCTTATCTCGAAATACCACGGTGCAGAGATCGAACTGAGCGCGCCATATGTTGCTGAAGTTGCACGTGCTTGGATGGTGGAACGCTATGGTGAAGAAGCTTATACATCAGGCATGAAGGTCTACACGACCGTTGATTCGAAACTGCAAAAAGCAGCGAACCAAGCCGCAATTAAGAACCTACTTGGCTACGATGAGCGTCACGGCTACCGTGGTGCTGAAAAAGTATTGTGGCAGACTGCGCAATCAGCGTGGGATCAAGAACAAATCGTTAAACACCTTAAGTCTCAACCAACCTATGGTGACCTAGTCCCTGCTGTTGTTACCGCGGTTGATTCGAAAAGTGCTCAAATTTGGGTTAAGAACCAAGGTGAAGGCACTATCGAATGGCAAGGCATGAACTGGGCGCGTAAATTCCTAACGGATAACCGCCAAGGACCAGCGCCTTCTCAAGCGAAAGAAATTCTGGCGGTTGGTGAACAAATCTGGGTTCGCCATGAAGCCGTTACCGGCGATGAAGTCTCTGAAGAGCCGACAGAAGAGTCAGCGACTGCAGAATCAGAAACACCGATTGTATGGCGACTAAGCCAAGTACCGAATGCGAACACAGCATTTGTTGCAATGAACCCGAACAACGGCGCGGTATTGTCGATGGTCGGTGGCTTTAACTTTGTCCACAACAAGTTCAACCGTGCAACGCAATCTATTCGTCAGGTGGGTTCTGGTATCAAACCCTTTATCTACTCAGCAGCGATTGAGAAAGGCTTAACGCTAGCCTCACTGATCAACGATGCACCGATTAACCAATGGGATAAGAGCCAAGGTACCGCATGGCGACCAAAGAACTCGCCACCGACTTACGTGGGTCCAACTCGTTTACGTATTGGCTTAGCTCAGTCTAAAAACGTAATGGCGGTACGTGTACTGCGCGAAGTAGGTCTAGATGATACTCGTAACTACCTAACTCGATTTGGCTTTGATATTGATGAAGTTCCGCGCTCTGAAACCATTGCTCTGGGTGCGGGTAGCTTAACGCCAATGAAAGTAGCTCAAGGTTACTCAGTATTCGCTAATGGCGGCTACTACGTTGAACCTTTCTACATCAGTCGCATTGAGACACCATTTGGTGAGACTGAATTTGAAGCGACACCAAAAGTGGTTTGTAAAGACGATTGCCAACAGCAAATGACATCAGACCCAATGGCTGATGAGTTTGCAGAGCAAGATGTGGATGCCAAAGTACAATACGCACCTCAAGTTATCTCTGAACAGAACGCATTCCTTGTTCGTGAAATGATGTACAGCAACATCTGGGGTGGCGGTGATTGGAGCGCTGGCACTGGTTGGAACGGTACTGGTTGGCGTGCACAACCGTTGAAGCGTCGTGACATTGGCGGAAAAACGGGTACCACCAACGATTCTAAAGATACTTGGTACAGCGGCTACGGCCCTGGCATGGTGGCTACGGTATGGGTTGGTTTTGATAACCACAACCGAAACCTAGGCCGTACTAAAGCGAACTCGAACCTTGGTAAAAATCAGATTACTGGTGCAGAAGCTGGCGCGAAAACAGCAGAACCTGCATGGGTTGATTTTATGGGTACGGCGTTAGCGGGTGTTCCTGCTGAGCGTAAAGAAATTCCGGAGAACATCGTCCGTGTTCGAATCGACCGTGAAACTGGCTTACTGACCAACAAGTTCGATAGCTCATCAATGTTCGAGTACTTCGAGAAAGGCACAGAGCCAACCGAGTACATCACTGAACGTTTCAATGATGACATCTACTCAACCTCATCAGGTGAAGCAGTAGAAGAACTGTTCTAACTAAGGTTTGTAGAACCTAGTAACATGAACCAACAAAAAGGGTTGATATGCATTCATATCAACCCTTTTTTTATATCTATATCTGACCAGACTAGGCTCTAAATTCAAGCGCTAAGCCGTCTTCTCCAGTTGAGTTCGAATCGTCTCAGCCAATTGCTCGAAACGTCCCTTCAATGGAGAGCCCGGACGGTAGGCAACAACAATGCGACGTGAAGGTGTTGGATTCACAGCAGGTACGTAACACACACCGTCTTTCTGCTTCTCTTTCGGCACCGATAGCTGAGGAAGCAAGGTAATCCCCGCCCCCGCCGCGACCATGTTACGCAGCGTTTCTAAGCTGGTTGCCTTAAAGCGCTCATCATCTTTGGCGCCCGCAGCAAAACAGAAGCCCAAGGCTTGGTCTCTCAAACAGTGACCGTCACCTAGCGCAAGTACGGTTTGTCCATTTAGCTGCAGCATATCGACAGTGTCTTGCTGAGCCCACTCGTGGTCACATGGAACGGCAACACTTAACGGCTCGTCATACACATCGATCTCTTTGAACACCGCCGTTTCATCAACCGCAGCCAGTACTAAGCAATCAAGCTTGCCATCTTCAAGTTGGCTCACTAACTGATGGGTCTGAGCTTCATGCAGGTAAAGCTCAAGATCTGGGAAGCTCTCTTTAAGATGAGGAACAATCTTAGGCAAGATGTAAGGACCCACGGTTGGAATAAAACCAATGTGCATTGGCCCCGTCATCGCTTCACCGTGTCCACTCGCCATATCTTTAAAAGTTTTCACTTCATTGAGAATACGCTTGGCTTGTTCAACAAGTTGTAACCCTGATTCTGTAAATATCACCTTCCTTGGACTACGCTCGGTTAACTGAAGTCCAATTTCATCTTCGAGTTTGCGTATTTGACCGCTTAGTGTCGGCTGACTGACAAAGCACGCTTCTGCCGCTTTTCGGAAGTGTTTATGCTCTGCGAGCGCCACCAAGTATTCAAAGTCACGAATGTTCATGATCAGTCTCTTACCTCAGGTTTTAATAAGAACAAGGGTTCTAATAGAAACATTTAAAAGAAAAATGCTCTTGATAGAATTTACCTATCAAAACCATAACATCAAACGATTAGAGCTATCAAAGGATTTATCTAATAATGGGCTCAACGAAACGAAACAGAGCGAAGAAAAACGTTAAGCTCTGATAGAACAAAATTAAAAATACTATTTAAGGAAATCAATATGTTTGCATCTAAAGAAGGTCAATCAATCCCTCAAGTAACATTCCCAACTCGCCAAGGTGATGCATGGGTTAACGTAACTACTGAAGAGCTATTCAAAGACAAGACAGTTATCGTATTCAGCCTACCAGGTGCGTTTACGCCAACATGTTCGTCAAGCCACCTACCTCGTTACAACGAGCTACACTCTGTATTCAAAGAAAACGGTGTTGATGACATTCTGTGTGTTTCAGTAAACGACACATTCGTAATGAACGCTTGGAAAGCAGACCAAGAAGCGGAAAACATCACATTCATCCCAGATGGTAACGGTGATTTCACAGACGGCATGGGTATGCTAGTTGAGAAAAACGACATCGGCTTCGGCAAACGTTCATGGCGTTACAGCATGCTGGTTAAAAACGGCGTGGTAGAAAAAATGTTCATCGAAGAAGACGTACCAGGCGACCCGTTCAAGGTTTCTGATGCAGATACTATGCTTAACTACCTTGCTCCTGAGCACAAAGAGCAAGAGTCAATCACAGTATTCACTAAGCCAGGCTGTCCTTTCTGTATGAAAGCAAAACAGAACCTAATCGACAAAGGTCTGAACTACGAAGAAGTGGTTCTAGGTAAAGATGCAACAACAGTAAGCCTACGTGCAATCTCTGGTCGCACTACCGTTCCTCAAGTATTCATCGGTGGCAAACACATCGGTGGTAGTGAAGAACTAGAAACTTTCCTAGGCTAATCGCTTCATCGCCGATATAGGCTTAGAAGTATCAGCTAACCCACCCTCTTGTGGGTTAGCTATTCCAAACACTCTTATCTGAGTTTTGGGAAAAAGAATATAGCTGGTGACTCGCCTGTCTTTTACTAACCTATAGTTAGCAATAAAAGCAGAGTCACAAGCTAAACCTAATAAAACAGAATCACAAAACTGACCCGTTATCCTGACTCTCAAAAAAATCACCAGAGTTGGAGGGGTTCGTTCAAACTAAATTCAGCCATTGCGAGAAAATTATTATGAAACAAGTCAATGTAGATGTAGCAGTTATCGGGGGCGGTACGGCAGGTCTAGGTTCTTACCGCGCTGCAAAAGCACACACTGACAGTGTCGTGATGATTGAAGGCGGCCCTTACGGTACTACCTGTGCTCGCGTTGGTTGTATGCCATCTAAACTGCTTATTGCAGCTGCAGAAAGCGTACACCAAATCGAGAAAGCTCCGGCTTTTGGCGTTCACCCACAAGGCGATATCGTGATTAACGGTCGTGAAGTGATGGAGCGAGTGAAGTTTGAGCGTGACCGTTTTGTTGGTTTTGTTTTAGAAGGCGTTGATGAAATCCCAGAGCAAGACAAGATCTCTGGTTACGCAAAATTCTTAGACGATAACACGCTACAAATTGATGACCACACGGTTGTCACCGCTAAGCGTATTGTTATCGCGACCGGTTCTCGCCCTGCATACCCTGCCGTTTGGAATGAGCTTGGCGATCGCCTGATCATTAACGACGACGTGTTCAGCTGGGATGATTTACCAGAATCGGTTGCGGTATTTGGCCCTGGTGTTATTGGTCTTGAGCTTGGTCAGTCACTGCACCGCTTAGGTGTGAAGACCAAACTGTTCGGTTTGGGTGGTCAAGTTGGCCCAGTAACTGATCCAGAGATCATGGCTTATGCAGATAAAGCTTTCAATGAAGAGTTCTATCTCGATGCCGACGTGAAAATCGAAAGCATGAAGCGCATTACCACTGAATCGGGTGAGCCACGTGTCGAAATCCAGTTCATCAATAAACAAGGTGAATTAGAAACTAACGTCGTTGAATACGTACTAGCAGCAACAGGTCGTCGCCCTAACACTGACAAGCTTGGCTTAGAGAATACCTCTCTAGAGCTTGATGAACGTGGTGTGCCAATCGCAGACCACTACACGCTACAAACATCACTACCATCAATATTTATCGCTGGTGATGCGAGTAACCAACTGCCTCTACTGCATGAAGCAGCAGACCAAGCTCGTATTGCGGGTGACAATGCAGGTCGCTTCCCAGAGATTCGTGCAGGCCTACGCCGCTCTAAAATCTCGGCAGTATTCTCTGACCCGCAAATCGCGATGGTTGGTGAAACCTACAAAGAGATCACCACACGCTTGGGCACATGTGGCTGTTTCGCAACGGGTGAAGTGTCTTTCGAAAACCAAGGTCGTTCTCGAGTGATGCTGCGCAACAAAGGTATTCTGCACGTATACGGCGAGCAAGGTACAGGCCGCTTCCTTGGTGCTGAGATGATGGGACCAAACGCAGAACACTTGGCTCACTTGTTAGCATGGGCACACCAGAACAAGATGACGGTTTCTGAGATGCTAGACATGCCGTTCTACCACCCAGTAATCGAAGAGGGTGTACGAACTGCCCTACGTGACCTGAATGCGAAACTGCACCTAGGCCCAGAGATGGTGAAACACTGCCTAGATTGTGGCCCTGGTTGTTAATCTCAGACTAGCGCCAGTCAATTAGCAGTTAACAAACGTTAGATACTAAAAAGGAAAGCCATTGGCTTTCCTTTTTGTTTTTGGCAACGAGCAAACTATAGATTCCCGATTACGCTCCTTCGTCGCTAACGGGAATGACGTAACTTTTAACACACATCTGAGCCGAAGCCAATCAGTGTGATGGTCGTTTTAAAAACGCATCTAAGCTGAAGCAGACCAAAGTGACGCATCAGCTAAACCAAAACTAAACTCGTCATTCCAGAACCGAGGGACGAGGTATCTGGAATCTCTTGAAGCCATTGCGTCACTAAAAGCTTTAAGCAATTACTTCTCAGCAGCAATCACAGAGATCTCAACAAGTAGCGCTTCGCGAGCCATGTCGCCAGTCACACATGCGCGAGCTGGAGCGTGACCTTCTGGTACCCATGCATCCCACACTGCATTCATTTCTTGGAAGTCTTT
Organism: Vibrio sp. 10N.247.311.49; assembly: GCF_041467655.1. Classification (NCBI taxonomy): domain Bacteria; kingdom Pseudomonadati; phylum Pseudomonadota; class Gammaproteobacteria; order Vibrionales; family Vibrionaceae; genus Vibrio; species Vibrio sp. 10N.247.311.49. Next base: position 46,095 of record NZ_JBFSVA010000015.1, read on the forward strand.
CATGTCTTTCAAGTAAATCGTTGCTGACAGCATGTGCTCTTTGTCGCTGCCTGCTTGCTCAAGTAGCGCTTCTACTTTATCTAACATGGTTTGAGTTTGTTCAGTGATGTCTTTAGTTGCATCAGCACAAACTTGGCCACATAGGTAGATAGTACCGTTGTGTTTAACAATACGGCTCATACGTTGCTTGGTTTCTTGGCGCTCAATCATCGACTTTCTCTCTCTGTGTCACCGTGATCCAATATCTTGTGACGTGTTATTATCAGGGCAACAAGCATAACGCGAATCAAACCCAAGATGACATGCATTCATTGCAATAAAAGTGAAAAAATCCGTAACAAACTCGGTCGCTGCCAGCGTTGCATGAATCAGCTGATGGTGTTGTCGATTTTGAGTTGGGGAGTATGGTGGCTGTTTTTCAGAGAAGACCCAAAAACCATCAATGCCATCGCGTTGATGATGGCCGCTTTCGCGTTCAGTGGCTTGCTGTCGTTGCATTGGGTCATGAAGTTTGTGGTGCTACCGTTAAAGGGCAAAAAACGTTAGCTGGAAGTCTTTATTGGATAAAGAGTAGTGATTAGAGACAGGGCTAAACAATCCGATAATTCATCATAATTTTCGAGCTATTGTCATTTCCCGAACAGCAGATAGAAAAAAGCCCCAGAACCAATCGATTCTAGGGCTTTCTTAGAAAATTCTAAGAAAAAGCAGTGGTACTTTAATAGACCGGGCTTTTCTTAGTTTGTTCCCAAAAAAGATCAGATTTTTGATCTTTTTTTTAGGAGCTATAAAATCAATGCCTTATGCAACATTAACCTTAGCAATTATCTGCTCTACCAAGTTCACTTCCAATGCCACTTCATCACACGCATGTTGACGAGGACACTGGTCACAATCTTTCAGTACCTTCTCAGGCAGCAGAGATTTCGATGTTGGTAAGAAATCATGCTTCATAAAGAACTCTGGAGTACGAGTCAGCACAAACACCTTCTTGATGGCCATTTGTCGCGCTTTCTCAACCAAGTGCTGCACAATTGCGGTACCCTGCCCTTGACCTTGCCAGCCAGCTTCGACACCCAGTGAACGGATTTCCGCTAGGCCAGAGTCATACACATAGAGTGATGCACAACCTGTCACCTCACCATGATGCTCTGCGACCGCAAACGAGCCAATATCACGCACCAGTTCATTACGAGAACGAGGTAGGTTTTCACCCATGTTCGCCCAGTAAGCGACCATACCTTCCAACGCTTCAATATCGGTCAGACGAGCAGGACGAACCTTGACGATGGACGTATCACGCTGTGATAAACGTTTCTCAGCTTGGTCAACCGCGTAAGCCACTTGCTGTGGAGATACACCGCCTAGCGCGCTACGTTTTTCAAGACACGATTCAATGGTCAGGATGTCATACACATCTTCCTCAATCACCTCAGAGAACTCTTTCATCTCTGCGATGGTTAATTCTTCTAATGCACAGCCTTTAGCAATCGCCGCCACTACCGTCACACCAACAATATGGTGAGCTTCACGGAAAGGAATCCCTTTCGCTACTAGGTAATCAGCCAATTCAGTTGAGTTCGCGTAGCCTTGTTTCGCGGCTTCAAGTGTACGTTCGCCGTTCACTTTAATGCCGTCAAAACAGAGTGCTGCCATTTCCATACAATCATTCCAAGTATCTAAAGCGTCGAACAGACCTTCTTTATCTTCTTGCATGTCTTTGTTGTACGCCAAAGGCAGAGCTTTTACTGTCATCATCATTGCCGCTAATGAACCGTAAACACGGCCAGTTTTGCCACGGATAAGCTCTAGCGCATCTGGGTTTTTCTTTTGTGGCATCAGAGATGAACCTGACGTCACGGTATCCGCTAACTCGATGAAGTTTGATTCACCTGAGTTGTAGAAAATCATATCTTCTGCAAGACGCGAAAGGTGAAGCATAGAGATAGAAGCAATCGACATTAGCTCCATCACATGGTCGCGGTCAGAAACTGAATCTAGAGAGTTGCGCGTTGCACGACGGAAACCTAAGTTGTGAGCTAACTCTTCACGGTCCATCGGGTAAGCTGTTCCAGCAAGGGCACCAGAACCCAGCGGACATGTGTCTAGACGCTTAATCGCATCATTCAAACGTGAATAATCACGCTCAAGCATTTCAACGTAAGCCAAGCACCAGTGAGCAAAAGTTACCGGCTGAGCACGTTGTAAGTGAGTGTAGCCAGGAAGCACGGTTTCTTGATGCTGAGAAGCAACGTTCACCATTTGGCTTTGTAGGCGATCCAATGCCAGTAGCAGTTGGTTACCTTGCTGACGACACCATAGTTTCAGGTCTGTCGCCACTTGGTCGTTACGAGAACGGCCAGTGTGAAGTTTTTTGCCCAAGTCACCGACTTTGCCGATAAGTTGCTGCTCAACCCAGCTGTGAATATCTTCTGCATCAGAACGTAGAATCTGTTCAGGATCTTCCATCACCTCAAGTTTTAGCTCATTCAGCGCTAACTCAAGCTTCTGTTGCTCTTCTTCTGTTAATACGTTGACCGACAGTAGAGCTTTAGACCAGGCAATTGAGCCCACAATGTCTTGCTCAGCCAATCGGTAATCAAAACGAAGAGAATCGTTAAAATCTTTGAACCGGGTGTCTGCTGCTTGGGTAAATCTACCGCCCCATAATGCCATTGTGTATCTCCTAATTGCACAGTGCTCACTGTTTTTGCAAATGATAATTCTGATTAAGATTCAGTATTTTTCTGATGGTTTAAACTTACGGCAATTCAAAATGAAAATAAAGTATTAATTCATTATTTTCACATATTTATTCACCAACAGTTCAATCCATTGATTATTTTTAGCGTGGAGCGCGAATTATATGCCATCCGATAGGAAAAACCGAAGCTGATTTATTAGGCAAATAGAAAGTAAAAAGCCCACTCACTAATCAATAGTGAATGGGCTTTGCATAATAATGTCTGTTTACTAACCTTCAATCTTTCATCAAAGGCTAGCTCACTAACTCATTGTTAGGATTACTTTTGGCTATTCAAAGCACGGATACGGCTTGATAGCGAGTAAAGGCGGATGAAGCCTTCAGCATGGCTTTGGTCGTAAACTTCATCTTCACCAAAGGTTGCAAACTCTTCTGAGTACAGGCTGTTGTCAGAACGCTTCTGAGTCACCGTTGCATGGCCTTTGTAAAGCTTGATAACCACTTCACCATTCACGTCTTGTGCTAGCTCTTCTGTCGCGGCAAGGATTGACTTACATAGTGGAGTGAACCAACGACCATCGTATACAAGGTGAGAAGCCTTAACACCGAGCTCTTCACGGAATTCGAATGCCGCTTTATCAAGAACCAGTTGCTCTACTGCACGCAGTGCTTCCATCATGATTGTGCCACCCGGAGTTTCGTAACAACCACGAGACTTCATGCCAACAAGACGGTTCTCTACGATATCGATACGACCAACACCGTGCTTAGCACCTTTCTCGTTTAGGTAAACCAGTGCGTTGTATGGCGTCATTGTTTCGCCATCAACCGCAACCACTTCGCCTTTTTCAACTTTAAGCGTCACTGTTTCAGATTCGTTTGGCGCTTGCTCAGGGTCTACAGTCCAAGCCCAGCAATCTTCGTTAGGTGCATTCCATGTGTTTTCTAGAACGCCGCCTTCTGTTGAGATGTGCCATGCGTTTGCATCACGCGAGTAAATCTTAGTAAGAGAAGCCGTACAAGGGATGTTACGCTCAGCCAGGTAATCTAGACACTCTTCACGACTCACTAGATCCCATTCACGCCATGGTGCAATTACGTGTAGATCAGGTGCTAGTGCAGCAAATGCGCCTTCAAAACGAACTTGGTCATTACCTTTACCAGTACAGCCGTGACACAGTGCGTCTGCACCTACTTTACGTGCGACTTCAACCTGTGCTTTCGCGATGATTGGACGCGCCATCGACGTACCTAGTAGGTATTTACCTTCGTAGTAAGCGCCCGTTTTCAGCGTTGGGTAGATGTAGTCAGCAACCATCTCTTCTTTAAGGTCTGCGATGTAACACTCAGATGCACCAGAAGCTTTTGCTTTCTCTTCGATACCAATCAACTCTTCATCGCCTTGACCAACATCCGCAACAAACGCAACCACTTCACAGTCATAGTTCTCTTTCAACCATGGAATGATTACTGATGTGTCTAGACCGCCAGAGTAGGCTACTACAACTTTCTTTACGTTAACTTTGCTCATTTTCTTTCTCCTAGTTTCCATACTGCACATGGCGGTCAGCGTTGGAAATGACTTCATAATTATATGTTTATTTAATTTGTCTAAATTCTTTAAGTAGTGACTCGTTGTGAAACCTACTGAGGTAAAAACTGTGTTCCTATGCTTTTACCTGAAAACAGTTGTGTTAGCTTTTCTGGGTATCGCCAAGTGGCAACTTCGATTGGTCGTCCAAGGTCGTTAGCGGCTTCTAGTGCGGCTTGAACCTTAACGATCATGCCGTCGGTAATCACTTTGCCTGTAATAAGGTCATCAGCTTGTTGTTGATTAAGGCTTGGAATGAGGTGACCTTTGCCATCCAACACACCACTTACATCAGAAAGCAGTACCAGTTCAGCATCAAGTGCGCCTGCAACGGCAACCGCAGCTTGGTCGGCATTGACGTTCATCAGTTGGCCTTGCTCAGTCAGACCAATCGAGCTAATGATAGGCAGTGCGCCCGCATTAAGAATCGCTTGCAGAACGGTTGAGTCGCCCGGCTCCGCTTTTCCTACCGCCCCCAGTTCAGGGTTCAGTTCGCTCACTTTGCATAAACCACCGTCTGCTAGGCTTAAACCAACGGCATTGATACCGTCTTTAATCGCCTGACCTTGAAGTAATTTATTCGCCGTGCCCGCTAATGCACCAGCGATCACTGGGATCTGATCATAAGGAGTAACACGTAGCCCTTCTTTCTTAACGGTTTCGAGGTTCAACTTATTCATCAAATCATCAACAAGGTAACCGCCGCCGTGAACAATCACGATTGGTCGTTGTGCCTGTTGTTGGTAAGCAGAGATAGCACCAAATAACTTGCTAAGTGTTTCACCACAAGATAGCGCAGCGCCACCTAACTTTATGATTAATGGTTGATTATTAAGGCTCATATCTAGATTTCCTTACACTAACGCAGTTAATGGCGCAAAACCATAACGTAAATTCAAACACTGCATCGCTTGGCTAGATGCACCCTTTAATAAGTTATCAATCGCTGAAACAACGATGATGTGATGACCTTGAACCTTCCAACCTAAGTCGCAGAAAGGCGTCTGCTCTACATCTTGAATTCTTGGCAATGTCTCTTCGAGTAATCTCACCGCAGGTTTACCTTGGTAAGCTTGCTCGAAGGCATCTTGTATCTGTTGTTCTGTCACGCCTTCAGCCAATTTCATGGTAATGGTTGCCAAAATGCCACGCTTAAAGTTGCCGAGGTGCGGGGTAAAAATCACATCACATCCTAAATGTGCAGCCATTTCAGGTTGATGACGGTGATTGAATACACCATAAGCTTGCAAGCTCACTTCGCAGAAGCTGTTGACCATCGTCGCCTTGCGGCCTGCACCAGTCACACCGCTGGTTGCGTTAATCACTGGCCATTGGTTTTCATCCAGTAACTTGGCTTCAACCAAAGGCTTAATCGCCAGTTGTGATGCGGTTGGGTAACAACCCGCGACAGCGACAAGCTGAGCTTCTTTAATTTCTTGTTCGTTCCACTCAGCTAAACCGTAAGCCGCTTTGTCTAGCCATTGTTCGTGTTGATGTTCAAAACCGTAAAACTCTTGATAGAAGTTTTCGCCTTTAACTCTGAATGCACCCGATAGGTCGAAGACTTGGCAATCGTTCTCTAGAAAAATTGGCGCTAGGTCGTGACTAACCTCGTGTGCCGTTGCTAAGAAAATCACATCAGATTGTTTAGCTACTTCTTCCGGATTTGTTAAAGGTTGTACTGGCATATCAATCAAGCCAGCTAACTTACCGTGCAGTGCCGCAATAGGTTTACCTGCGTCTACACTATTGGCTGAGACATATAAACCTGATAGCGTGAGCTCAGGGTGTCTGTTTATCATTAGAGCCAGTTCTGCTCCTGTGTAGCCGCTTGCGCCAATGATCGTGGTTTTCAACATCTCAACACATCCATTTTTGAGGTAAGTTACATTTCAAATTTGACTATTCATACTTAATTTTTAGCTTTATTTGATTTCTTATGCATTAAATATGATTTAATATGTGTTTTACCGACTTATGGTTTTCCTGTCAATAGTAGAAGTGAAGTTATTATGCAATTACCGAGTTTTCTTGAGGTCTACAAAGGCCTAATTTCCACAGACTCTATTAGCTCGACCGATCCAAGCTGGGATCATGGCAACGAGAAAGTGATCGAAAAAATGGCTCAATGGTTTAAAGACGTAGGCTTTAGCGTTGAAGTCGTGGAAGTCGAACCCGGCAAGCATAATATGGTCGCTAAGATGGGATCGGGCGAAGGTGGCTTGCTACTCGCAGGACACAGCGACACAGTGCCATTTGATGAAGGACGTTGGAACTTTGACCCTCACGCACTAACAGAACACAACAATCGCTTCTATGGATTAGGCACAGCCGATATGAAAGGCTTTTTCGCTTTCGTTTATGAAGCGGCAAAGAAGATGGATTGGAGCAAACAGACCAAGCCGCTATATGTATTGGCAACCTGTGACGAAGAGACCACCATGCTGGGTGCGCGTCATTTCACTGAAAATGCACCGTTTAAACCGGATTACTGCATTATTGGTGAGCCAACCAGCCTTGTGCCGATTCGTGGCCATAAAGGCCATGTTGCTAACGCTGTGCGAGTAACGGGTAAATCAGGTCACTCTTCTGATCCTGCATTAGGTGTCAACGCCATCGAGATCATGCATGAAGTGTTGTTCGCTTTAATGCAACTGCGTGACAAGCTAGTCAAAGAGTATCACCACCCGGGTTTCGCAATTCCAAGCCCCACTCTAAACCTTGGCCATATCCATGGTGGCGACAGTGCCAACCGTATCTGTGGTTGCTGTGAGCTGCACTATGATGTGCGTCCTTTGCCAGGTATCAGCCTAGATGGCTTGGATAACATGCTGCGCAGCGCACTTAAAGAAGTGGAAGCAAAATGGCCGGGCAGAATCGAGATTACGCCACTGCACGAACCTATCCCAGGTTATGAGTGCCAACACGACCATCCATTTATTGGTGGCATGGAATCCGTTTGTGAGATTGAATCGCAAACCGTCAACTACTGCACTGAGGCACCTTTCCTTCAAGAACTTTGCCCAACCTTAGTGCTGGGGCCGGGCTCAATCGACCAAGCTCACCAACCAGATGAGTTCCTAAGCTTCGATTTTATCGATCCAACGATTGATGTTCTGAGTAAGTCGATCCGCAAATATTGTTTCTAGTTATTACTTTTCTTCCAATATTTTCGTATAAAAGCTACCCGAAAAGGTGGCTTTTATTCTGTTATCCCAGCCAAAGCCTGATCTTGTAATTAAATTTCACTTTATTCCGAAGTCTTGGAAAATTTACTTCTCCCGCATTTCGAAAACTAATAATTGCAAACTTAGAATGCTTTATTTGACTAGATACAGCACTTTTCGCTAGATTGTGTACTTAACAAGGAACAATGGATGTAATTTTTTTACGAGGCAGGATGACAATGAACGAGAAATACGCCGCTCTCAAGAGTAACGTAAGCATGCTGGGACGCTTGCTAGGTAACACAATCCAAGATGCACATGGTGACGTTATCTTAGAGAAAGTGGAGACTATCCGTAAACTTTCCAAATCCGCCCGCGCAGGCAACAAAGCTGACCGTGACAGCCTAGTTGAAGAAATCAAAAACCTGCCGAACGAACAACTCACTCCTGTTGCTCGTGCATTTAACCAATTTCTCAACCTCACCAACATGGCAGAGCAGTACCACACCATCTCTCGCCACTGTGAGGAGCATGTTTGTGAACCAGACGTGCTGCAATCTCTATTTTCCAAATTAAACCAGAATGACATCAGCAAGCTAGACGCGGCTCAAGCCGTTCGCGACCTGAACATTGAACTCGTTCTGACTGCACACCCAACAGAAATCACTCGTCGCACCATGATCAACAAGCTAGTTAAGATCAACGAGTGTCTGTCTAAATTAGAATTAAGCGACCTATCACACAAAGAGCGCGTGAAAACCGAACGCCGCCTAGAGCAACTGATCGCTCAAGGTTGGCACTCAGATGTGATTCGTCAACAACGCCCAACGCCACTTGATGAAGCTAAGTGGGGCTTTGCGGTTGTAGAAAACTCTCTATGGGAAGCCGTTCCTGACTTCCTACGTGAAATGGATGGCCGACTAAAAGGTTATCTTGGTGAAGGCCTGCCGATCGATGCACGCCCAGTACACTTCTCATCTTGGATGGGCGGTGACCGCGATGGCAACCCATTCGTAACGCACACCATCACTAAGGAAGTTCTGCGCCTATCTCGTTGGAAAGCTGCCGATCTTTACTTAGGCGACGTAAACGAGCTGATTACCGAACTGTCGATGACTAAGTGTAATGATGCCGTTCGTGAGCTAGCAGGTGATGAACACGAAGCTTACCGTGCAATCCTGAAGAACCTACGCACTCTACTGAACAACACGCTAGAAGTGCTGGATGCAAAATTGCATGACACAGAGGTTCCGAAGAAAGAAACACTACAGAACATCGAGCAACTTTGGACACCGCTTTACGCATGTTACCAATCGCTGCACGAATGTGGCATGGGCGTAATCGCAGACGGTTCTCTGCTTGATACTCTGCGCCGCCTAAAAGCGTTCGGTGTACACCTAGTTCGTCTCGATGTTCGTCAAGAAAGTACTCGTCACTCAGATGTACTGTCTGAACTGACTCGCTACCTAGGCATTGGCGACTACGACCAATGGAACGAGCAAGACAAGATTGCTTTCTTAACCAATGAATTAAGCTCTAAACGCCCACTGCTACCACGCGATTGGGAGCCATCTGAACAGGTTAAAGAGGTTTTAGACACCTGTAAGGTAATTGCAGCTCAACCTCGTGAAGCCTTCGGCGCTTACGTAATCTCAATGGCTCGTACAGCCTCTGATGTATTGGCTGTTCATTTGCTTCTGCAAGAATGTGGTTGCCCGTACCGCATGGACGTTTGTCCATTGTTCGAAACGCTAGACGATTTGAACAACTCAGAAGCCGTAATGAAACAGCTAATGAGCATCGACTTGTACCGTGGCTTTATCCAAAACCACCAAATGGTAATGATCGGATACTCTGACTCAGCAAAAGATGCTGGCGTAATGTCTGCAGGTTGGGCTCAGTATGACGCAATGGACAAGCTAGTTAAGGTTTGTGAAGAAGAAGGCATTGAGCTGACTCTATTCCACGGTCGTGGTGGTACGGTTGGTCGTGGTGGTGCTCCAGCGCACGCAGCCCTACTTTCTCAGCCACCTAAGAGCTTAAAAGGCGGCTTACGTGTAACAGAACAAGGCGAAATGATCCGCTTTAAGCTTGGCCTACCAGATGTTGCCGTAAACAGTTTCAACTTATACGCAAGTGCGATTCTAGAAGCGAACCTTCTGCCGCCACCTGAGCCAAAACAAGAGTGGCGCGACCTAATGGAAGTTCTGTCTCAAGTCTCTTGCGAGGCTTACCGCAACGTGGTTCGTGGTGAAGAGAAATTCGTACCTTACTTCCGTCAAGCGACGCCTGAACTGGAGCTAGGTAAACTACCTCTTGGTTCTCGCCCTGCAAAACGCAACCCGAACGGAGGCGTAGAAAGCCTACGTGCAATTCCGTGGATCTTCTCTTGGAGCCAAAACCGTTTAGTTCTTCCTGCATGGTTAGGCGCTGGTGAAGCGATTCAATACTCAGTAGACCAAGGCCATCAAGCGCTACTTGAAGAGATGTGTCGTGAATGGCCATTCTTCTCGACTCGCCTTGGCATGCTAGAAATGGTGTACTCTAAGTGCAACATGGAAATTGCCAAGTACTACGATCAACGTCTTGTTGACGAAGAACTGTTACCTCTAGGTGAATTACTGCGTGAACAGCTGCAAAAAGACATCAAAGCAGTGCTGAATGTAGAAAATAACGAGAACTTGATGCAAAGCGACCCTTGGGGGCTTGAATCGATTCGTCTACGTAACATCTATGTTGAGCCACTAAACATGCTTCAAGCAGAGCTGCTTTACCGAACTCGTAAGTGTGAGACACCACCAGCAGAGCTAGAAGAAGCACTAATGGTGACGATTGCAGGTATTGCTGCTGGTATGCGAAATACAGGTTAATTAGCGAACCCTACTATAATCTAAGTAGCATTTACCTCTAAAAAAAGAACAAAAGGTCGCCATGTGCGACCTTTTTATTTTGTCATAAAACAATTAATGAGTATTTTGTCAGTTTTTTGGGTTATTTTGTCCATGTATTCTACTTTATGCTTATTATTTAGATATACTACTGCTCCGCTGCGGAAACACTCCAAAAAAATAATCTGCAGCAACTTGACCAATAAACTGGTCAACCTAGGTGATAAACGGCTTTGTAAGGTGACATAACCAACCGATGAGTTGGTGCTACTTAGACATAACCAATATAACGTGCCATTAGAAGCACACTTGTTGTTTAAGTATTTGTTTACTGTTTACCATTTGGATTTCAGACATGTCATTACCACACGTAATTCTAACCGTTTTAAGTACACGCGATGCTACTGGTTACGATATCACAAAAGAATTCTCCGCAAGCATTGGTTACTTCTGGAAAGCTAGCCACCAACAAGTTTACCGCGAGCTAAATAAAATGGCTCAGAACGACCAGGTAACTTGCGTGCTTGAGCCTCAAGAAGGCAAACCTGATCGTAAAGTTTACTCTATCACTGATGCAGGCCGTGGCGCGCTAGGTGAATGGTTTGAACAACCAACTGCACACCCAACTGTTCGTGACGAGTTCTCAGCTAAGCTAATGGCTTGTGCTGTGCAACCTTCTGACGCTTACCGCGTACAACTTGCTGAGCTAGTAGAAGAGTCTCGCAAACTGGTTTCTCACTACAAAGAAATCGAAGCAGCTTACTACGCAACGCCATCGACGCTAGACAAGCAAGCACGCCTTGAACGCCTAACGCTTCGTCGTAACCTACTTATCCGTGAAGCATGGATTGTATGGGCTGAAGAAGTACTGCTTGAACTTGGCGCTCTTGCTTAAGTTAAGCTAGAAGCTGAAAAGCAAAAGGCTTGAACTCTTAGAGTCCAAGCCTTTTTTGTATCTATAAGATTTGAGAGGTACAGCCGATGGCTTTTTATCCGAGCCTGAGCTTAACTACAAGGCAGCGACTTATGGACGAACACCCAAAGTATGGCAAAGTGCATAAGTCATTTCTGCACGGTTTAGCGTGTAGAAGTGGAAGTCTTTCACACCTTCACGGCTCAACGTACGAACCATATCGATCGCTTGACTAGCACCCACTAACTGGCGAGTCGTTGGATCATCATCCAAACCTTCAAATTGCTTGGCCATCCAGCCCGGAACTTTCACGTTATTCATCGCAGCAAAGCGAGACGCCTGCTTGAAGTTAGAAACAGGTAAGATGCCCGGTACGATTTCAACATCGATACCTGCCGCCACACAGCGATCACGGAAACGTAAGTAACTTTCTACATCAAAAAAGAATTGCGTGATGGCACGGTTAGCGCCAGCATCCACTTTACGCTTCAAGTTAATAAGGTCTGATTGAGCACTTTTTGCTTCAGGGTGAACCTCAGGGAAAGCTGCAACAGAGATATCAAAGTCGTGGCGAGATTTAAGCAGCTCAACCAAGTCAGATGCATACATATCTGGAGCGCCACCGCCTGCTGGGATATCACCACGCAACGCAACAATGCTCTCAATGCCATTTGCCCAGTAATCATCAGCAATTTGAATCAGCTCTTCACGGCTAGCATCAATACACGTTAAGTGTGGTGCAGCAATTAGGCCTGTTTGGTTCTTAATTTCTTTAATAATTGAGTGGGTACGATCACGCTCACCCGAGTTTGCACCGTAGGTTACTGATACAAATTTTGGTTGGAGTGTTTTAAGACGGTGAACAGAATTCCACAAGGTCTCTTCCATCTTCTCACTGCTTGGTGGAAAAAACTCAAATGACACATTGATGTTGTCAGAAAGCTCAGCGATATTCTGATTTAAAGCGTCGATATGGCCTGCGTGTGTGTATCCCATCTTACTCTCCCTGTGGCAAAAGCAACCACTAAAAACTCAAATCCTTAAACGACGTTTAGACGTCTATATGTCTGTAGAATGTATTGAATACGATTTAATGTCAACAGATCCATTATGAATTTTTCTCAAGTAGATCGTGAGTAAAACTCAAGTCGTTAGATGGGTCGCAAAGCAGAAATAATGTAGAAAAAAGGCTGAAAAACACATCGTGCTTTCAGCCTTATTTATCTTAGTGAATAGTATGCCATTTACGTACTAAAACAATTGATCTGAGTTTCAAACCAACCGATATGAGTATCAGAACAGACTAGACATTCTGTTTAGATCAGATTGAATTGCACCTGCCGTTACTTCACGACCGGCACCTGGGCCACGAATAACCAACGGATTATCTTTGTACCATTTGCTCTCAATCGCAAAGATGTTATCGCAAGGCAGCAAGTTCGCTAGAGCGTGTTCTTTAGATAGGGCTTCAACACCTACGGTTGCCTTACCGTTCTTCTCCAAACGCGCTACGTAACGCAGAACTTTCTGTTGAGAGTGCGCTTTCTCTAAACGCTCAGCCAGCTCTTCGCTCAGTACAGAAGCTTTGTCGAAGAAGTCATCCACAGATAGATCTTGCAGCTCTGCAGGTACGAGCGATTCCACTTTTACGTTTTCAGGTTCGATATCCAAACCAGATTCACGCGCCAGAATCACCAGCTTACGCATCACGTCTGAGCCATCTAGGTCAGCACGAGGGTCAGGTTCCGTAAGGCCTTGTTGCCATGCTAAGTCAACCAACTCGCTGAACGGCACGGTGCCATCAAACTGTTGGAACAACCAAGACAACGTGCCCGAGAAAATGCCAGACAACGCAATGATGTCATCGCCACTTTCACGTAGGTCACGTACCGTGTGGTTAATCGGCAATCCAGCACCCACTGTCGCGTTGTACAACCAATGACGGCTAATCTTAGCGAAAGCATCTTGTACTTGATGGTAATACTCGCTCGATGCAGAACCTGCCACCTTGTTCGCCGAGATTAGGTGAATACCTTGTTGTGCGATTTGCAGATACTTTGCTGCAAGCACTGGGCTCGCAGTCACATCCAGAACCACTGCTTCGTCATAACCTTGAATAGAGCCCAAACGCTCTAACCAGTCGTTACCATTGTTAGCAATAGCTTCGTCGTCAAAGCGCTTACCTACCGAAGTCGCATCAATGCCTTGATCGTCGAACCAATAGGTTTGGCTATCAACCACGGCAACCAATTCAAAGTTCATTCCACGGCGCTTTTCAAGTTCCGCTTTTTGCTCAGCAAACAGGCTTAACCAGCTTGAACCAATATTGCCCTTACCACACAAGGCAATCGCAACACGCTTCTGCGCTTGGAACAGTTGAGAATGAATGCCTTTCACTAGACTTGATGTTTCACTCTTACGAATCACAGCCACCAAGCTTAAGCCTGAGTTCGCTTCTGAGATGAACTCAACCGGCGAGCTCTTAAGCTGCTGGTAGAAACCGTAGCAATGGTTAGGGTTCTTAGTCACACCCGCACCCACTGCAGCAATCAGAGAGAAACCTTCTTTTAGCTTAATCTCAGCTTCAATCGCATGGTCTTGGAGATATTCTAATGCACCACCAGCGATCTCTTCTGTGTAGGCAAGACGCAAACAGTGTTGATCCGGTTCAAGCTCATAAGCAAGCGGCTCAAGTTGAGCACGCTTAAGCCCTTCAAGCACTTCACTCTCTAGACGGTCGAAATCATGGCCGTGACCAAAGGTCAGTTGCACGATAAGCACTTCATCCAAAGAGGTAATGATTTTTGCGCCACGACCCGATGCCAGTACACGCTCGATCTGTGTAGAGCCCGCCTCCGGCTGATAGCTGCAGCGTAAGCTGAGATCCATAGCACTTTGAGCCACAGGCTGTAGCGTTCGGCTGTGAAGCACTGGAGCGGCAAGACGAGCCAATTCGCTGGCTTCATCAAGGCGAAGTAGAGGCAATAGACACGCATCTGAAACCAGACGAGGGTCAGCGCTGTAAACGCCTGCCACATCACTCCAAATCGTCACGCGTTCAACTTCAGCCAAAGCACCAATCACGGTTGCTGAGTAATCCGAACCGTTACGGCCAAGCAATACCGTTTCACCCTGGCAGTTCTGAGCCATAAAGCCCGTAATCACCACGCGGCAATGTGCATGCTGCGCCAAGGCTTCTTTGATCAGAGGGTAAGAACGTGCGCGGTCGACTTCAGGCTGAGCGCCCACTTCTGCACGTAAAAAAGCACGCGCATCTTGAGCAACGGCTTGTAAATCATGCTGGCACAACAAAGCCGCGAGTAGACGTGAAGACCAAACCTCACCGTGTCCAAGCACTTTTGCTTTTTGTGCTTCGCTCAAGGGAGCCGTTAGCTCACCCAAAGCGGTAAATTCTTGTTGAATGGTTGAAGTAAGTTGTGCGGCTGATTCACCCTCAAGCAGTGCTTCAATCAGATCGAGTTGGAACTGACGAAGTGCTTGTAGGCATTCATGGGCAATACGACCATCTTTGTCGAGCGCTTCAACAAATTCAATCAAACGGTTGGTTGTTTTGCCTGCTGCCGATACCACCACCAAATCAGATGCTGATGAGTATTCTCTAAGAATGTTGACCACGCGTTGGTAACATTCAGGATTCGCTAAACTGCTGCCACCAAATTTATGTAGCTGGCGAAAGGTTGCCATTATTAACCCTCCCCTTCAGCGATAAAGCGCTGTGTTCTTTCAAACGCTTGCTTGAGGTCATCGATTAGGTCTTCTGCATCTTCAAGGCCAACAGATAGACGCAGTAGTTGCTGAGAAACACCCGCTTCTGCTAAGGCTTCTTCACCCATCGCGCGGTGAGTCATCGACGCAGGGTGACAAATCAGGCTTTCAACACCGCCCAATGATTCTGCCAAAGAAAACAGCTCTAACTTATCAACAAAGTATTTAAGCGCCTCGAATGAGCCCGCAAACTCAAAACTGAGCATGGAACCAAAGCCCGATTGCTGTTTCTTCGCGATATCATGACCCGGATGTTCAGGAAGGCTTGGGTGGTAAATAGTGCCAACAAGATCTTGTTGCTGCAGAGACGCTAGAATTTCACGTGAGCTTTCTTCGTGAACTCGCATACGCGCACCTAGCGTACGAATACCACGTAAAGTCATGTAGCTATCAAATGGTGTGCCGGTCGCACCAATACAGTTGCCCCACCATGCTAACTCTTCAGCGTGTTCTTCTGTCTTAGTGACCACAACGCCACCAATAACATCTGAGTGTCCATTGATGTACTTAGTGGTTGAGTGGATAACAAAATCAGCACCCAGCTCTAAAGGCTTTTGGAACACAGGTGTCAAAAACGTGTTGTCGACAGCAACCAGAGCACCAACCTCTTTCGCTTTACGGCAAGTTTCTGCAATATCAACCACGCGAACCAGTGGATTCGATGGGGTTTCAATTAAGATCAACTTTGGCTTAAGCGCGATCGCCGCATCCAGCGCTGCTTGATCCGATTGATCAACGAACAGAACTTTGAAGTCACCTTTTAGCGAGCGAGTGTTAAACAGACGGTAAGTACCGCCGTAGCAATCGTGCGGTGCAATAATAAGATCATCGCCGCCTAAGAAAGCCGAAACCCATAAGTTAAGCGCCGAAGTACCACAGTTAGTCACAACCGCGCCTTTGCCTGATTCAAGCTCAAACAGTGCCGTCTCTAATAAACCGCGGTTTGGGTTACCAGAACGGGTGTAATCGTACTTTGGCACTTCACCAAAAGCGGGAAACCCATAGTTAGTCGAAAGATAAATGGGTGGGACAACGGCATGGTGTTGCGTGTCTGACTCGATACCAGTACGTACTGCGATTGTTGCTGGCTTCCGGCTGCTCATAGGTGCTTCCTTACAAGTTTTGCGTCTGAGAATCACAGCGGCTTGTCGGCATTTTGCGGCTGTGTTAGATATATGTTATTCACTTTACTGTCATAAACGTGAGACGTCAACACTTCTAGACGTCTATATGTCTTTGCTTATGGCAGTAAATCCCGCTAAAATCACCACTATTAATTTATTCTAACAACTAAAGTGATGAAGGTACGCAATGGCCGACTGGAATGGTGAATACATAAGCCCATATGCTGAGCATGGAAAGAAAAGCGAACAAGTAAAGAAAATTACAGTTTCTATCCCTCTAAAAGTGTTAAAGGTTCTTACTGACGAGCGTACTCGCCGCCAGATTAATAACCTACGCCATGCAACAAACAGTGAGCTACTGTGCGAAGCCTTTCTACATGCGTACACAGGCCAACCACTACCAACGGATGAAGACCTTCGTAAAGACCGCCCAGACGATATTCCTGCTGAAGTGAAAAAGCTGATGACAGAGATGGGTATCGAGTTCGAAGCGTTTGACGAAGAATAAAAACAACTCAGTCACTGCCTTCATTATTGATTCGCTCTAGCTGAACCTTATTTATCACATCGCGCATAGCTTTTTATGATTGCGCTGTGAATGATAGACATAAAAAAACCGACTCCAGATGAGTCGGTTTTTTATTATTCTTTTTGGCTCAATAGAGCAACAGCTATTAAGCCATATAGTTAGCAGGCATCTCGATACGAGCTACGCCAGATTCAACAGCCGCTTCCGCAACTGCTCGTGCTACGCGAGGAAGTAGACGTGGGTCCATTGGCTTAGGAATGATGTAACCCTTACCGAACTCCAGTGCAGTCTCGCCCGCAGCTGCTAGTACTTCAGCTGGAACTTCTTCTTTCGCCAGTTCACGAATCGCTTTAACCGCCGCTAGCTTCATTTCGTCATTAATTTCGCTCGCACGCACGTCTAGTGCACCACGGAAAATGAATGGGAAACAAAGTACGTTGTTTACTTGGTTAGGGTAATCACTGCGGCCTGTACCCATGATTAGGTCAGAACGAACTTCGTGTGCAAGCTCAGGCTTGATCTCTGGATCTGGGTTTGAACATGCAAACACAACAGGCTTATCAGCCATCAGCGTTAGTGCTTCAGCAGGCAGTAGATTCGGCCCCGATACACCCAAGAACAGGTCAGCGCCTTCGATAACATCTTCAAGCGTACGCTTATCAGTGTTATTTGCGAACAGCTCTTTGTATTCGTTGAGGTCATCACGACGAGTGTGGATCACACCTTTACGGTCAAGCATGTAGATTTTTTCACGCTGAGCGCCACACTTAATCAGTAGCTCCATACAAGCAACCGCTGCTGCGCCAGCACCTAAACAAACGATCTTACACTCTTCAAGTTTCTTACCTTGAAGCTCGATCGCATTCAGCATACCCGCTGCCGTTACAATCGCTGTACCATGTTGGTCATCGTGGAATACCGGAACATCACAACGTTCAATCAGGCGACGTTCAATCTCAAAACAGTCTGGTGCTTTGATGTCTTCCAGGTTAATACCGCCGAATGTATCTGCGATATTCGCAACTGTATCAACGAACTCATCGATTGTGCGGTGTTTTACTTCAATATCGATAGAATCTAAACCAGCAAAACGCTTAAACAGGAGCGCTTTGCCTTCCATAACAGGTTTAGAAGCAATAGGGCCAAGGTTACCTAGGCCAAGAATCGCTGTACCGTTAGAGATAACTGCAACCATGTTGCCTTTACCTGTGTACTTATAAACGTTATCAACGTTCTGTGCGATCTCGCGAACAGGCTCAGCCACGCCTGGGCTGTATGCAAGTGCTAGGTCTTCTGCAGAGTTTGCAGGCTTCGTCAGTTCTACGGCAATTTTGCCTGGAATTGGGAACTCATGGTAATCAAGAGCTTGCTGACGGAATTGTTCTTGAGGCGATAACGATTTTTCAGATGATAACGCTTGAGAGGATTGAGCTTGGCTGCTGTCTTCAGACATAGGTGTAGGTTCCTAGGATATTATTATTTGGGGGATCTTGTTCATGTTAATGGATGTACTTCAAAGTTCCTAGGTGGTTGAAGCCTCTGTCTCATTAAAAAACGAGATTTCACTACTAATAAGACCAGTGAGCAGTTGAAATTACTATCGCTTGTTGAAGTTTCGTGCTGAATTTTGGTGAAGAGAGATACGCAAGGAATTGCCCTGAAATAGAATAGAGAGGCAACTTATCGTTGGGCGGGATTGATGCTTGAATAGAAGTCAGTGCTTTCTCAAATTACAGGCAACAAAAAAGGACACCGAAGTGTCCTTTTTCATGTCTAAATAGCGAGAATTACTTCTTGCTAGAAAGAGCACCGAAACGCTTGTTGAAGCGATCAACACGGCCGCCAGTATCTACGATACGTTGCTTACCAGTGTAGAACGGGTGACATTTGTCACATACGTCTAGGTGGATTGATTCTTTTGCTAGCGTTGAGTTGAACTCAAATGTGTTGCCGCAAGAACAAGTTGCAGTAACTGCTTTGTATTCTGGGTGGATTCCAGCTTTCATGGGATAACCTCAAGTAGGCCGTGTCGCTATACGATTCTAAGCCGCACACCACACGTAGTTTAAAAAAAGAAATAAAGACACCGCATCGACACAAAAGAGTGATGAAGCCATACCTTTAAGGCGCAGTATAGTAATGAATCTATAAAGCAGGATCAACCGATTTGATACATTTTTCACCAATTCTCTCTTTATTTCCTTTATCGGCCTGAGATTTCGGGCTGTCGTTGTCGGTATACGCTAACTCGCCACCTTCATCCAAACTGCTTCTCGAATTTAACCGCCTTATCCTTTAGACTGTTCGCTCTCGTCAACTCAGATAAAGCCGTCCCTTTATGCGTCCAATGATTGCCCGCGTGGCACTGCCTGTTCCACTCGACAAGCAGTTCGATTACAAGATTCCAAACCACCTATTTCCGATTATTGGTGGACGAGTCTCTGTGCCTTTTGGACGACAAACCTTAACCGGCATTGTCACGGCTCTGGTTAACGAATCTGAATTCGAGCTAGACAAGCTCAAACCGATTAAAGCCTTGTTAGATAATCAGCCTGTTTGGCCGGAATCTGTCTATTCACTATTAATGTGGTGCAGTCAGTTTTATCAGTACCCTCTTGGCGAAACCTTTGCTAACGCCCTTCCGAGCGCTCTAAGAAAAGGCAAAGCCGCCGACTTCGCGACGCTGGTTGAGTGGCAGTTAACGCCATCAGGCAAAGACCAACTGATGCAAGGTTTTGGTCGCGCGGTCAAGCAAGCCAAAGTGATGCACATGCTTGAACACGGCCCGGTTCCTCATCAAGAGTTCATTGATGAAGAAGTTGGCAGCGCCGTACTCAAAACGCTAGAAGAGAAAGGCTGGATTGAATCGGTAGAGAAAAAGCCAACGCGTCAGCCGTGGCCAGTTGATCTTGAAAACGACCAAGACAAGCCTAAGCTCAATGCCGAACAAGCCATCGCGATTGCGACCGTAAATAGCCAAACCGACTTTGGTTGCTTCCTGTTAGAGGGCGTTACTGGCTCAGGTAAGACCGAGGTTTACCTTAATATGATTAAGCCGATTCTCGACCAAGGTAAACAAGCGTTAGTGCTCGTGCCCGAGATTGGCCTCACCCCTCAAACGATTAACCGCTTTAAGCGACGCTTTAATGTACCTGTTGAGGTTATCCACTCAGGTTTAAACGATTCTGAGCGACTGAATGCTTGGTTATCGGCGCGCGATAAAATAGCGGGCATCGTGATTGGTACCCGTTCGGCTCTGTTCACGCCGTTTGCTGACCTAGGTATTATCATTGTCGATGAAGAACACGATGCGTCTTATAAACAGCAAGATAGCCTGCGCTACCACGCTCGTGATGTGGCGATCATGCGTGCGCACAAAGCGCAGATTCCAGTTGTGTTAGGCTCGGCGACTCCGGCCTTTGAGACGCTGCACAACGCTCAGATCGGCAAATACAGTTATCTCACCCTGACTTCACGTGCGGGTGTCGCACTGCCGACCACCAATAAGGTGTTGGACGTTAAAGGTGAATATCTAGAAAGTGGTTTGTCTGCGTCGTTAATTGCAGAGATGCAAAGACACCTCAAAGCTGGCAACCAAGTGATGCTGTTCCTCAATCGTCGAGGGTTTTCTCCGGCATTAATGTGTCACGATTGTGGTTGGACAGCCGAGTGTAAACGTTGCGATGCTTACTACACCTATCACCAATACAGCAATGAGATGCGCTGCCACCACTGTGGTTCTCAGCAGCATATCGTGCACAATTGCCAAGGCTGTGGATCTGCAAACTTAGTGACAGTGGGTGTCGGGACCGAGCAGTTAGAAGCTCAGCTTGGTCAGCTATTCCCGGAATACAAAACCATTCGTATTGACCGCGACAGCACCCGCCGTAAAGGCAGTTTAGAAAGCGCACTGGAGTCGATTCGTAAGGGTGAATTCCAAATTCTTATCGGCACGCAGATGCTTGCTAAGGGTCACCATTTCCCTGACGTGACACTTGTGGCGTTATTGGATGTGGATGGCTCTTTATATAGCAGTGACTTCCGAGCGTCTGAACGTCTTGCCCAGCTATTCATCCAAGTAGCGGGACGCGCAGGACGAGCAAGCAAACCCGGTGAAGTGATCT
This sequence comes from Vibrio sp. 10N.247.311.49, assembly GCF_041467655.1. NCBI lineage: Bacteria > Pseudomonadati > Pseudomonadota > Gammaproteobacteria > Vibrionales > Vibrionaceae > Vibrio > Vibrio sp. 10N.247.311.49. The sequence goes on from NZ_JBFSVA010000015.1 coordinate 66,921, forward strand.
TACAGACTCACCACCCAGAACATGGGTTGTTGCAAGCCTTGCTACACAAAGACTATAACCACTTTGCTCAGACGGCACTGGCAGAGCGTAAGCAAGCAATGTTACCGCCCTATACCTTTATGACGCTGTTTAGAGCAGAAGCCAATGACACTCGCTTGGTGGAAGAGTTCTTGCGTCAGGTTCGTCATACATTAGAATCGCACCCCTTGTTTGACCAATATTGCATGGTGTTAGGGCCAACCCCGGCTCCGTTAGCAAAACGAGCGGGCAAATCGCGCTGGCAGTTAATCTTACAAACTCAGACGCGCTCGTTAATGCAGAAGCTATTGATGAGTGCCAAGCCGGCCATCAATATGTTACCTGCTGCGAAAAAAGTTCGCTGGTCACTCGATATTGAGCCGCAAGATTTGAGTTAAACCCACTTGGGTTAAAACTAATGATAAGTTTGTTCACAAATATTTCATATTTCTCGTGAGCAACTTCACACTAGTCATGTGATTTTTGTTAATCTAGCCGTAACTTTACACGGATTAAACGAATAAAATATTGCAATAAAAAAAGTGTTAGCAACACTTTCATAATATCTATTCGATTACATTTATTATTCACGCCTTAGATGCTTAGGCGGCAAAGGAACTTAAAAGAGGGTTTAATTTATGGCGACAATGAAGGATGTTGCCCAGCTAGCAGGCGTCTCAACAGCCACGGTATCACGTGCATTGATGAACCCTGAGAAAGTCTCAGTTTCGACTCGCAAACGAGTGGAAACAGCAGTACTTGAAGCTGGATACTCACCCAATACATTAGCTAGAAACTTACGTCGCAACGAATCAAAAACCATCATCACTATTGTTCCTGATATCTGTGACCCTTATTTCGCCGAGATCATTCGTGGTATCGAAGATGCCGCAGTAGAAAATGATTACCTTGTTCTACTGGGAGATAGCGGCCAGCAAAAGAAGCGCGAGTCTTCGTTTGTTAACTTAGTTTTCACCAAACAAGCCGACGGCATGTTGCTGCTGGGTACTGACCATCCGTTTGATGTCAGCAAACCTGAACAAAAGAATTTACCGCCGATGGTAATGGCGTGTGAGTTTGCCCCTGAGCTTGAACTGCCTACGGTACACATCGATAACCTGACCTCTGCCTTTGAAGCGGTGAACTACCTAGCTCAGTTAGGTCATAAGCGTATTGCTCAAATTTCAGGACCAGTATCGGCAACACTGTGTAAGTTCCGCCAACAAGGCTACCAGCAAGCGCTGCGTCGCGCCGGAGTCTCAATGAATCCAGCCTATAGCACGGTCGGTGACTTCACCTTTGAAGCGGGCGCTCAAGCGGTTCGTCAATTACTGGCACTTCCTGAACAACCTACAGCTATCTTCTGTCACAACGATGCGATGGCGATTGGTGCGATTCAAGAAACGAAGAAGCTGGGCTTGCGCGTTCCTCAAGACCTATCGATTGTTGGCTTCGATGACATCCAATTCGCTCAATACTGCGATCCACCGCTAACCACTATTTCTCAGCCTCGTTATGAGATTGGACGCCAAGCGATGTTGATGATGCTTGATCTATTGAAGGGCAACGATGTGCAAGCAGGTTCGCGTCTGCTTGAAGCTAAATTAGTCGTTAGAGGCAGCACCGCACCACCTCGAATGTAACCCTCAGAAATACCCTTATAAATCTGCGGCACATTTTGATGTGCCGCTTCCATTTCTGCACTATTATCCTCGCGCAATCTGGATTACCATGAGGACAGAATCAGCAACTATTGAATTGTCTTGTGGCTAATAGAGATTATGTAAAACGCGGTCGTGGCACGAAAAAACCGACCAAGAAACAAGCCCCTCGCCGTAAACCTTGGCGCAGTGGTCTTTTGGCGATCCTCCTTGCCGGTGGTTTTGGTTATGGACTTTACTTATTGAGTAATGATCCTGAGCCGCCAGCACCAACACCTGTGGCTACCAAACCAAAACCTAAGCCAAAACCAGCGAAAGTGATTCCACCGCCTCCAGAAGAGAAGTGGGACTACGTTGAAACGCTGCCAAGCCGCGAGATTGAAGTTAAAGCCAAAGAACAAGAGATCTCTAAGATCCCTTACGTGATGCAGTGTGGCGCTTACAAAACGTCAGCACAGGCAGAAACGCGCAAGTTAGATATTGCGTTCCAAGGTATCTCGAGTGAAATCCGTAAAAAAGACGGCAGTAGCTGGTACCGTGTGGTTCTAGGGCCATACAAGTTGAAGCGTGACGCAGAACGCGATCGCCATAAGCTGCAACGAGCGAAAATTGAACCTTGCGCTATTTGGAAAGACGGGTCTTAATCAACTCAATATATAATAGGGGGAAGAGGATTCCCCCTATTGCTGTTTGAAAGCGTTCAATAGTTCATCGCACAAGCAATACCAGTATGTTAATCAAAAGAGTGCGTTTTAACGAAACTGAGGTACTTGTTCGTAGTACTCAAGCCCAAAGTCAGTCAGGTAGACCTGCTCCTTATTTATCTCGATGTAACCAAAAAAATCCAAGTGCGCTAAAACGTTAGGAAATGGACGTTTAAGAAAAACGTTGACCGAGTTTTTTAGATGTTCTGTTGAACACTCGCCCGCCTCCTGATACATCAGATGATGCAGTATAGACAGCTCATCCAGATCCATATCTCTATTAAAAAAACTGATATTGTCACTATTCATCACACTACTCCTTATGCAGTGAATACCACTGATTAGTGAACATCATTCCTTATAAATCAAACAAAAAGTGTTAACCATTTCACGTTAGAAATTTGTTTTATCTTTTTTTATATTTATCACAAACTATTAACCCACCAACCCTTGCCACACATAGGCTCAACAGGTAATGGATGTTTGAAACAACTGGTAACATTTAGTTTTTTTGATATGACATACCATTAAATGTGGCACTTGAATTCATGATAGTGGAGCCACATATAAGTAGTAACCATAAATAATAATCAAAAGAGGTCGACTCGTGACTACCATTGTATCTGTACGTCGTAATAATAAAGTCGTCATCGCGGGTGATGGACAAGTATCTCTGGGCAATACAGTAATGAAGGGCAACGCCCGTAAAGTACGTCGCCTATACAACAACAAAGTACTGGCCGGTTTTGCTGGCGGTACGGCTGATGCTTTCACGCTATTCGAAAAATTTGAAAGCAAGCTGCAAATGCACCAAGGCCATCTCACCAAAGCGGCAGTTGAGCTAGCGAAGGATTGGCGTAGCGACCGTGCTCTACGTAAGTTAGAAGCACTGTTAGCAGTAGCGGATGAGACCGCTTCACTGATCATCACAGGTAACGGTGACGTAGTTCAACCTGAGAACGACCTGATTGCGATCGGTTCGGGCGGAAACTTCGCTCAAGCAGCCGCTACTGCACTATTAGAAAATACTGATTTAGATGCGCGTGAAATCGCAGAAAAGTCGCTGAACATTGCAGGCGACATCTGTGTCTTCACCAACCATCACCACACTATTGAAGAACTAGAAAGCACCGTTGAGCTGCCAAAGCCAGAGTAACGACCGCTTCCATCAATAACGTTGTATTCAACAGTGATTAAAGAATTAAGGAAAAACCATGTCTGAGATGACTCCTCGCGAAATTGTTCACGAACTCAATCGCCACATTATCGGCCAAGACAACGCTAAGCGCTCAGTGGCTATCGCTCTTCGTAACCGCTGGCGCCGTATGCAGCTTGAAGAAAGCCTACGTGTTGAAGTATCGCCAAAAAACATCCTGATGATTGGCCCAACGGGTGTAGGTAAAACTGAAATCGCTCGCCGCCTAGCGAAATTAGCAAACGCGCCTTTCATCAAGGTAGAAGCGACTAAGTTCACCGAAGTGGGTTACGTTGGTAAAGAAGTTGAAACCATCATCCGTGATCTAACGGACGTTGCGATCAAGATGACGCACCAACAAGCGATGGAAAAAGTACAATACCGCGCTGAAGAACAAGCTGAAGAACGCATTCTTGATGCCCTTCTACCACCAGCGCGTGATGCTTGGGGTCAGAACGAGCAATCAACTGAAGACACAACCTCTTCAAACACTCGTCAGATTTTCCGCAAGAAACTGCGTGAAGGTAAGCTAGATGACAAAGAGATTGAAGTTGATGTAGCCGCACCGCAAATGGGCGTTGAAATCATGTCACCTCCAGGCATGGAAGAGATGACAAACCAGCTGCAAGGCATGTTCCAAAACCTAGCGGGCGACACCAAGAAAAAGCGTAAGATGAAAATCAAAGACGCATTCAAAGCACTGACGGAAGAAGAAGCTGCGAAGCTTGTGAACCAAGAAGAGCTGAAAGAGAACGCGATCTTCAACGCTGAAAACAACGGTATCGTGTTCATCGATGAGATCGACAAAATCTGTAAACGTGGTGACAGCTCAGGCCCAGACGTATCTCGCGAAGGTGTTCAACGTGACCTACTGCCTCTTATCGAAGGCAGCACAGTATCAACGAAACACGGCATGGTTAAAACTGATCACATCTTGTTTATCACATCAGGCGCATTCCAAGTGGCTAAGCCATCTGACCTGATCCCTGAGCTGCAAGGTCGTCTACCAATCCGTGTAGAACTTGAAGCGCTTTCTGCACATGACTTCAAACGAATTCTTACTGAGCCAAAAGCATCTTTAACAGAGCAATACATTGCCCTGATGAAAACAGAAGATGTGAGCATTGAGTTCACTGAAGATGGCATTAATCAGATTGCTGACGCGGCATGGCGTGTTAACGAAACCACGGAGAATATCGGTGCGCGTCGCCTACATACTGTTATGGAACGCCTAATGGATGAGATTTCATTCGACGCAACAGAAAAAGCCGGCAGCAAACTCGTCATTGATGAAGCTTACGTAACGTCGAAGCTCGGTGAATTCGTTGAAGACGAAGACCTAAGCCGCTTCATCCTGTAGCACACGAAATTCCAACTTATTGCTCTATCTCAAAGAAATAGCAGCTAATAAGCGAATTCAAGGCCCACTTTCGAGTGGGCTTTTTATTACTTGAAGAATGGGCGTATACTCAAATCACAGTTTGAAACGAAGACTTACAAAGAAATAGACCTACGATGAAACAATCTCTACTGATTTGGCTTGATGCCGCACGACCGAAAACTCTGCCTCTCGCACTCGTCTCTATTCTTACAGGAAGTAGTTTAGCGTTCTCCAGCGATCACTTTTCTTTATCGATAGCACTACTGGCTTTTTTAACCGCCACACTCTTACAAATTTTATCGAACCTAGCGAATGACTATGGCGATGCGGCTAAAGGCACCGACAACGAAAATCGTCTAGGACCAACACGCGCAATGCAATCTGGCGCGGTGACGGCAACAACCATGAAGCAAGCGATCATCCTCAATATCGTGTTTACCGTTATCGCAGGGCTCATTCTGATTTTCCATGCGCTGACATCAATTGAAAGCATTCTGTCTTTCATCGCACTCGGCGTATTAGCGATTGTCGCGGCTATCGCATATACCGTAGGCAACAAACCCTATGGATATATTGGCCTAGGGGACTTATCTGTCTTTATCTTCTTTGGTTTGTTAGGTGTTTCTGGTACTTACTTCTTACACACTGGTCATGTTGAACCAAGTCTATTTCTTCCAGCGTTAGGCTGCGGACTGATGGCGGTTGCGGTACTCAATATCAATAACATGCGTGATATCGAAAACGACAGTGAATGCGGGAAACGCACCATGGCCGTTCGTCTAGGACAACGCAAAGCTAAGCAATACCACTTTGCACTTCTTGGATTGGCTCTCGCGTCTTTCGCTCTGTACCTACTCATTCAAGAAAAACCAGTCTGGATCAGTCTACCGTTTTTACTCAGCATTATTATTGTCTATAAGCATGGCAAGGCCGTGTGGGAAACAGAGAAGCCAGCACAAATAGCGCCGATGATGCCTGTCATTGTGAAATGCTCACTGGTCACTAACCTATTGTTTGCAGGGGTTGTCGTAGCTCAAACTCTACTGAGTTAATTGAGACTAATCATTGCAAAGGGATCAAGCACCGATATACTCAAACTAAGCTCATTGTTCAAAAGGTACGCAAATGGAATACAACACTTCAGCACTGTGCGACATATATCTGGATCAAGTGGATGTCGTGGAGCCAATGTTCAGCAACTTCGGTGGACGAGCATCCTTCGCCGGACAGATCACGACATTAAAGTGTTTTGAAGACAACGCTTTGATTCGCTCCGTATTAGAGCAAGATGGCTTGGGACGAGTGTTGTTAATCGATGGTGGCGGCTCACTACGTAAAGCGCTGATCGATGCGGAGATAGCCCTACTTGCCGAAGACAATGAGTGGGAAGGTATTGTGGTTTACGGGTGCGTTCGTGAAGTCGATGAGCTTGAAGACATGAACCTAGGTATCCAAGCCTTGGCTTCTATCCCTGTTGGTGCGAGCCAAGAAGGTGTCGGTGAATTAGACGTTCCAGTGAACTTTGGCAGCGTGACCTTCTTACCTGAAGATTACCTCTACGCAGACAACACTGGCATCATTCTTTCTGCCGAACCTCTAGATGTAGAACTCGATTTGGATGTCGAGGAAGAAGACGTCGAGTAACTCTCACTCAGCTTCAAATAATAAAACAAATCATAAGAACACAAACAAAAACGCCCGCTACTGAGTAGCGGGCGTTTTTTTAAATCTGAAGAGTCGATTACTCTACTTCATCCATTTTACCAAGAAGGTTACGGATGCGATCTTGCCATGCTGAATGCTCTTCCTGCATTTGCTGAGTTTTTTGCTCTAGCTCGTGACGGCTTGCTTTAAGCTCACCAGCTTCTGTTGCTAGTGCTTGTTTCTCTTCTTTAAGCTCTTCCACTTCCATTTGAAGAAGTGCAATTGTATCTACTGCTGTTTGAATTTTTGCTTCTAGCTGCTCTAGTACTTCAAAAGACATTCTGGCCTACCTTTAAGTTATCCGTTTGATGGTGAAGGTTCACTCCACTTATTTCCCCATTCTACTCAGCAGAGCAAGGATAAACACTCAATATATTCGATATTTTGCGCCATTCGATGAAAAAAACAGCGCTTTTTACCGAATATTGACGTGAACGATTACCGCCACAACGGCAAACCGATTATTTTGATGAATAATAACTGTTTTCCACTGCGAATTGATCGAGAGCAATCTCCAAAAAACAAAAAGGCAAACGTTTCCTTTTGGATATGGTAAAATTCTCCGCGAAATTTCTATTCCCCCTTTGAAAATTTTGGAGTCCGCATGAAACGCGATTTAGCAATGTCATTCTCTCGTGTCACAGAAGGTGCAGCACTAGCTGGTTACAAGTGGCTTGGCCGTGGCGATAAAAACGCTGCAGATGGCGCTGCTGTAGAAGTAATGCGTAGCCTATTAAACAAAACCGAAATTAGCGGTGAGATTGTTATCGGCGAAGGTGAAATCGATGATGCACCTATGCTATACATCGGCGAAAACGTAGGTGTGGGCGGCGACGCTGTCGACATCGCAGTTGACCCAATTGAAGGGACACGCATGACAGCAATGGGCCAATCAAATGCATTGGCTGTATTGGCTGCGGGCGAAAAAGGCAGCTTCCTTAAAGCGCCTGATATGTACATGGAAAAGTTGGTTGTTGGCCCTGGCGCTAAAGGCGTGATTGACCTAGAACTGCCACTAACAGAAAACCTAGAAAACATCGCTAAAGCACTAGGTAAAACACTTGATACTCTAGTCGTAACCACGCTTGCTAAGCCTCGTCATGATCAAGTCATCGCCGACATGCAAGCAATGGGCGTTCGTGTATTTGCTGTGCCAGACGGTGATGTTGCGGCTTCTATCTTAACCTGTATGCCAGACAGTGAAGTAGACGTCATGTACTGCATCGGCGGCGCACCTGAAGGTGTGGTCTCGGCGGCGGTAATTCGCGCACTCGACGGCGACATGCACGGTCGTCTTCTACCTCGCCACGAAGTGAAAGGCGACACAGAAGAGAACCGCAAGCACGGTGAACTTGAACTTGAGCGCTGCGCAGAAATGGGCGTAACGGCGGGTATCGTATTGAAGATGGAAGACATGGCACGCAGCGACAACGTTGTATTCTCAGCAACAGGCATCACTAAGGGTGACTTGCTAGAAGGTATTTCTCGTCAAGGTAATATCGCAACCACAGAAACCCTGCTTATCCGTGGCCGCTGCCGTACAATTCGCCGCATCAAATCTATCCACTACCTAGAGCGTAAAGATCCAGAAGTAGTAGGTCATATCCTGTAAGCCTAAATTCGGTGAAACAGAATATTCCAAGGCTGATACCTAGTATCAGCCTTTTGTTTTATTAGCGCACCAGAATCTGACCATGGCAGCCAATAGAGTAAAACGCTATCTATAGAGTAAATTATCATCAATATAGTAAATTATCATCAATATAGTAAATGGTTTGCTTTATAAACACCTTGCCTCATAATAGTAAGGTTCATTAGGTAGGGATAGTATGAAAACAAGCGACAGAATCTTACAGACCATTAAGCGTCAAGGCGCGGTAACCGCGAAACAACTGTCAGAAGAATTTGGCATGACGACAATGGGGGCAAGGCAACATCTGCAAAGCCTGGAAGATGACGGTATTCTTGCGTTTCATGATGTGAAAGTGAAAGTGGGTCGCCCGACTCGCCACTGGTCCCTGACTCAACAAGGTCATAACCAATTTTCAGACCGACATGGTGAACTCACCATTCAAGTGATTGATGCTGTCGAGAATCTATTTGGTAAAGAAGGGCTGGCTAAGGTTGCTGCCGAGCGTGAACAACACACTCTTAAGCAGTATCAAACTGCGCTGTCTGGCTGTGATTCACTCATCAGCAAGCTTAAAAAACTCACCCAGCTTCGTGAAGACGAAGGCTACATGGCTGAGCTTCAAGAGCATGATGATCACTACATCTTAATTGAGAACCACTGCCCTATCTGTAAGGCTGCAACTCGCTGCCCTAGCCTGTGCCAATCTGAGCTCAACGTGTTTACTGAGTTACTAAAAGATGAGTGTCACGTGAGCCGTACAGAGCACATCATTGCTGGCGAACGACGCTGCACTTACACCTTAACACCCGCCCTTTGATTGCAAAGGTAATCGGCTAATACCGTCTCAATATTGAGAAAATACAAATAGATTAAAATTTGTACAGATTTCTTTCTTAAGCTTAGAGCATATGAAACACGCTTAATGCTAAGGAAGGAATGATGGCGCATCCACAACCCGCTCAAAAACTGCCACCCTTTGATGAACTTGTCCAACTCGCGAAAAGCGACCCGAAAGCATTCAATCAATTCAAACACGAGATGTGCGAACAGATGATTTGTTCGGCTTCAGACGTGATGCAAGACCGACTTCGTGCGCAGCAAAGTCACATCGACTTAGTGGTTAGCCGTTGTAAAAACCCACACCACGCCAATGTCGTACTCATGCAAGAGCTGCGCTGTCAGGTCTGTAAGTTCCAAGATGCACTCGAAGGGCGCTGCGGCTTTGAAGAATCTCTGCCTGAAAATGTCGTGCCTTTTAAGCCGAATACCGAACCTAAAATGTACTGAAATTAGCAAAGCACTAAAAAGAAAAAGGGAGCGTAATGCCCCCTTCTTATTGGTTCGCTGTTCAATATTCACATGGGTCTTCGCCGTAGTCATTACGGCCTTCTGTACCTTTCAACAAACCACACTCAATCAGAATCCAGAAACCACACACTAATGCCGCGACGGTTGCCGCCATATGAATTGGCGATACCGGCTCTGTCGTCGTTGCAACCATTGGCGAAGCTAAACGACCCAATACTAATGGCACATTCAATAGTAGCCAGTAATTAGACTTATTGCGGTCGTGCCAGCGCTTAGCGGTTACCGCAAGGTCTGGGATCACAAGCATCAATAGGATGATTGGTAGCAGGATATAAGAGTAAGCAGGGAACAACACAGAGATACCTGAAGCAAAACCGGTAATCGCTATGTAGTAGAAAACATTCCAAATCCAGTAAGTCTTACGACCAATTCTCCCCTTGAAAGAGAGCAGTAATTCTTTCATCGACATCTTAAATACTCAAATTTATACGCCGCTAAAAGTCAGCAGCAATGGTTAGTTTATTACTTTTTGAAAGCAACTTTTATCCATATCACGAATATTCACCGTTAAGCTTCTTACATGACTCGCTTGTTCTTGCAGGATCTGCATTAACGATCGTGACAATTCTCGCTTTTGCTCTTCCGTTCGTCCCGAAAGTAACTCAAAGCTGATATGAATAAAGTCTACACTATCTTCCTCATCACCGACCAACCAATTATGGCAACGCAATGAACGAGATTTCACTGATGGCACATCAAACAAGCCACATGTGAGAGCGACTTGGTGGAGATCTTCCAGTAAGCCTTGGATATTTACTCGCTCATCCACTGAATTGGAGTACTCTAGAACTAGATTCGGCATTGTTACTTCCTGTTGTTAACGCAATCGTTTGTCCCTTAATAACAACTAACGATGAAAAATCCGAGAAGTTAGCTATTATTCTGTCTGCCGGATCACTGATATATGCTCAAAATCTACTCTGACCATTGAGTAAGATCCAAGAAAGTCATGACCACAGTCATGATCTGTTGATATTAATCTGTTATATTATTTCGTAATAAAGTTTACTTTTTTACATTCGATTTATTTAAATACTTTGGAGATATTCCTATGCGTCATCCTGTAGTTATGGGTAACTGGAAACTAAACGGCAGCAAAGAAATGGTTGTTGATCTACTAAACGGTCTTAACGCTGAACTTGAAGGCGTAACAGGCGTAGACGTAGCAGTTGCTCCACCAGCACTTTTCGTTGATCTTGCTGAGCGTACGCTTACTGAAGCGGGCAGCGCGATCATCCTAGGTGCTCAAAACTCTGACCTAAACAACAGCGGTGCATTCACTGGCGACATGTCTCCAGCAATGCTTAAAGAGTTCGGCGCATCTCACATCATCATCGGTCACTCTGAGCGTCGTGAATACCACAACGAATCAGATGAGTTCGTAGCTAAGAAATTCGCATTCCTAAAAGAGAACGGCCTAACTCCAGTTCTTTGTATCGGTGAATCTGAAGCACAAAACGAAGCAGGCGAAACTGTTGCAGTATGTGCTCGTCAACTTGACGCTGTTATCAACACTCAAGGTGTTGAAGCTCTTGAAGGCGCTATCATCGCTTACGAACCAATCTGGGCTATCGGTACTGGTAAAGCAGCTACAGCTGAAGATGCACAACGCATCCACGCTCAAATCCGTGCACACATCGCAGAGAAATCTGAAGAAGTTGCTAAGAAAGTTGTTATCCAATACGGCGGTTCTGTTAAGCCAGAAAACGCAGCAGCTTACTTCGCACAACCAGACATCGACGGTGCTCTAGTTGGCGGCGCAGCTCTAGACGCGAAAAGCTTCGCAGCTATCGCTAAAGCAGCAGCTGAAGCAAAAGCTTAATTTAAACTTCACCGTTTAAATTAAATGAAAGGTCAACTTAGGTTGGCCTTTTTTGATCTCGCTCGAAAACCGCCACTCCCAACCTCTTTTTTGCACTGAGCTCTTTGTAACTTAATAACATTCCGGTTTATTAGACTGCGTTATGAAGATTTATACACAAGCTCATCTAAACACATTTCGAAAACAGCTCCGAAACAACATGCCTCAACCAGAACGCAAGCTATGGTTTTATATACGGAACAAGCAGCTTGGTATTAAGTTTCGCAGACAACATAGCATCGGAAAGTACGTCGTGGATTTCTTCAGCTGTGAACTAAAACTGGCCATTGAGATAGATGGTAATAGCCACTTTTCAGAACAAGCACAGGCTTACGATCATCAGCGTACACGAGACTTAAACAAGATTGGAATCAAGGTGCTTCGCTTTACCAATAATGAAGTTAATCAGAATCTTGAAGAAGTTTTGGTGAAAATCATGAATTCAATCCCCAAATAAACTTCTGTGTACACATCCCCCTCTAACTCCCCCTTATTTCAACATTTTCGATTACCCTGCCGATCTAAGGTAAAGGGGGAGAACTTTCTTTGTTCACTTAGGTTCCTAGGCTTACTGAAACCATAAAATGTTCAATAAATCGCTAATAGGAAAGCTTACGTTAATCGCTAAAATTTGTTGTAGTCGGTATATGCTCCAACAACTACGGAACGGTTCCTCCCCTTTCCAATGAAAGCTAAAGGGATCTAGAAACCTGACATAAGGGGAGGCTAGGAGGGGATTTTACAATGAATCTAAAGAACGGCGGGCACAAAAAAACCGCTGAATAATCAGCGGTTTTTAAATTCTTTAAGCGAACGCTAAGCGTGGCTTAGAACAACTCTTCTGCAACGCGGAACAGCTCAGAACGGTCTGGATTCTGCATGTTCTCGATACAATCGATGATGTCGTGGTGAACAAGTTCTTCTTTCTCGATACCCACACAACGACCACCGTGACCTTCTTGAAGAAGGTGAACGGCGTAGTTGCCCATACGAGAAGCTAAAACACGGTCAAATGCAGTAGGACGACCACCACGTTGAATGTGACCAAGAACGGTTGCGCGAGTCTCACGACCTGTTGCCGTTTCAATCTCTTTAGCCAATTCGTTCGCGTCCATCATTAGCTCAGTTAGAGCGATAATTGCGTGCTTCTTGCCTTTCGCAATACCATCTTGAATATTGCTGATTAGCTGATCTTTATCTAGGCCAGTCTCAGGTGTAATGATGTACTCACAACCACCCGCGATTGCTGACATAAGCGTAAGGTCACCACAGTGACGGCCCATGATTTCAACAATAGAAATACGTTGGTGAGAAGAAGACGTATCACGTAGACGGTCGATTGAATCGATAACAGTGTTAAGCGCAGTTAGGTAACCGATAGTGTAATCAGTACCCGCGATATCATTGTCGATTGTGCCAGGAAGACCGATACATGGGTAACCCATCTCAGTCAGTTTCTTAGCACCCATGTAAGAACCGTCACCACCGATAACAACAAGTGCTTCGATACCGTGCTTCTTAAGGTTCTCGATGCCTTTCTCACGAACAGCAACGTCTTTGAACTCAGGGAAACGTGCAGAACCTAAGAAAGTACCACCACGGTTGATCACGTCAGATACGCTTGAACGGTCAAGCTTTTCGATACGGTCTTCCACAAGGCCTTGGTAGCCGTCGTAAATGCCGTAAACTTCAATGCCAACTGATAGCGCAGTACGAACTACACCGCGAACTGCTGCGTTCATGCCTGGAGCGTCACCACCACTGGTCAAAACACCGATCTTCTTAATCATGCTCACCCTCGATTTTTGGGAATCTATTATTCAATTCTTGTTCTTGCTGATTGTATATCAACAAGATTTTAAATCTATATTTGTACGTTATGTTACATTTCCTCAACAGGAATAGCACTTAAATCACGTAAAATTATGTAACATTTCTACTTCTGTAAGAGTATTACAGTTTTACTCAATAACTTTGTTGATTCACATCAGAATCAACATTAATTGTTACTAAGGTGATTTTTGAATCACCTTTGAGTTAGCAATTTTTACTCACTTTAGTTCAAAAGCCATTCACTTGCCATTTGCTGCCTAATTTTTAGACGCATTACCATGAGTGAAATTTCTGCTGCTTCTCTGGGCCAAATACGACCGAATATGGATCTTGATGAATTAATACATCAGCATCAGGGAACACTGAAATAAGCTTGTCCTCTACTTCGTCAGAAATGCGGTGTGCTTCAATCAGTGGGATATTATCTTCGAGTTCTAAATGCAATTGAATGAAACGAACAGGCCCAGAACGGCGCGTTCTTAGTTGATGTACACCCAGTACCCCTTCCACACTCAACGATGCCTCTTTAATTTGCTTGAGCTCTTCATCGGGTAGCTTGTGATCAAGTAGAGATTGCACCGCTTCCATCGCCATTTGGTAAGCACTGTAAAGAATGTAGATGCCGATACCAATCGCGAATACCGAGTCTGCTTGACCGATACCAAACCAGCTCAGTGCTAGCGCCAGCATAATCGCAGCATTCATATAGAGGTCAGATTGATAATGCAGTGAGTCAGCCGCAATTGCTTGGCTACCCGTTTTGCTCACAACATGCTTTTGGAATCGAACCAAACCGAAGGTCATGACCATTGCGAACAAGCTGACATAAATACCAATTTCAGGAGAGTTCAGCTCATGCGGTCGGAAGAAACGTTCAATACCGTTAAGAATAAGGAAACAAGCTGAACCAGAAATAAACATCGCTTGTGCTAATGCAGCAAGAGATTCGGCCTTGCCATGACCAAAGGTATGTTCTTTATCAGCTGGCTGCAGAGAGTAACGAACCACCACAAGGTTAACGACAGAAGCGGCGATATCCAACAGTGAGTCAACGACAGAAGCTAATAAACTGACTGAGCCTGTCACCCACCACGCTGCAACCTTCACAACCAATAATATGGAGGCAATGATGGTGGCAGCCCAAGCGGCGAGCGTAACTAAACGTGCGTATTCTTGTTTCATAAATTGGCTATAAAGTGACTGATAGCACAAAGTATAACCCGCAAAACACCGATTGAATATGACAGCTAGGATCTAATACATTCATTTTAAAGATCAAAAAAAGCGGCACTAGGCCGCTTCTTTCTAAACACTTTCAATCAATCCAGCTTTTTCAAACCATGAATTACTTGTCTTTGTTCATGCGTTTTTCCATTTTGTCCGCACATTTAGCCATGCGATCTTGCTGGATTTCTTTCAGTTGAGTCTTCTGTTCAGGTGTTAGTACGCTCATCATTTGATGTTGCTTCTTAAGCATTGCTACGCGACGCTCAGTTTGCTTCTCAACCATTTGGCTTGCTAGGTCGTTTGCTGCTGCTTCGTCAAAGTTGTCAGCAAGTACCAATGCTTGAACCTTTTCGTGATGCGCTTTCATTTGCGCCATTTTTGCCGTTTTGTTTGCACCGCGCTTTGCTTTCATCTCAGCACGGTCTGCTTCACGCATCTCTTTTAACTGTTCTTTTTGAGCGTCGGTTAGGTCTAGTTGGCGCATTACTTTTTTATCGAAACCGCCACACTTGTCGTGCATACCTTTGTGGTCACCTTTATCACCACCACCGTAAGCATACGCGCTTGCTGTACCAAAAATAAGTGGAAGTGCCGCAGCTGCTAGTACAAGTTTCTTAGTCATTTTCATAATTGTTGCCTCAATTCGGTATAATAAGTCATGTGTTGCGTCTGTTTCTCAGCGCTTGAATATAGATTAGTCTTTCCCTCGTAAAGTGACGTTTAGAAAGCGTAAAGAATCGTAAAGAGTGAAAGTTGACGAATAATTAGCAGTATTATTAACCTAACTAAATGATTAAGGCTTCCCAATGGCGAACATTCTTCTTATTGATGACGACACCGAGTTAACCAGCTTACTCAAAGACATTCTGAGCTTTGAGGGCTTCACTGTTTCCGAAGCCAATGATGGCTATGCCGGGCTTGAAGCGATCAATGATGAGATTGACCTGATTCTTTTGGATGTGATGATGCCGCGTCTTAATGGCATGGAAACACTAAAGAAACTGAGAGAAAATTGGGAAACACCAGTGCTGATGCTGACCGCAAAAGGCGAAGAGATCGACCGTGTGATTGGTCTTGAACTTGGCGCGGATGATTACCTGCCTAAACCTTTCAGTGACCGAGAGTTGTTAGCGCGTATTCGAGCTATCTTGCGTCGTACTCAAACCAACACCGCACCTAAGGCGGCCAGTGATAGAGTTCAATATCAAGACATCGAAGTCTTCCCTGGCAAACAAGAAGCCTACTGCAATGGGGAGCTCATCGACCTCACCACAACCGAGTTCGCCCTACTGAGTCACCTTATCCAAAACCCAGGGCAAGTGATCACCAAAGAAGCATTGAGTTTGGATGTGCTGGGTAAAAGGCTCGCAGCGTTTGACCGCGCGATAGACATGCACATCTCTAATCTACGTAAGAAGATTCCTGAGCGCACTGACGGCAAATCACGCATCAAAACCTTACGAGGCCGTGGCTACTTATTGGTAGAGGAAGATTAATGCGTATACCTAAAATCACCAGCTTATATGGACGTATCTTTGCTATCTTTTGGTTCACCATGTTACTGGTGCTTTTATCGGTGCTGTCACTTCCCCATTTAGACCCTCGAGTCGCGCGAGATGTGCCCGCAGATCACCTCGATAAACTCGAGCGTATCGCTAAAATCACAGAGAAACGCTACGCCAAAGAACCTAATCTGGGCAAGATTGTCTTCCAACTGGAGGCACCACGCAGCCGCAAGGATTCTAGAGCTCGCATCTACCTGACCGATCTTGAGGGCGCAGTCCTTACCTCGAAAAGGCATTCAGACTATAAGCTAAAGGCGATTCGTAACTTTGTTACCTCGATAGATAACCCTGAAGTGCCGAAACAAAAACTGTACGGACACTACATGGTGGCAGGTCCAGTACCCATCAAACTCGCGGGTGAAGAGTTGTTGATGTACGCCGGAATAAAGTGGACTCAACCACCTCCGTTCTTGTTACGCCTGTTTGATAGACCTCTGCAGTTACTGCTTGCGGTTATGCTAGCGAGTACCCCGCTATTGCTTTGGCTAGCTTGGGCACTGAGTCAACCCGCTCGCAGGCTAGAACGCGCGGCACAACGCGTGGCGAAAGGTCAATTCGAGGTCGATCCAACACTCGAAAAAGGTACTTCAGAGTTCAGACAAGCTGGTGAAAGCTTTAACCAGATGGTAGAAGCGGTAAACCAGATGATTTCGGGGCAACAACGCCTGCTCTCTGATATCTCACACGAACTGCGCTCGCCACTGACACGTCTTCGCATGGCCAATGCACTGGCGATTCGTAAACAAGGCGAGAGCCAAGAGTTAGAACGCATTGATACCGAAGCACAGCGTTTGGAACAGATGATCAGTGAGCTGCTAACGCTATCTCGTATGCAGGTCGACAGCCATATTACTCGTGAGGTTCAGCCTATCTCTAGCCTGTGGGAAGAGATCTTAAAAGACGCAGAGTTTGAAGCCGAACAGATGGGCAAACAACTGACGTTCTCGGAGATCCCAGAACGCTCTATTTCGGGGAACCCTAAACTGCTGATGAGTGCGCTAGACAACATTACACGCAATGCCATCTACTACGGTAAAGACCAAGTGGATGTACAGTTCCATGTGGTTCAAGATCAGCTAACAATTTGCGTCAATGATAATGGTGATGGTGTTCCAGAGGATGAACTCGATTCTATCTTCAGACCTTTTTACCGTGTCTCAACAGCGCGTGACAGAAACTCTGGCGGCACAGGGCTTGGATTAACCATTACTGAAAGTGCGATTCGCCAACACAGCGGAACCATCACGGCGACCCGCAGCCAGCTCGGTGGATTACAACTCGAAATCACCCTGCCTATCTTACCGGTGTAATACCCCCACAAAGATCGCAGTTGATAATGATTGTCATTACCATTATGGTAAATCCTCTAATTAAGGAGGATTTACCATGTCGCACACTTTCCCTGCTTTACCCTACGCTTACGATGCCCTAGAGCCTTACATTGACGCTAAGACAATGGAAGTGCATTACAGCAAGCACCATAGAACCTACTACGATAAGTTTGTTGCGGCGGTGTCTGGCAGCGAGCTAGAACAGCAATCTCTGACCGAGATCTTCGCCAACATCTCTCAGCACAGCCCGGCTGTTCGTAACAATGGCGGTGGCTACTACAATCACATCTTGTACTGGAACTGCATGTCGCGAGACGGCGGTGGTGAACCTACGGGCGAGCTTGGTGAGGCTATCAAGAGTACCTTCGGAGATTTCGAGACCTTCCAAGATCAGTTCGCTCAAGCGGCGATCAATACCTTTGGCTCCGGCTTTGCTTGGCTAGTGGTAGAGCAAGGGCAACTGAAGATCATCTCAACCTCGAACCAAGATAATCCGTGGATGGATACCGTGGCGAGTGATGGCGAACCGATTCTCGCGCTCGATGTTTGGGAACACGCCTACTACATCAGCTACCAAAACCGTCGTCCTGATTACATCAATGCATGGTGGAACGTGGTGAATTGGAATGCCGTATCTGAAAACTACGCGCAAGCACTAACGAACCAAGCGTAAGCGAATGGTCACGGTGGCGAACTGTACTCACTCAGCTTGCCACCGTATACTCGGGCTATCTTTGATTACTCTTGTGAACCAACATGTTTGATATCGCTCTATACGAACCAGAAATTGCACCCAATACGGGTAACATCATCCGCCTATGTGCTAACTGCGGCGCAAACCTGCACCTGATTGAACCGCTTGGCTTTGATTTTGAAGAGAAGAAGGTTCGTCGTGCTGGATTGGATTACCACGACCTTGCGCGAGTTAAGCGTCACAAGAACCTAGAAGCTTTCCTTGAGTATCTAGAGAATGAACGTGAGGGTGATTTCCGCATCTTTGCTTGCACCACAAAAACGACAGGCCACCACGTTGATGCGAAATTCCAACAAGGCGATGTGCTGATGTTTGGCCCTGAGACTCGCGGCCTGCCTGCTGAGTTCATTGAAAGCATGCCAATGGAGCAACGTATTCGTATTCCAATGATGCCAGACGCACGCAGCCTCAACCTGTCTAACGCAGTGGCAATCATTGCTTTTGAAGCATGGCGACAAATGGGCTTTGAAGGCGCGGTATAACCGAACACTCAAGCTTATCTTTTATCTGTTATCTGTTATCTGTTATCTGTTATCTGTTATCGATAGTAAACAGTAAGTAACAGCTAGCGACAGACAATAAAAAAGGCTCTTACCATTATCACTTTCTTGCGAAGGATAAAGGTAAGAGCCTTTTCTGTTTTCCCTCTATATAAAGAGAGAAAAAATTAATTAGTTTAAGCGGTTACGATCGTTGTCGTCGTCTTTCTTCTCAAACTCACCTTCAAAGGTGTTGCCGTCTTTTGATTGGTCAGATGGATCGCGATTGAATGGGTCTTGTCCAAATGGGCTCTGGCCAAAACCAGCTTGTCCACCGGCATGGAAACCACCAGACATGTTGGTCACCACCATTTTTTCCATCATTTTCTTGGCAATCATCGCTCTTGGTGCTGGCAATAATACCAACATACCGAGTGCGTCCGTCATAAAACCCGGAGTCAGCAGCAATACACCGGCAACTGCAAGCATCACGCCTTCAAGAATCTGTTGTGCTGGCATTTCGCCTTGTTGCAAACGACCTTGCACAGACATAAGTGTCTGAATGCCTTGGCTACGAACCAGCGATGCACCCACAAATGCAGTGATCAAAACCAACGCAATAGTTGGCCACAATCCTAAGAAGCCACCAACTTGAATAAATAGCCCAATCTCAATGATGGGTACGAAGATAAATAGTAATAATAAGATAGGAAACACACGCCCTCCTTTGTTACTTGCAGTTTACGCTGAAAGCCCTAACAATCTCAAATTTATCCTGTAAATAAGCGTGTTTATTGACCAAGAATAACTTTGCAAAATATTGACGAAACAAAACCGAAAAAGGTGATCCACTTAATATTTTTATGCGCTAAGTACAGTATCATGTGCCACATAAGTCAGGACGGATTTATCAGCCCAATATTCTAGCGAACGGAGTATTTGCACACAGAATAGGCTAATAACTAACTATATAATCAGAATAATTCTCTAAGGATCCTGTTATGGCTACTCAATCAGAAGCTCAAGTTGAAGCTCCTCAAGCTACTCGTCTCGAAGAAGATCTATTAGGTCAACGTCATGTTCCGGCTGATGCTTACTACGGCATCCACACTCTACGCGCAGTTGAAAACTTCAACATCTCAAATGTAACGATCTCAGATGTACCTGAATTCGTTCGCGGTATGGTGATGACTAAGAAAGCAGCGGCTTTAGCAAACAAAGAGTTAGGTGTAATTCCTAGCGAAGTGGCTAAATACATCATCCAAGCTTGTGACCTCATTCTAGACACTGGTAAGTGTATGGATCAGTTCCCATCGGACGTTTTCCAAGGTGGTGCTGGTACTTCTGTAAACATGAACGCGAATGAAGTGGTTGCGAACGTGGCACTTGAGCTTATGGGCAAAGAAAAAGGCCAATATGAGTTCATCAACCCGAACGACCATGTAAACCGCAGCCAATCAACTAACTGTGCTTACCCAACTGGCTTCCGTATCTCTGTTTACAACAGCGTACTAAAACTGATCGATGCGATTGAATACCTAAAAGGTGCATTCGAGCTTAAGAGCCAAGAATTCAACAACATTTTGAAGATGGGTCGTACTCAACTTCAAGATGCAGTTCCAATGACGGTTGGCCAAGAGTTCCACGCTTGGGCAGTAACCATCAATGAAGAAATCAAAAACCTAGAATACACATCTAAGCTACTGCTTGAAGTTAACCTAGGCGCAACAGCTATCGGTACTGGTCTGAACGCAGCACCTGGTTACCAAGGCCTAGCAGTGAAACACCTAGCTGAAGTAACTGGTCTAGAGTGTGTTCCAGCAGAAGACTTAATCGAAGCAACGTCTGACTGTGGCGCATACGTAATGACGCACGGCGCACTTAAGCGTCTAGCAGTTAAGCTATCTAAGATCTGTAACGACTTGCGTCTGCTTTCTTCAGGCCCACGTACTGGTTTGAACGAGCTAAACCTACCTGAACTGCAAGCGGGTTCTTCAATCATGCCTGCTAAAGTAAACCCAGTTGTACCTGAAGTAGTGAACCAAGTTTGCTTTAAAGTTCTAGGTAACGACAACACGGTTTCTTTCGCTGCAGAAGGCGGTCAACTTCAACTGAACGTAATGGAACCCGTTATTGCACAAAGCATGTTTGAGTCTCTAGACATTCTAACTAATGCATGTGTGAACCTACGCGACAAGTGTGTAGACGGCATTACGGTCAACAAAGAAGTGTGTGAATCTCACGTATTTAACTCTATCGGTATCGTGACTTACCTAAACCCATACATTGGCCACCACGAAGGTGACATCGTTGGTAAGATCTGTGCTGAGACAGGTAAGAGCGTTCGTGACGTGGTTCTAGAGCGTGGTTTATTAACCGAAGAAGAACTTGATGACATTTTCTCTGTTGAAAATTTGATGCATCCTCAGTATAAAGCAAAACGCTACGAGTAAATCTAGCAAATAGGGCTCCAAACGGAGCCCTTTTTTAGGCTCCAATACGGTTAACCACGTTTATTTTGTGGGCTTATGTTGGTTGCACTTTTGCTCAATAGAATCTAAACAATAGAACTATTATGTGAACATTCCATCGGTGAATGTTCACATAATAAAATCTAAAATGAGGTGTTACTTATGATTGCAGTAGAACTATTTGTCGTCCTACTCTTTATCTTTTTGGGGGCTAGAATTGGCGGTATCGGTATCGGTTTTGCCGGTGGTGCTGGTGTTATTGCCCTTTCACTTATTCTTGGTGTTCCAACAAGCCAATCTTTCATTCCGATCGATGTCATCTTGATCATCATGTCGGTAATCACTGCAATTGCTGCGATGCAAGTTGCCGGTGGTATGGATTGGTTAGTACAAATTGCAGAAAACTTTTTACGTAAACATCCTGAACGCATTACCTTCTATGCGCCTATCGTTACTTTTGTAATGACATTAATGGCAGGTACAGGTCACACAGCATTCTCTACACTGCCTGTTATCGCTGAAGTAGCGAAGGGCCAAGGTGTTCGTCCTTCTCGTCCTCTTTCTATTGCAGTTGTGGCATCTCAAATTGCTATCACAGCTTCGCCAATTTCGGCAGCAGTTGTGGCTTTCGCTGCGATGCTTGCACCATTTGGTGTTGATTACCTAACGCTACTCATGGTTTGTATCCCAACAACCTTCATCGCTTGTATGGTTGGTGCGGTTGTTGCTAACTACATGGGTAGCGAACTGAAAGACGATCCAGTTTACCAAGAGCGTCTTGAGAAAGGTCTAATCAAGCTAGCAACTGAAGAGAAACGCGAAATTCTACCAACGGCAAAGAGAGCGACTTACATCTTTCTAGCTGCAATTGGTTTCGTGGTTTGTTACGCAGCGGCTATCTCTAGCTCTGTTGGCCTAATTGAAAACCCGGCGCTAGGTCGTAACGAAGCGATCATGTCTGTAATGCTGGCAGCAGCAGCGGCTATCGTGATGTTCACTAAGATTGATGCAGCGAAGATTTCTTCAGCACCAACGTTCCGTTCTGGTATGACGGCATGTGTATGTGTACTTGGTGTGGCTTGGTTAGGTTCAACGTTTGTAAACGCACACGTTGCTGAAATCAAAGACGTAGCAGGCGCTCTACTGGCTGACTACCCATGGATGCTGGCTCTTGTTCTGTTCTTCGCTTCTATGCTGCTTTACTCTCAAGGCGCAACAACAGTTGCACTGATGCCTGCAGCACTAGCGATTGGCGTAGCACCACTAACAGCCGTTGCTTCTTTTGCTGCGGTAAGTGCGCTGTTCGTACTTCCAACTTACCCTACGCTACTAGCAGCGGTTGAGATGGATGACACAGGTTCAACGCGTATTGGTAAGTATGTATTTAACCACCCATTCTTCATTCCTGGTGTGGCAACAATCAGTACTGCGGTAGCACTCGGCTTCGCATTCGGCGGTCTGTTTATCTAACATTCGCTGATGATTAAAACTTTAAAAGGAAGCTTCGGCTTCCTTTTTTGTTTTCTACTCAATGTGTTATTTGATACACATCAAATAACTATTATAAACTTTAAAATCCGCCCAAAAATAAAATTTGAATAAAATTCCAGGAATATTCACGTCATTCATTAACAATGCCTGCCAACACAACCACCCCTTGTTTCTTTCTAATTAACATCGAATATTAATCCAAGCTAACCAACCAAAAAACCTTGCTCTTTTTCTAACGTTTTCCAGCCTATTCATTGGTCACTATTTTTGTGAACAATACCAAACTTAAATTCCAACGTAAGGAATAAAATAACCGCAGTTAAATTAAATCTAAATTCATTTGGATATATAAATATAAAGATACTTATATTTAAAGTCAGCAACTTTATATCGTTGAGTGCTTTATAAGTGTCCGTGTATTTACAATCTATAAATCATTAGTCGCTAATTCACATCACTTCTATTTAAGATGATGTAAGGAGATAGCCATGACAACTCAAACGATACCAAGCGAGAAAAAAAAGGGCGGCTTCTTTGCCAACTTTAAATTCCCTTCTGCCTACACCATTCTATTTATTCTGATTGCGTTCGTCGCACTGCTTACCTGGATTGTTCCAGCAGGCCAATACGACCGTGCAATGAATGAAGAGCTAGGCCGAGAAGTACCCGTAACCGGAACCTATCAAGCGGTAGAAGGTAACCCTCAAGGCGTGATTGATGTACTGCTCGCGCCTATTGACGGCTTCTATGACCACAATAGCTATGAAGCGGCGGCTATCGACGTTTCGCTGTTCATCTTAATCATTGGTGGCTTCTTAGGGCTAGTAACCAAAACGGGTGCCATTGATGCCGGTATCGAGCGCGTCACCGCCCGCTTAGAAGGGCGAGAAGAGTTGATGATACCAATACTGATGGCGCTATTTGCCGCAGGTGGTACCGTCTACGGCATGGCGGAAGAATCACTGCCCTTCTATACATTGCTAGTGCCGGTAATGATGGCAGCTCGCTTTGACCCTCTTGTTGCCGCTGCGACCGTACTGCTTGGTGCAGGTATTGGGGTGCTGGGTTCAACGATTAACCCATTCGCAACCGTGATCGCTGCCAACGCCTCTGGTATTCCATTTACAGACGGTATCGTGTTGCGCATTGCGATGTTGATTATTGGTTGGGGTATTTGTGTTGCCTACGTAATGCGTTACGCAAGAATGGTTCAAGCCGATCCAACAACATCAATTGTCTACGACAAATACGAAGAGAACAAAGCGCACTTCTTAGGTAATGCGAGCGGCGAAAAACTTGAATTCACCGCGACTCGCAAACTGATTCTGACCATTTTTGGTGGCTCGTTCGCTGTAATGATTTATGGTGTATCCGTTGCTGGATGGTGGATGGCTGAGATCTCAGCGATGTTCTTAGCAGCAACCATCATCGTTGGTATTGTGGCTCGCATGAGCGAAGAAGAGTTTACCACCAGCTTCATTGATGGTGCCCGCGACCTACTTGGCGTTGCGCTCATCATAGGTATTGCACGTGGTATCGTAGTGGTGATGGACCGCGGTATGATCACCGATACCATTCTCTTCTCAGCAGAACAGATGGTAACGGGGCTTTCTTCGGTTATCTTCATTAACGTGATGTTCTTCTTAGAGATTCTACTGTCGTTCTTAGTGCCATCGACCTCTGGCTTAGCGGTACTGACCATGCCAATCATGGCACCACTGGCCGACTTTGCTGGCGTAGGTCGTGACTTGGTTATCACTGCGTACCAATCTGCATCTGGCTTGGTGAACCTAATCACCCCAACCTCCGCGGTGGTGATGGGTGGTTTGGCGATTGCTCGTGTCCCTTACGTGCGCTGGGTTAAATGGGTGATGCCACTAGTCGGTATATTGATGGTGTTCTGCATTGTTGTACTGAGTATTGGTGCGCTGATCTAACTAACAGCACTTCACTCCTTTCTCATCCAAAGCCGCTTCTCACAGCGGCTTTTTTATTGTTCCCTCTCAATGTAACCCTCTGCCACTGAAACAGATCCTCAAAGCCATACACGCGATATTCAAGGTTCTTCTGTTCGTAGCCAAGCTCAACTAAACTCAAAGCACTCGCAATAGAAGAATCAATCCTACTTTTAAACATCTAATTTTCTTGATGAAATAACACTCTATTTTCAACCATGATGTTTAAACAAATAGTTAGTCACTTATTAGCGTTAATTATATTTAAAGTAATTAATAGCCTAATAAACAGACGAGGATTAATGCCCTTTTCTATCAAAAAACACACTTAAACAGCCGATTTTAAAATGTGATCGCAACAGCTTTATTCGCATTTACTTTGTTAATAAACAATTAATTCCACATCCAAAATTAAATATCTAAATAAAAACACTGCATACTTCCAAGCTAAGTACACTCTTATCAATAAAACTATTCTGCATATAATCCCTCGTAAATTAGATTCTAGTAAGTTTCGTCAAAAAAGCGTGCATAAAGTTCCCTAACTGCTAACTATTTAGAATGTATTATTCATAACTGAAAGTGCATAAAGTTTGTTAAAACCCTTAATTTTAAAGGGCTGCGGGATAAAAAACGATTTGTGATAGATCTCTAAGAATACCTGACTAGCAGGCGTAATATTAATTCCAGACAAGAGATATGAATAAATAATTCATTCTTCTCAACTGAAAATAAATAATTACTCTTAGCGATAAAAGTAATTCAAATATATAAGAGAGAGACGATCATGAGTAAGTTCTATGTAGGTTCTGAAATAGGTCAATTACGCCGCGTTCTAGTTCACCGTCCAAGACGCGCACTGACTCACCTAACACCCTCTAACTGTCACGATTTACTATTTGATGACGTACTGGCTGTTGAACGTGCTGGTAAAGAGCATGACGCATTTACTCAAACGCTGCGTGATCAAGGTGTTGAAGTTCTTCTTCTTACTGACCTACTAGCAGACACGCTAGCAGTGCCAGAAGCGAAAGATTGGCTTTTGAATCATCAAGTTTCTGATTACCGCTTAGGCAAAACCTTTGCTAACGATGTGCGCTGCTACTTGGGCGACTTACCAAACCTAGAACTAGCAAAAATCCTAACGGGTGGTCTGTCTTACGCTGAGATGCCAATGAAATCATCTTCAATGATGCAAGGCATGCACGCACCAACCGACTTCATTATCGAACCGCTACCAAACCACCTATTTACTCGTGACACATCTTGCTGGGTATACGGTGGCGTATCCATCAACCCGATGGCGAAACCTGCTCGTCAACGTGAAACCAACCACGTTCGCGCTATTTACCGCTGGCACCCAACATTTGCTGGCCAAGACTTCATTAAGTACTTCGGCGATGAAGAAAACATCAGCTACGACAACTCAACCATTGAAGGCGGTGACGTTCTTGTAATCGGTCGCGGTACGGTTCTTATCGGTATGTCTGAGCGTACAACAGCACAAGGTGTTGAGCACTTAGCATCTAGCCTATTCAAACACGGTCAAGCGAAACAAGTTATCGCAATGCAGCTACCAAAACACCGCTCTTGCATGCACTTAGACACCGTTATGACGCACATGAACGAAGATACGTTCTCTGTTTACCCTGAAGTGGTGAGTAAAGACGTACAGTGCTGGAACCTAACTGGTGATGAGTCTGGCGCAGTGAAAGTGAAAGAAGAAGGCTACTTCGTAACAGCTATCGAAAAAGCACTTGGCGTAGACAAGCTAAACCTAATCACGACCGGTGGTGACAACTTCCATGCAGAACGTGAGCAGTGGAACGATGCAAACAACGTTCTAACGGTTAAACCTGGCGTTGTGATTGGCTACGAAGGCAACACCTACACCAATGAAAAATACGATAAAGCAGGCATCACAGTTCTTCCTATCCCTGGAGATGAACTTGGCCGCGGTCGCGGTGGCGCACGCTGCATGAGCTGCCCAATTGAGCGTGATGGTATCTAATCACTAAGACGAAAACGGCCAAGTTGAATGATCTTAAATAATCTCAGCTTGGCCAAAATGAGAGAACACAATTATGACTAAGCAAACTGTTGTTGTTGCACTCGGCGGTAATGCCTTACTTCGTCGCGGTGAGCCGTTAGAAGCCGATGTTCAACGCCGTAATATTGAAACAGCGGTTAAAACCATCTCTGAAATCGCGAAAGTGTACAACGTGGTTCTAGTACATGGTAATGGCCCACAAGTTGGTTTACTGGCTCTGCAAGGTTTGGAATACAAAAAAGTAAACCCGTATCCGCTAGATGTATTGGGCAGTGAGACTCAAGGCATGATCGGCTACATGCTGATGCAAGAGTTCAAGAACTATCTACCTAACCGCAACATCTCGTGCATGTTGACGCAAATGACCGTTGATCCAAACGATCCTGCATTCGCCGATCCAACGAAGCCGATTGGCCCGATCTACGAAGAAGCGGAAGCGCGTGAATTGGCGGAGAAATTCCACTGGATCGTCAAACCAGACGGCCAACACTTCCGTCGCGTTGTGCCAAGCCCACGCCCTACTGGCATTGTTGAGCACGAAGCGATCACCCAACTTATCGATGCAGGCCACCTAGTGATTTGTACTGGCGGCGGTGGCATCCCAGTGAAAAAAGAGAACGGCAAATTAGTGGGTGTTGAAGCGGTTATCGACAAAGACATGTCAGCGGCTTTCTTAGCGAAACAACTGGATGCGGATGCACTGCTTATTTTGACCGACGCGGACGCTGTTTACCTTGATTGGGGCAAACCGACTCAACACGCACTGCGCAGCACCACACCAAGTGAACTGGCGAAATTCGAATTTGATGCAGGCTCTATGGGACCAAAAATTGAAGCATCGTGCGAATTCATTCAGCAAGGCGGCAAAGTCGTCGGTATTGGTGCACTCGAAGATGGTTTGCAAATCCTGCAAGGCTTGGCGGGCACCAACATCACCAAAGATTAATCTACTCGCGAGCTTTTCAAACCTTGCGAGAAAACTGAATCACCGTTTGAACTGAAATTAATACACAAAAATTGAATCGCGCTTTCTTGAATTTTCTTTCCCTGTAACAAGAAAGCGCCTAAATCTAAGAAGGAATACATCATGGCTTTTAACCTACGCAATCGTAACTTCCTAAAACTACTAGATTTCACTCCACGCGAAATTCAACACTTATTAGATCTTTCTATGGAGCTAAAAAAAGCGAAGTACAACGGTTACGAACAGCCAACACTAACTGGCAAAAACATTGCGCTTATCTTTGAGAAAACCTCAACTCGTACTCGCTGTGCATTCGAAGTAGCGGCATTCGACCAAGGCGCTCGCGTGTCTTACTTAGGCCCATCTGGCTCTCAAATTGGCCACAAAGAATCAATGAAAGATACCGCTCGCGTTCTTGGCCGTATGTACGATGGCATTGAATACCGCGGCTTCGGTCAAGAGATTGTTGAAGAGCTAGGCGCTTACGCTGGAGTTCCAGTATGGAATGGTCTGACTGACGAATTCCACCCTACACAAATTCTTGCTGACTTCCTAACCATGACGGAATACGGCCGTGGTAAACAACTGCATGAAATCAGCTTTGCTTACCTAGGTGATGCTCGCAACAACATGGGTAACTCTCTAATGGTTGGCGCTGCGAAAATGGGTATGGACATTCGCCTTGTTGCTCCAAAACAATTCTGGCCACAAGAAGAGCTACTGGCTCAATGTCGTGAAATCGCAGAACACACTGGCGGCAAAATCACGCTAACAGAAGATGTTCAAGAAGGCGTGCAAGGTTGTGACTTCCTATACACCGACGTTTGGGTATCAATGGGCGAAGCAAAAGAAGCATGGGCTGAGCGTATTAACCTAATGATGCCTTACCAAGTGAACATGAAAATGCTCAAAGCAACAGGCAACCCACATGTGAAATTCATGCACTGCCTACCGGCTTTCCATGGCGAAGATACCACGGTAGGCAAACAACTTGCGGCTGAATATCCACAGCTAAAAGACGGTGTGGAAGTGACTGATGAGGTAGTTGAGTCTGAATACTCTATCGTGTTCGATGAAGCTGAAAACCGCATGCACACCATCAAAGCAGTAATGGTTGCAACACTAGGCAGTTAATTACCTAAACAGCTAAGAATCGAAACAACTAAGAAGTTAAGCACTCACTTGTTCGCGAGACATTGACAAGTTAAGTGTAATGACAGGGAAATGCGGGCGGCGAACTTGGGATTTAGCCCTTGGATAAAGCCCGCATTTTTTTTCATGTACTTGAGGGCATTATCGCCCCCAAAAACCCTGAAATTTTCTGTTTCAACAAGGGCTTAAATCAAAGCAAAATGTAGAGGTTATTTCGCATAAAAATCCATTAAATGAATACTTTACAGAAAGTATTGCATGCCGTTTTTATCTGAGTATAATCCTCCGCAATTTGTCTTAAGAGAGCAAAAAATGAACTGCAATTCTGTCGCACATGATTGTCAAACTACACGCCAAAGAGTGGCGGTGGTGTCATTTTTATTTTGCTCTATTGATCGTTTCGAAGCCTCCTATTTTTAGGGGGCTTTTTTTTTGTCCGCAATTTGACTGTATGCATAGAAGGAAGACCCGTTATGGCGCATTCGTTATTTAACAAGCACATCATCTCCATACCTGAGCTCACTCGTAATGAACTGGAGCTTATCGTCGACACAGCAGCAAGACTCAAGGCCGAGCCAAACCCAGAGTTGCTGAAAAATAAAGTCGTTGCGAGCTGCTTCTTTGAGCCTTCAACTCGAACTCGCCTTTCATTTGAGACCGCCGTCCAGCGCCTTGGTGGCACGGTCATTGGCTTTGATAATGGCGGTAACACCTCACTGGCGAAGAAAGGCGAAACACTTGCCGATTCAGTGCAGGTTATTTCATCCTACGTCGATGCCTTTGTAATGCGTCACCCACAAGAAGGGGCAGCACGTTTAGCGTCTGAATTTTCTAACGGTGTGCCGGTAGTAAACGGCGGCGACGGTGCTAACCAGCACCCGACGCAAACCTTGCTGGACCTGTTCTCGATTTACGAAACACAAGGCACGCTCGATAACCTCAATGTGGCGTTCGTCGGCGACCTAAAATATGGCCGTACCGTGCACTCATTGACCCAAGCACTATCGAAATTCAATAACGTGCGTTTCTTCTTTATCGCGCCAGAAGTCTTAGAGATGCCAGATTACATCTGTGAAGAATTGGAAGAGATGGGCATCCAATACAGCACTCACAGCAGCATTGAAGAAGTCGTGCCGGAACTGGATGTTCTGTACATGACTCGCGTGCAGAAAGAGCGCTTTGATGCGTCGGAATACGCACACATGAAATCGGCTTACATCCTCACCGCCGATACATTGAAAGACGCTCGTCAAAACATGAAGGTACTTCACCCGCTGCCACGCGTCGACGAAATCACCACCGACGTTGATAAAACGCCACACGCTTACTACTTCGAACAAGCTGAAAACGGTGTATACGCTCGCGAAGCCCTATTGGCCCTAGTTCTTAACGACACTTTATAAGCAGGAGAAACAGTCATGGTTAAACAAACTCAGCTACAAGTAGAAGCGATCCGTAACGGCAGCGTGATTGACCACATCCCTGCTCACCTTGGTATCAAAATCCTTAAACTGTTTAAGCTACACAAGACAGAACAGCGCATCACTATGGGCTTAAACCTGCCATCATCGGCACTTGGCCATAAAGATCTAATCAAGATTGAGAACATCTTCCTGACCAAGGAACAAGCCAACCAATTGGCTCTTTATGCTCCGCAGGCAACGGTCAATCAGATTGAAGAGTATAAAGTGGTTAATAAGCTAACCCTTGTGCTGCCAGAGCAAATCCACAGTGTCTACTCTTGCCCGAATAGCAACTGTATTTCGCACGGTGAACCTGTCGAAAGCAGCTTTAAAGTGCAGCTAAAACAGGAAAACGTGC
Organism: Vibrio sp. 10N.247.311.49; assembly: GCF_041467655.1. Lineage (NCBI taxonomy): Bacteria > Pseudomonadati > Pseudomonadota > Gammaproteobacteria > Vibrionales > Vibrionaceae > Vibrio > Vibrio sp. 10N.247.311.49. The sequence goes on from NZ_JBFSVA010000015.1 coordinate 97,539, forward strand.
AGCTAAAATGTCACTACTGTGAAAAAGTATTCTCTCGCGAGATCATGAGTGAAATTCGCTAACCCTTAGCGCCATTATCACGGTCTCCAAAGCACCCTAATACCGATGGATATTTATGCCAAACTTGGAATAAATATCCATTTAACAAAAGAATAAAACTCCAAAATAAAAGCAATTAACTAGAATTTTATTTGGTGATCCCCTTCAAAAAGATAACTATCCTTTAGTGGTAGACTCAATGGGTAGACGATCATACATCACGCATACCTTCCCTCTTTATTTCGGGATTCATCGGTAAGCCCTATTTAACAATCGTACTCTACGGCTTTGGGAGTACGCTCGGCGCTATGGACAAGCGATAACCACATGTTGACCTTAAGGAGTTGTTCATGAACCCAATCACTGAGCACGGTTGCTTGTATTCAGCTGAAGATAAAACACTGACTGCAGCGTGCAAACGCTTACTACAACAACAAAGCTTCTCGACCCAAAATCAACTGCGAGAGAAACTCGTCGATATTGGCTATACCGGTATCAGCCAATCGACCGTATCTCGTATTTTGTCACAGCTTGGTGTTGTCAAAATTCAGAATGCTTGCGGTAAAAAGGTTTACTGCATCACGGTTGAAAGTGCACCGGTTCGTGTCGATGCATCCATCTCATCGCAAATCGAATTCATCACTCATAACCAAGCGATGGTCATCGTAAAAACTCATCCAGGTTGTGCTCAATTAGTCGCAAGATTAGTCGATATCGACCCACATACTGAGATTATCGGCACCGTTGGCGGTAATGATACCGTGCTTATTATTCCAAAAGATACGATGAATATTGATGCTTGCGAACAAGTAGTAAAAGCACGCTTGGGTGTAGCTTAAATGTCTCTTTTACAAAGGCAAGTCACTCAAGTTGAATTGCAGCTCCCCACTCGATTACCCAATAAAATCGCTATCCCGCCTTAGGGGATATTTGTTTGCCGATGAAACTAATAGCAAACTATTACGGTCTGATTGAGTTAAGATACCTTCAACTCCATTTTGATGACTAAATAGTATGCGACGACTTGCCACATTACTTTTTGTTTGTGTTTCCCTATTCACCCAGCCTGCGTGGGCGCTATTTGGGAACGACAACGCCGAGCCAAGCTTCGGAGGCAATAACAATGGTTTTGTCCCTGTAGACCAAGCTTTCCCTTTCAATTACTACCAGCAAGACGACAAAGTCCTTCTCGACTGGCAAGTAAAAGAGGGCTACTACCTCTATCAACATAGCCTCTCGTTCACCGGGCAAAATCTCGCTATCGGTAATGTTGAATTAGAAGATGGTAAGCCGCACCAAGATGAATTCTTCGGTGAGGTGAGCATTTATACTCAGCCGTTATTCGTGCAAGTTCCTCTGCAGAGTTACCAAGATGGCTCACAGCTGATCGTTAAGTATCAAGGCTGTGCGGACGCAGGGTTCTGCTACCCACCAGAGACTCGTATCATCGACATTGAACCTTTCACAGCAACAGGTTCTGCTAATTCGCAAGGTAGTGACTCACAAGCTTCATCTTCTGCTGGCAACGAAACCGATGTTTCTACGCAACCAACATCTCCGAAAGCAGACGTTGTAAGTAACACGACTCAACAGCCAAATGCCCCTGTTTCAAAAGAAGCAGGCTTAGCCGATAAGCTCGGTGACAGTTGGTGGACCCCTCTATTATTCTTAGCACTCGGTGTTGGTTTAGCCTTTACGCCGTGTGTGCTGCCTATGTATCCGATTCTAACGGGTATCGTTTTAGGTGGTGGCAAACTCAGCCAAGGTCGCGCGCTGATGCTGTCCTTTATTTACGTGCAAGGCATGGCGTTAACCTACACCTTATTAGGTTTAGTGGTTGCTTCAGCAGGCATGCAATTCCAAGCCGCTATGCAGCACCCTTACGTGCTGATCGCGCTGAGTGTTCTGTTCGTGGCGTTAGCAATGTCGATGTTTGGCGTTTATAACCTGCAACTGCCAAGCAGCATCCAAACTTGGCTCAACAACCAAAGCAACAAGCAGCAAGGTGGCAATACCTTGGGCGTATTCGCAATGGGCGCTATCTCTGGCTTGGTGTGTTCACCTTGTACCACGGCGCCATTGTCAGGCGCACTGCTGTATGTGGCTCAGAGTGGTGACCTATTTACCGGTGCAATTGCTCTGTACGCGTTGGCTATGGGTATGGGTATCCCACTGATTTTAGTGGCAGTGTTTGGTAATAAGCTATTGCCTAAAGCGGGCAGCTGGATGAACAAGGTGAAGATCGTATTCGGCTTTATCTTGCTTGCCGCGCCTATCTTCCTGCTAGAGCGCATCATTCCTGAATTGTGGGCAACCGTGCTTTGGTCTGGCCTTGGCTTCATCGCCTTTGGTTGGCTTTACCACAGTAAGAATGCACTGCCATTTGGTGGCTGGAAGCAAAGCGCTGTGGGCATCATTGCGATGCTTGGCCTGTTCGCATCAGCTCAACCTGCGCTCAATTACTGGTTTGCAGAAAAGAGCGTGACGGTAGAACAACACATCCAATTTGCACGCATCAACACGGTTGAAGAACTAGAAATCCAGCTCATCGAAGCGAAGAAACTCGGTAAGCCTGTGATGCTCGACTTCTACGCCGATTGGTGTGTGGCATGTAAAGAATTCGAGAAGTACACCTTCCATCAAGCTGATGTGGAAAACAAGCTTTCTGACTTCGTACTGCTACAAGCCGATGTAACGAGAAACATGCCTCAAGACATTGAACTGCTTAAACAATTACAGGTACTTGGCTTACCTACGATTGAGTTCTGGGATGGTGAGGGTAACCATGTTCCAAATGCTCGTGTAACCGGTTTTATGCCTGCCGATGTATTCTTAAAACACATGCAAAACCACCAGCTATAACGGCAATATTCACTAAAATATAAGCCGAATCGAAAGCCGCACCGCCCCTCCGTAACGAGATGGCAGTGCGGCTTTTTTGCTATTCAGAGTAACGCTTTCTTATTCCGGGGATAAAAGTCGATATGGTTCAGACTTTTAATGCATAGATATTGTCCACATACTCAATCAGGATGATAATAAATATTAACTAAATTGTTAAAAGTATGAACGTCATGGACTCGACCTATACCATCATCATTGCTGATGACCACCCTCTCTTTCGCAACGCCCTGTTTCAGTCAGTTCATATGGCGATCAGTGGTGCGAACCTGCTTGAGGCCGATTCTCTCGATGCCTTACTGACTCTGCTAAAGAAAGAAGGCGAGCCGGATCTATTACTGCTCGACCTGAAAATGCCGGGCGCCAATGGCATGTCAGGCTTAATTCAACTGCGCGCTGAATACCCAGATCTACCGATTGTGGTGGTTTCTGCCAGTGAAGATGCCAGCGTGGTCACTCAGGTGAAGAGCCACGGTGCGTTTGGCTTTATTCCTAAGTCGAGTGATATGCGTGAGTTGGTGAGTGCACTGAATCAAGTGCTGAATGGCGACCCGTTCTTCCCTGAAGGGCTTATCACCAATAATGCAGCGTGTAGCGACCTTGCAGAAAAGATTTCCACACTGACGCCTCAGCAATACAAGGTATTAGGGATGCTTTCTGACGGCTTGCTTAACAAGCAAATCGCGTATGAATTAAATGTTTCGGAAGCGACCATCAAGGCGCATATGACAGCCATCTTCCGTAAACTGGATGTGAAAAACCGAACTCAAGCAGTTATCTTGCTACAAGAAATCCACAATTAAGCTTCGTTTACATCCTCTTCTAAAGTCGTCTTAGGCAAACATAAACCCAGCTTGACGACTTTATGATCATCTATATCTGCAACCACCCAAGTGATGTCATGCCACTCGAAGCTGTCGCCTAATACCGGGTGTGCACCAAGCTCCTGATCAACCAATTGTTTTAGGGTCATTTCTCGCTCTTCTTCCGAGCCAAGTTCAATACCATAACAATCGCTTACCGCAGCGACCGACAACCCAACATCTAAGAAGAAGTCACCAAAGAATCGAGCGGCTTCTTCTGCCAAAGGTGCCTCACTGAAGAGCTCACTTAGGCTATCTAGATCTTTATCTTGACCAAGCACACATAAGATATCGTTCGCCTCTAACACGGTGCTGCCTGATGGGTGAAGCAAGGCATCCTTTCTAAACAGTGCAGTAATTCGCGTTCCTTCCGGCATAGACAAACGCTTTAGTGGTTCGCCCACACACCACTTCTCTTCTTTCAGCTTGTAGACAAACATCTCCCACTCACTAGCAGGGTAAATTTCAATGCCAGTACGAGAAATCGGTGTCGGCGTTGGAGGTAGCGTCACTTGAGCCAATCTCGCGACTTTCATCAAGCTGCCGCCTTGAACAATCAGCGACACCATAACCACGAAGAACGCGATGTTGAAGTAAAGCTGAGCATTAGGCAGGCCAGCCATCATCGGGAACACCGCCAGAATGATCGGTACCGCGCCGCGTAGACCGACCCAAGAAACAAACCAACGTTCCTTGGTGGTAAAGCTTCTGAACGGCAGCAAACCCAACCAAACCGACAGCGGACGAGCAAACAAAATCATACCGAAGGCCAGTGCCAGCGCAGGCAGAGCAATGTCCATCAACGTTGATGGCGTCACCAATAAACCCAATACCAAGAACATCACGATCTGGCTTAGCCACGTCATGCCATCAAGAACATTAAGAATCGAGTGTCGCGAGCGCGTCGGACGATTACCAATGAACAAGCCCACTAGGTAAATCGATAAGATGCCGCTGCCGCCAAGCATGTTAGAGAACGCAAACAGAGCCACGCCCCCACTGAGTACCAGAATGGAATAAAGGCCATCAGCCAATTGTACTCGATTGATTAAGCTCCATAGAACCCAGCCGCCGCCAATACCAACAAGAGTACCGATACCAAACTGCATCGCAAAACTTTGCAGTAGGAAGTTCATTTCCATCTCAGCGTCAGGGTTACCTAACAGCGCAATTAAGGTCACCGTCAGGAAGACCGCCATTGGGTCGTTAGTGCCCGATTCGATCTCTAGGGTTGAGCCAACACGCTCATTGAGACTCTGTCCTTTCAGCAAAGAGAATACCGCTGCCGCATCGGTTGAACCAACAATCGCCCCGACCAAGATGCCCTGCATTAATGACAAGTCAAACAGCCAAGCCGCCATTAATCCGGTTAAGGTTGCTGTACATGCGACACCTATCGTCGCCAGCGAGAGCGAAGGCCAGAAAGCGACCTTGAAGCTCGCCACCTTGGTTCGCATACCGCCATCCAACAGAATCACGGCAAGCGCAAGGTTACTCACCAAGTAGGTCAGTGAGTAATCATCGAAATGAATATTACCGGGTCCATCTTCACCCGCTAACATACCAACGAATAAAAAGATCAAAAGAATCGGAACGCCCAATCGAGAGGACACTTGTGAGAAAAGCACGCTGATGGCGATGAGTACGGCACCAGTCAAGAATAAGTGGTTAATGGTTATTGCGTCCAATTCGTTCCCCCAAAGAATAAAATCCGAGCTTTAAGCCTGTTGATCTTTTGCCACTAGCTTGTTGATCTTCTGCCGTTTAGCAAGGCACGGTCGGTGAAAGTGCCGTTGTTACTATAACAAACTTATGTTTCGCTTCGTGTCATAAGCAGGGCTAAATACCGTTTCTCGGTCATTTAGTTGTTAAATTTTATGACTCGCAGTCTAATTCATCCCTTTTTGTTAGACCTTTGGCTAATTTAACAACATTTTAACATCACATTTTTCTATGATTATGTCTCCTAGCTCCCATATTTCAGTACATTAGCGCTAATACCATCCCGACTAAAGTTGCACAGATCCCTTGACTTATCCTTGCTACATTCTAAATCGTAACATTACGTTAACACGCTATTTTACAAAACGGTTTCACAAAAACAGTTTCTACGAAAACGGAATAAAGGAGAAGGCAATGGCGTTCGAATCTACGGAACATGCTCAAGCCTACTGGAAGGAAAACTTGGGAATTATGGGAACACTGCTCGCGGTCTGGTTTGCGGTGTCTTACGGCGCTGGCATCTTATTTGTGGATGCCCTCAATACCGTTCAGTTTGGCGGGTTCAAGCTAGGATTTTGGTTCGCTCAGCAAGGTTCGATATACACCTTCGTGGCGCTGATATTTATTTACGTTGTCCGCATGAATGCGCTCGACAAAAAATACAACGTACAGGAAGACTAGAGGCTAGAACATGGATATTCAAACTTGGACGTTTATTCTCGTCGGTATTACTTTCGCGGTATATATCGGCATCGCAATCTGGGCTCGTGCAGGGTCTACTAGTGAGTTCTACGTTGCTGGCGGTGGTGTACACCCAGTAGCAAACGGCATGGCGACCGCCGCTGACTGGATGTCGGCAGCATCATTCATCTCAATGGCAGGTATCATCTCATTCGTTGGTTACGACGGTGCGGTTTACCTAATGGGTTGGACAGGTGGTTATGTACTACTTGCGCTATGTTTAGCACCTTACCTACGTAAGTTCGGTCAGTTTACGGTTCCTGATTTCATCGGTGAGCGTTACTACTCGAAAACGGCACGTATGGTAGCGGTATTCTGTGCAATCTTCGTATCGTTTACGTACGTTGCAGGCCAGATGCGTGGTGTGGGCGTTGTATTCTCTCGTTTCCTAGAAGTTGATATTAACCTAGGCATCATCATTGGTATGGGTATTGTGTTCTTCTACGCAGTACTAGGTGGCATGAAAGGCATCACTTATACGCAGGTAGCTCAATTCTGTGTCCTCATTTTCGCCTTCCTTGTTCCAGCAATCTTTACCTCAATCATGATGACAGGTAACCCACTTCCACAAGTTGGTATGGGCTCTACGCTATCAGGCACAGATGTTTACCTTCTTGATAAACTGGATGGACTGACCGAAGAACTCGGATTTACCGCCTATACCGAAGGTAACAAGAGCATGGTAGATGTATTCTTCATCTGTGCGGCTCTAATGGTCGGTACTGCGGGTCTTCCACACGTAATCATTCGTTTCTTCACGGTACCAAAAGTACGTGATGCTCGTATCTCAGCGGGTTGGGCACTACTGTTCATCTCATTGCTATACACAACAGCACCAGGCGTTGCAGCATTCGCTCGTGTAAACATGATCGAAACAATCAACGGCCCTGACATGCAAGGTGTCGCTGCAGCGGACGCACCAAGCTGGTACAAAAACTGGGAAAGCACTGGCCTAGTAGGTTGGGAAGATAAGAACGGCGATGGCAAAATGTTCTACTCGGGCGATGAGCGCAACGAGATGAAGATTAACCGTGACATCATCGTACTGGCTTCTCCAGAGCTAGCGAAACTACCAAACTGGGTTGTAGCACTGCTTGCAGCCGGTGGCCTAGCAGCCGCACTATCAACAGCCGCGGGTCTACTATTGGTCATCTCAACGTCGATTTCACATGACTTGTTGAAGAAAGGCTTCAGACCAAACATGACCGACAAGCAGGAGCTGTTAGCCGCTCGTCTGGCAGCCATGGTCGCGATTGTCGGTGCCGGTTACTTAGGTATTAACCCACCAGGCTTTGTAGCACAGGTAGTAGCGTTTGCCTTCGGCTTAGCCGCAGCATCCTTCTTCCCAGCGATTATCCTAGGTATCTTCTACAAGAAGATGAACAAGGAAGGCGCAATTGCAGGTATGTTGTCAGGTATTGCCTTCACAGCAAGCTACATCATCTACTTCAAGTTCATTAACCCAGCAGCAAGCACACCTGAAAACTGGTGGTTTGGTATCAGCCCAGAAGGCATCGGTACGCTAGGTATGTGTCTAAACTTCGTAGTATCGATTGCTGTAAACAAAGTAACTGCTGAAGTACCACAAGATGTACAAGATATGGTTGAGAACATCCGTTACCCGAAAGGTGCAGGTGAAGCTCACGACCACTAAGCACGACCATTAAACAAAGATGTTTAGCAAAAAATGAATCAGTACTTACATTGTAGGGATTAGGTACTGACTCCAGAAAGCCGATACTTCGTGTATCGGCTTTTTCTTTTTCTGCTCACTTTATAAAAAGATAAACAAAGGGTTGTTTTTAAAATTTTATTTGATAATAATTATCATTAACATCCAATAAAGAGATGCAGATGATGATGAAAGAGCAGCAGGTTCTCTATTCGAGATTTTACAAAGCACAGGATCGCTTTGCTTCATTAGAACAAGTTCAAGGCCATGAGCCGTTTGTAATTCGAGAGTATATCGAGTGTGCACTGACGCTTTCGGCTTACTATGAAAAGCATGCCGCTCAAGAAAACATCTTGTTGTGCGAGCTGTATCTACGCCAAGTTTTCTTTCATTTGATTGAAGCGATTGAGTCTCCTCAGCGCAGTTTCGCCTTTCGTCATATCTGCCTAGACTCTATTCACTCACCACTATTTTATTTGAAGCGCCACTACTGCCAGCAACCTCAAGGCCAAGCGCGTTTTTTGAATCTCAGCCAAACACTACAACAAGTCCAAGCCCCACTTGGCTAACAAGGATAGAACATGACCCTACAATTTCGGATTGAAAAAGACAGCATGGGCGAAGTGAAAGTCCCTGCCGATGCGCTATACCAAGCACAAACTCAGCGTGCAGCGGATAACTTCGCGTTTAGCTCTCACAAGATGCCGACCAGTTTTATTCAAGCACTGGCGTTAATTAAACAGGCAGCGGCAGATACCAATGCTCAGTTAGGTCTACTGGAAGGTGATATTGCCAACGCGATAGCCGAAGCCAGCCAAGAGATCATTGAGGGTAAACACCTCGATCAATTCCCTATCGATGTCTACCAAACCGGTTCAGGTACCAGTTCCAACATGAATGCCAATGAAGTGATTGCTACGCTTGCCTCAAGAAGCTTGCAAGGCGACGTGAACCCCAATGATCACGTCAACATGGGCCAAAGCAGTAACGATGTGGTGCCAACCGCAATTCAAGTGAGCGTTGCTTTGATGGCTGAAAATAAGCTATTACCTGCATTAACTCACCTTTCTGAAGCACTCACCATCAAACAACAGGAACTTGCGGAGGTCGTGAAGACCGGCCGCACTCATCTAATGGATGCGATGCCAATGACCTTTGCTCAAGAGCTAGGTGGTTGGAAATTTCAGATAGAACACGCTAAGCAAGCAATAGAGAACACCCTGCCCGCTATCAAGGCTTTAGCACAAGGTGGTACTGCGGTTGGAACAGGGATCAATGCTGACCCACGCTTTGCCGATAAGTTTGCGAGTAACCTGTCTCAATCGACAAAGATCAGTTTTAGCTCGAGTGAAAACTTCTTTTTTAGCCTCAGCAGTCAAGACGCGATCGTTGCGCTGTCAGGTCAGCTCAAAACGGCAGCAGTTGCGATCATGAAGATCTCAAACGATCTTCGCTGGATGAACTCTGGGCCGTTGGCTGGCTTAGGGGAAATTGAATTACAGGCTCTACAACCAGGCTCATCGATCATGCCTGGCAAGGTAAATCCTGTGATTCCAGAAGCTGCAGCTATGGCGGCGGCGCAAGTCATTGGCAACGACACCACCATTACCGTAGCCGGACAATCAGGTAACTTCCAACTTAATGTGATGCTGCCAGTGATTGCTCATAACGTGTTGGAAAGTATTGAGTTATTGGCAAACAGCTCAGTCGCTTTAGCGGACAAAGCCATCGCGACCTTCACGGTACGCCAAGACAATCTCGATTTGGCACTGTCAAAGAACCCAATCCTAGTGACCGCACTTAACCCTGTGATTGGCTACTTGAAGGCGGCTGATATTGCCAAGAAAGCTTACAAAGAAGGCTTACCAATTCTGGATGTCGCAGAAAGAGAAACCGATCTTAGCCGAGAAGAGCTCAGTAAACTGCTTGATCCAACCACACTGACACAAGGTGGCATTGCTGGTTAGTTATTGAATTAACAAGCGAATCGGCGTTCGCAAAAAAAACAGAGACAAAAAAGGCCTCATCTGAGGCCTTTTCACTATCCGCTCACGAACGTACTAATCCGAGCCTGTTAACCCAAACTAGCTCACTCGATTCAAGACCGCTCTTAACTTAAGTGGCTTCACTGGCTTGGCAATAAAGCGAAAGCTGTTGGCCTTTATCGCTGCCAACATGTCATCGGTTCTATCGGCACTAATGATGACCCCTTCAAAAGAGTCTCCGAGGCGCAAGCGACACTGCTGCAGGACTTCGAGACCCGTTCTGCCATTATCTAAACGGTAATCAGAGAAAATCACATCAGGTAGCCAACCCTCATCTAGGCACTGCAAGCTTTCGACCAAATCAACCGCCGTCTTAACCTCACAGCCCCAACGTCCGATCAGGTTTTCCATACCGACTAAGATTTCTCGTTCATTATCGACACACAATATCTTGAGATGTTCGATGTCGCTGGTCGCCATTGGCGTCGAAGCTTGCACAACTGGAGCCACTTTTTCCGCTCTAGCTAAAGTGATGGAAAAGACACTGCCTTGCCCCGGCCATGAGCGCATCGAAATTTGATGGCCAAGCACATGAGCAATACCTTTCGAGATTGCTAACCCTAACCCCAATCCTTGATCGGCTCGTACTTGGCTGCCACGAGTAAACTCTTCAAAGATTTCTTGTTGCTTGTCTTCATCGATACCGGTTCCATTATCCCACACATCAATTCGAACCTGTCCATTGACTCTTCTCGCACCCAGTACCACTTTCCCTTCCGGGTTGTAGCGGAACGCATTGGTCAAAAAGTTCTGAATCACACGCCTCAACAGCTTAGGGTCTGAATGAATGAACAATGACGACGGAATCATCTTAAACTCAATTTTCTGTTGTCTCGCTAGAGCGCTAAATTCCGCGTTCAAATTGGTTAATACGTCATGCACGGCAATCGCGTGAATGTTGGTTTCTAACTTTCCGGACTCCAATCGAGAGATATCTAGCAAGTCACCAATCAAATCTTCTGCGGCGCCAAGTGCACTCTCGATGTGAGATGACAATTGCTTCACCTCTTGCTCTTTTGCCACCTCAGACAGTGACGAAGCAAATAGACGTGCGGCATTGAGCGGCTGCATCAAATCGTGGCTTACCGCGGCTAGAAAACGACTCTTAGATTGTGATTCTTGATCCGAAATCTGCGTGGCTTTTACCAAGCGATGATTCAGTTTTTCGAGCTCTTGAGTTCGCTCATGCACTCTCGATTCCAAGCTTTCATTGGCATCTTTTAGCGCTTGCTCTGCTTGTCGGAATACCGTGATGTCGGTAAAGCTCATCACAAAACCACCACTTGGCATTGGGTTACCTTGCACCTCAATCACTCGGCCATCAGGACGAATACGAGAAGAGGTGTGTCGAGTGCCTTGCTCAAGGTGATAAACACGGCGGCGAACGTGATCTTCCGGGTCACCTGGGCCACACAACCCTTGCTCGGCATTATGACGAATCACGTCTGAAATGGGTCGCCCAACCTGAATCAAACCCGCAGGGAATTCAAACAATTCTAGGTAACGCTGATTCCATGCAACCAGCCTCATTTGTTTGTCGATTACTGCGATGCCTTGGCCAATATGTTCAATCGCGCCTTGCAGTAAACCGCGACTGAAGTCGTACAGCTCCGAGGCTTCATCAACGATGGTCGCGACTTCTTCAAGCTGCATGTTTCTTCCCTGCAAAGCAGAAGTAAGTACTAACTTAGCAGATGAAGCACCGAATACACCGGCGAGCACGCGCTCTGCGTGTCGAATCAGACTCGCAGGCGCTTGTTGATTAGGAAGCAGCGGCTGCCCGTGTTGTTGCCAATAGCTGTGTAAAGCACTTTTCGCACGCTTACGGCCCACAAAACGCGACGCCAGCATCTCTAATTCAGCGACCGTCACTCGGTTCTGGTAAAGGCTGATATTCTCGTTTTCAGGCAGCGGCGTGCCAACAAATGCTGCTGATTGTAAGCGCTCACTTAGGCTTGGGCGAGTCGTCATCGAAACCACGGCATAGCACAAGGTATTAAGTACAATACTCAGCACAATGCCCCAGTTTGAACTGCTGATATTCCAGCTACTGAGCAGTTCTGGCGGCGTGATAATCCACAGTAAAAGGTTACTTTCACTGTCGCCAGCCAACATGCTGGTTTGGCTCATCAAGGTAATCAGCCAAATCAACGAGCCCACCATTAAGCCGACATACACGCCCTTGCGGTTACCCGGGCGCCAGTACAAACCACCAATAAGTGCTGGCGCGAATTGAGCAATCGCAGCAAAGGAAAGAAAGCCAATCGCTGACAGTGAATGGATGGTATCGAGCGCCTGATAAAACAGCCAAGCACCCAGTAACAGCAGTAAAATTAGCCCGCGGCGAATCACCAATAGCAGGCCAGAAAAGTGTCGATGGGTTCTTTGAGTTAGGCGCATACGGCGCAGTAACAATGGCATCACTAAATCATTCGACACCATGATCGCCAAGGCGATGGTCGACACTATCACCATGCCACTTGCCGCAGACGTACCACCAAGGAAAGCCAGCAAGGCAATGTGATTAGCGCCTTCTGACATTGGCACACTGATCACATAGGTATCCGCTGGCATACCAGTAAGTAGTCCTTGTCCTGCCCAAGCAATTGGCAGCACGAACAGTCCCATCAAAATCAGGTAAAGCGGAAACAACCAACGAGCGGTATGCAGGTCTTGAGGACGTTCGTTCTCTACCACCATGGTATGGAACTGGCGTGGCAGACAGACAATCGCCAACATGGTTAAAACGGTATGAATAATTAAGGTCGGAATATTGGGTGATTCGTAGGTGGAAGCCGCCACATCAAGCAAGTCGATCTTGTCGCTGCTCATCGCCAGATACATGATGAATAGGCCAACGATCAGGAATGCCGCGAGCTTAACGATGGATTCAAACGCCACCGCCATCATCATGCCACGGTGATGCTCTGTGTTATCAATGTGTCTTGTACCAAACAGCATGGTAAAAATAGCCAAAGCACCGACCACAAACCAAGACACATGATAGTCCTGATAACCGAAGTCAGCCGCTAGGTTGGGCGCAACAATATCCAACCCCATGGTAATACCACGCAGTTGCAGAGCGATATAAGGAAGGATACCGACCACGGCGATAACCGTCACCGCCACAGCTAAGCCCTGAGATTTCCCGTAACGAGCCGCGATAAAGTCGGCAATGGAGGTGATGTGCTCCCGCTTCGCAATCAGGATCAGCCGCGCCAAGATCCGCCAGCCTAGTGTAAAGACCAGAATCGGGGCGAGATAAATGGGTAAAAAAGACCAAGGGTTATTGCTCGCCTGCCCGACAGTTCCATAGAAGGTCCAAGAGGTACAATACACGGCAATCGAAAGGCTATAGATCCACGGACGCCAACGCGATAGCCAACGAACCTGCCTGTCTCCATACCAAGCGATCAGAAATAACACGCCCAAGTAGGCTAAAGAGACTGGAATTACTATCCATCCTTGCATTGAAAACCCTTTTTCATCCATAAAAAAACCTCTCCATAAGGGAGAGGTTTCATTTAACTAAGGATGGGTGATTAACTCAATCGCATCGCTTAAATTCTGTGCTTTAGACTCTAATTATCAGCATTTGCTGTGAGATTCTGACTGTTCCGAATCTGATTGATTAATCTCAACCACTGAACTTCTTTCATCCAACTTAATGAACAGAGCAAGTGCACCCATTGCAGCCATGCCCCAGAAGATATTTGCGCCCCAAAGCTCATAACCCCAACCACTTAAGGTGGTCATCAGTGCAATAAAGGCACCTAATGGAATCGCGTTATACAGGGCTTGTAGCGCAACCATCTTGTTTTGTTCTTCAGATTGGATGTATTGAATCGCGGCGATGTGTGCCATGGCAAATGTCACACCGTGCAGCAACTGCACCATCACCAGTGCAAAAATCGCCGTGGTTGATGCGGTTATACCCCAACGCGCCATCACCCCAATAGCCGCGACGACAAACAAAGTACGCAGTGACCAGCCTGAGAATAATCGCTTACTCAGAGCAAATACGGCCACTTCAGCAACAACACCTAAACTCCACAAATAACCGATGATAGCTTCTGAGTGACCCGCTTCTTTCCAATAAATCGCACTAAAACTGTAGTAAGCCGCATGACTACCTTGCAGCAGCGCCATCAAGGCTAAAAACTTTACCACTGACGACTCACGCAGCAGTTCACCTAGTTTTGGTCGCGCCGCTTGTTGCTCAGATTGTGTTACTGGCATCACATTGGGGTTTCTCATCGCAAGAATCAATGACAGCAACACACCGGCAAGCGCAGTATACAAAATCATGTCAGTGCCGAATTGTGCCACCAAATAGCCAACAACCGTTGAACCTGCGATAAAGGCAATTGATCCCCAAAGACGAGTTCGGCCGTAGTCGAGCATTTTCAAACGACTGTAATGGTTAGCCATCGCATCAGAAAGAGGAATGATCGGCCCACAACAGAGGTTAAACAGTACCGTTGCCAACAACATCAGTATAAAGCTGCCACCGGTGAAGAAGTGGAAACCGACAAACAGCAGCGCAGCGAAACTCAAACAGCGTAGCGCTGGCATCAAGTGTTCCACTTTATGGATACGCGGCGTAATCACTAAGTTGGCCACACAACGAGTCGCAAAGCCGATACCAATCAATACGCCAATATCACCAGCAGACACGCCTTGGTCTTCAAACCACAACGCCCAAAATGGCAAATACACGCCATACGCAAAAAAGAAACCAAGAAAATACTGAGAGATCCAGCCATAGGGTGAAGGGCTAAACATAAATGACCTATAAAGTGTGCGGAAAAAGGCAGCACCAATTATGCCTATCTCGCATACGATGAAAAAGGGAATTATTACTGGGATAGTATTCCCATATTCAATGGGTCTGGATATCGCATTTCAACAAGAGATTTCACGCTCATCAATACTCATACTCGCATTTAGACTAAAGTCGTCTGGAGCTTCGCTGGTATTTTGTCAGACTGATTAAAGACTCCCATTTCTTCTTGTGATGCTTATGCCTGACAAATTTAATATGCAGCACCCGCCCTTCGATAGCCTGTCCGACGCCGAACAGTTGAAGCTTCGCTCTTCATTAGACGTGGTGTATTACCGCTCTCAAGAAGTGATACTGGAAGCTGAAAGGCCGAGCCGACACCTGCATATTTTGATCAAAGGAGCTGTTGAAGAGCGCGCGAGCAGTGATGGTGAGATTTACGCACACTATGCCAATGACGATATTTTTGATGTCCGCAGCCAGTTTGAACCCCACACCAAACACCAATATATCGCACTCGAAGATACATTAAGTTATCTGCTGCCCACCGATATTTTTCTTGAGCTTTACCACGCCAATGGCCAATTCGCTGCCTACTTTGATAGCAACCTATCAACACGAAAAGCTTTGATAGAAGCCGCCCAGCAGCAACAGAATCTTGCCGAGTTTATATTAACCAAAGTGGATGACTCTATCTATCACCCACCACTGATACTTGAACCAAACCAACCGATCAACCAAGTCACTCAAACCCTTAAAGAACAAGGGTTAGACTCGGCCCTAGTCCATTTGGAACATAATGATCCAAAAGCTTTTGGATCATCATGTTCCTTGCCGTATGGAATCGTCACTCGAACCAATTTATTGCATGCTGTGATGCTCGATAATTTCACACTGGATGCGCCTGTCGGTGAGATCGCAACGTTTCCGGTGATGCACGTGAACCAAGGCGATTTCTTATTTAACGCCATGATTACCATGACCAGAAATCGAGTAAAAAGGTTGATGGTTTGTGATGGTAAAAATGCGGTCGGCATGGTGGATATGACACAGATTCTCAGTGCATTCTCCACACACTCCCACGTTCTTACTTTGCGTATTGCGCGCGCCACCAGCGTTGAAGAATTGGCAATGGCATCCAACAAACAACGTCAACTGGTCGAGAGCTTGCTCAGTAATGGGATTCGCACACGCTTTATCATGGAGCTGATTTCTGCGGTCAACGAACAGATCATAGAGAAGGCTTTTGAGTTGGTGATCCCACCTGCACTGCATAATCATTGCTGCCTAATCGTGTTGGGTTCTGAGGGGCGTGGAGAGCAAATTCTCAAAACCGATCAAGACAACGCTCTGATTATTCAAGATGGTTTGGAATGGCATCAATGCCAAAGTGCCATGAACGACCTCACCCATACCCTTCAACAATTGGGTTACCCACTGTGCCCGGGCAACGTAATGGTCAACAATCCGAAATGGGTGCATTCAGAACAAGAGTGGAAACAAACCCTCACCCATTGGGTAAAAAAAGCCACGCCAGACACCGTGATGGATATCGCGATCATGGCAGATGCACACGCAGTAGCGGGGAATAGAGAGTTATTAAAACCTGTAAAGCAGCACCTCAGTGATTTAATGCTCGGACAAGAATTGATTCTGACGGAGTTCTGCCGCCCGGCGCTGAACTTCTCAGTTCCCCTGACCCTGTTTGGTAATGTGAAGCAATCTAAGTCCGGACTCGATATCAAACAAGGCGGTATTTTCCCTATCGTGCATGGTGTGAGAGCGCTTTGCCTAGAACATGGTGTCACGGTCAACAACACCTTCGAACGCATTGAGCAGCTGGTCAGCAAGAAAGTATTAGAGCAAAGTACTGCCGATAATCTCAGTGAAGCACTCAAGCAATTCTTTAAGTGGCGCTTAGCCCAAAGGCTTTCTCAGCAGCACAGCAGCAACAAGATTAACGTCAAACTGATGGAACGAGCAGACAGGGATCTGCTTCGTCATAGCCTGCACGTGGTGAAGAAATTCAAGCAATGGCTCGGCTACCACTATCAGATACGGGATTAGGCATTGAACGATGAATAGGTTGGTTCGCTATTACTGGCATCACAAGCTCAAAGGCTCCCTCTATCAGCCTCTGTTTACTGCGCCTATTGATCATGAATATGTATCGCTCGATTGTGAAACCACCAGCCTAGATCCCAATCAGGCAGAATTAGTTACCATTGCCGCGACCAAGATCATCGGTAACCGAATCATTACCAGCCAACCTTTTGAAGTCCGGTTGCGCGCCCCCCAATCGCTCGATTGCAATTCAATAAAAATCCACCGTATCCGTCATCAAGATCTAAAGCACGGCATCGAAGAAAAACAGGCTTTAATCGAGCTACTGAACTTCATTGGAAATCGTCCTTTAGTCGGCTATCACATCCGCTATGATAAAAAAATTCTCGACCGCGCCTGTTTAAAACAGCTTGGATTTCCACTGCCTAACCGATTAGTCGAAGTGAGCCAACTCTATCAAGACAAACTCGAAAGACAGCTGCCCAATGCCTATTTTGATCTCAGTATGGACGCCATCTGTCGCCAACTCGATTTACCTATCCCGGTCAATAAACATGATGCATTACAAGACGCTATCTCCGCTGCGCTGATCTTTGTGCGCCTGAAACATGGTGACCTTCCCCGTTTCAACTCTTCTTATTCTTAATTCAACCACTGGCGCTTCACATAGAGAGCAACATCTCAAAATTGAACTTAACTCGCTATTTTGTAAGTGAAAAGCAGCGTCTCATCCTAAAGTCTAATTGTGGAAATCGCCGTCCTAGCCGAGAGTGATAACACAAAGACGGTTCTGTAATAGACCTAGAAACTGAACACAAAGGAAGTTGCCAGTTCATTAGGAATGTAGGCACAAGGAGAGATGCAATGAGTGAAGCCCACGTTTATCCGGTAAAAGAAAATATTAAATCAACCACACACGCGGATAATGACACTTACCTAGCCATGTACCAGCAATCTGTTTCTGACCCTGAAGGCTTTTGGGGTGAACACGGAAAAATCGTTGATTGGATCAAACCTTTCACACAAGTAAAAAACACCTCTTTCGATCCTGGCCACATTGATATTCGCTGGTTTGAAGATGGCACGCTTAACGTTTCGGCTAACTGTATCGACCGCCACCTTGCTGAGCGCGGTGATGAAGTCGCTATCATCTGGGAAGGCGATGACCCGGCAGATGATAAAACTCTAACTTTTAATGAACTGCATAAAGAAGTGTGCCTGTTTTCGAATGCTCTAAAAGAGCAAGGCGTGCGCAAAGGTGATGTGGTTTGTTTATACATGCCAATGGTGCCAGAAGCGGCAGTAGCCATGCTGGCGTGTACCCGTATCGGTGCGGTTCACACAGTCGTATTTGGTGGTTTCTCACCAGAAGCACTGTCTGGTCGTATTATCGATTCAAATTCTAAAGTCGTTATCACTGCCGATGAAGGCGTGCGTGGCGGCCGTGCTGTTCCACTGAAAAAGAATGTCGATGAAGCACTGACGAACCCTGAAGTGAAAAACATCGAGAAGGTTGTTGTATTCAAACGCACTGGCGGTGATGTGGCATGGCACGAACATCGCGATGTGTGGTGGCACGATGCTATTGCTAATGTATCTGCAGATTGCCCACCAGAAGAGATGAACGCAGAAGATCCACTATTCATCCTTTATACGTCAGGCTCAACAGGTAAACCTAAAGGCGTTATGCACACCACAGGTGGCTACCTTGTTTATGCTGCGATGACCTTCAAATACGTATTCGATTACCAAGAAGGCGAGACTTTCTGGTGTACAGCCGATGTGGGTTGGATTACCGGTCACACATATCTTGTTTACGGACCGCTTGCTAATGGCGCAAAAACGATTCTGTTTGAAGGCGTGCCAAATTACCCGAACACCAGCCGCATGAGCGAAGTGGTCGATAAGCACCAAGTTAATATTCTTTATACGGCGCCAACGGCTATTCGTGCATTGATGGCGAAAGGCAATGAAGCCGTTGAAGGTACTTCTCGTGACAGCCTAAGAATCATGGGCTCAGTGGGTGAACCTATCAACCCAGAGGCGTGGGAGTGGTACTACAAAACAATCGGTAATGAGCAATCTCCAATTGTTGATACATGGTGGCAAACAGAAACGGGCGGTATCTTGATTGCACCGCTACCAGGCGCAACAGATCTGAAACCGGGCTCTGCAACTCGTCCATTCTTCGGTGTGCAACCGGCACTGGTTGATAACATGGGTAACATCATTGAGGGTGCAACAGACGGCAACCTAGTGATTCTTGACTCTTGGCCAGGCCAAATGCGTACCGTTCATGGCGATCATGACCGCTTCGAACAGACTTACTTCTCGACCTTTAAAGGCATGTACTTCACCAGTGACGGCGCTCGTCGTGATGAAGACGGTTACTACTGGATTACGGGGCGTGTCGATGATGTACTTAACGTATCAGGTCACCGTATGGGTACTGCTGAGATTGAATCGGCTCTAGTCGCGTTCGATAAGATTGCAGAAGCCGCGATTGTGGGCATCCCTCATGATATTAAAGGCCAAGCGATTTACGCTTACATCACGCTGAATGATGGTGAGTTCCCAACCGCAGAGCTTCATAAAGAAGTAAAAGACTGGGTACGTAAAGAGATTGGCCCAATTGCAACGCCAGATGTACTGCACTGGACCGACTCTCTACCAAAAACTCGTTCGGGTAAAATCATGCGTCGTATCCTGCGTAAAATCGCGACTGGCGATACAGGTAACCTAGGTGATACCTCGACACTGGCCGACCCAAGTGTGGTTGATAAGCTGATTGCCGAGAAAGCAGAACTGGCATAAGCAACCAGTCACAGCAGCTAATCACTGTTTAAAACAGCACTTTCTAAACCGTCACCTATGTGGCGGTTTTTTTTATGGCTGATCTTGATCTCAAATATCCCGCCCCAAATTAAGGCTAAGACGCTTTTTTGTTAAGTTGGTAACAATTCCAAGCTGTATCAATAGGAGATTAGACCAGTAAATTGCTGCGATTTGCGCTGAATTAGCTATAATCTGGTTCTAATTTTTAAATTTGGGTTTTTCTCACTGGAAATTAACCGCAAATTTTCAATAAAATGGCAACATTCACGTTCGTAAACACGATAAAGGAAGATAGCCCCACGATGTCTACAAAGTTTCGCATTCTAGTTTTAAATGGCCCAAACCTTAACCTGTTAGGCCTTAGAGAGCCCGCACACTACGGTTCTCAAACACTTGACCAGATTATTAGCTCACTGACCGAGCAAGCGAAAGCACACGATGTTGAGCTATCTCACTTACAGTCAAATCGTGAGTACGAACTGATTGAAGCTATCCATAGTGCTTATCAAAATGTTGATTTTATTATTATCAACCCAGCAGCCTTTACACATACCAGTGTGGCACTGCGTGATGCACTACTTGGCGTTGCCATACCATTTATTGAGGTTCATCTATCGAATGTTCACGCGCGTGAACCATTCCGTCACCACTCTTACCTATCTGATAAAGCAGAAGGTGTGATTTGTGGCTTAGGTGCCCAAGGTTATCAATTTGCTTTGACCGCTGCGCTCAGCAAGCTCAACTCAAAGTAAACATAAACAACGAACTATTACTAACCTACTCAGTCATAGAGTAAGTTCAATTAACAGATAAAGAGAAAGAAACAATGGATATTCGCAAAATCAAAAAGCTAATCGAATTGGTTGAAGAGTCTGGTATTTCTGAGCTAGAAATCTCTGAAGGTGAAGAGTCAGTACGAATCAGTCGTAACAGCACTGCACCTGTAGCACCTGTTCAATATGCAGCTGCTCCAGCACCTGTAGCGGCAGCAGCTCCTGCGGCGGCACCTGTAGCAGCAGAAGCAGCAGCTCCTGCAGTTCCAGCTGGTCACCAAGTTCTTTCTCCAATGGTTGGTACTTTCTACGGCGCTCCAAGCCCAGACGCAAAACCATTCGTTAAAGTTGGTCAATCTGTAACTGCTGGCGAAACGCTATGTATCGTTGAAGCAATGAAAATGATGAACCAAATCGAAGCTGATAAATCTGGTGTTGTAACAGCTATCCTAGTTGAAGACGGTCAACCAGTAGAATTCGACCAAGCTCTAGTAATTATCGAATAATAGAGAGCACTCATTATGTTAGATAAATTAGTAATCGCGAACCGTGGTGAGATTGCACTACGTATTCTGCGTGCATGTAAAGAGCTTGGCATTAAAACGGTAGCGGTTCACTCAACTGCTGACCGTGACCTTAAGCACGTACTGCTTGCAGACGAAACCATTTGTATCGGTCCAGCTCGTGGTATCGATAGCTACCTAAACATCCCTCGTATCATCAGCGCAGCTGAAGTTACAGGTGCAGTAGCTGTTCACCCTGGCTACGGCTTCCTATCTGAAAATGCAGACTTTGCAGAACAGGTAGAGCGCAGTGGCTTTATCTTCGTTGGCCCTAAAGCTGAAACCATTCGCATGATGGGTGACAAAGTGTCAGCTATCACGTCAATGAAGAAAGCTGGCGTACCTTGTGTACCAGGTTCTGACGGCCCTCTTGACGACGACGAAGCAAAAAACAAAGCGCACGCTAAACGCATTGGCTTCCCAGTTATCATCAAGGCATCTGGCGGCGGCGGCGGTCGTGGTATGCGTGTTGTTCGTTCTGAAGCAGAATTAACAGAAGCTATCGCGATGACTCGTGCTGAAGCAAAAGCATGTTTCAACAACGACATGGTTTACATGGAGAAATTCCTAGAAAACCCACGTCACATTGAAGTACAAGTGCTTGCAGATGGCCAAGGTAATGCTATCCACCTAGGTGAGCGTGACTGTTCAATGCAACGTCGTCACCAGAAAGTTGTGGAAGAAGCGCCAGCTCCAGGTATCACTGAAGAGATGCGTAAGTACATTGGCGAACGTTGTACTCGTGCATGTATTGAGATCGGTTACCGCGGTGCAGGTACATTTGAATTCCTATACGAGAACGGTGAATTCTACTTCATCGAAATGAACACTCGTATCCAGGTTGAACACACGATTACTGAAATGGTAACGGGTATCGACCTAGTGAAAGAACAGCTACGTATTGCAGCTGGTCAGCCTCTATCATTCACTCAGGATGACATTAAGCTGCGTGGCCACTCAATCGAATGTCGTATCAATGCTGAAGATCCAGTTCGTTTCCTACCTTCACCAGGTAAGATTGAACGTTTCCACGCACCAGGCGGCATGGGCGTACGTTGGGAATCTCACATCTACACGGGTTACACAGTGCCACCACACTACGATTCAATGATTGGTAAGCTGATCACTTACGGTGAGAACCGTGATGTTGCTATCGCTCGTATGAAGAACGCATTGGGTGAAATGATTGTTGAAGGTATTAACGTTAATACTGAGCTTCAACTGTCTATTATGAACGACGAAAACTTCCAACACGGTGGTGCAAACATCCACTACCTTGAGAAGAAACTTGGTTTGTCATAATCCGTTCGTTTAAGAACAGTCAAAATGCTCACTTCGGTGAGCATTTTTGTTTTTGAACCGCCGAAAAAATCAATCTTTAATCCCCATTATATTCCGTGGGGTTTTGGTGAATTTGCTCATATTTTCTGCTAGACTCGCCATCCAATTTTTCTCATATAGAAGATGCAGCCATGCCTTGGATTCAAATCAAGCTTAATGCTACCAATGAAAATGCCGAACAAATCGGCGACATGTTAATGGAAGAGACTGGTGCTCTTTCTGTAACTTTCCTGGATGCACAAGATACCCCTGTATTTGAGCCTCTGCCAGGCGAAACTCGCCTTTGGGGTGATACTGACATTCTCGCGCTTTACGACGCTGAGACTGATACTGGTGTCGTTCTAGCGCAGATTAAAGCAAGCAACATGTTCCCTGCAGACTTTGCTCATAAAGTAGAGCAAATTGAAGACAAGGATTGGGAGCGTGAATGGATGGACAACTTCCACCCAATGAAGTTTGGTGAGCGTTTATGGATCTGCCCTAGCTGGCGCGATATCCCTGAACCTGACGCTGTTAACGTAATGCTAGACCCTGGCCTTGCATTTGGTACAGGTACTCACCCGACAACGGCATTGTGTCTTGAGTGGCTTGAAGGCTTAGACCTTGCAGGCAAAACCGTGATCGACTTCGGTTGTGGCTCAGGCATCCTAGCGATCGCTGCGATCAAACTAGGCGCAGCAAAAGTTATCGGGATCGACATTGATCCTCAAGCTCTGCTTGCATCAAAAGACAACGCACAACGCAATGGCGTTGCTGAGCAACTAGAGGTGTTCTTGCCACAAGATCAACCGGAAGGTTTGCTAGCAGACGTTGTTGTTGCCAACATTCTTGCGGGTCCATTACGCGACCTTTCTGGCATCATCAAGGGCCTAGTTAAGCCAAATGGTGTACTTGCGATGTCGGGTGTTTTAGATACACAAGCAGAAGATGTTGCCACTTATTATCGTGATGAGCTTCACATTGATCCGATCATCGAACAACAAGAATGGTGTCGAATCTCAGGTCGCAAGCAAGGCTAGACAAGACTTTGGGCGCTAATTGACTGAAATTTAAACAAATTACAAAAACAAATTGTAAATGCTCAAATATTAGTCTTTTCACGCAGCGAAAAAATGCGTAAAATGCGCGCCCTTGCTGGTACAGAACTGTGATGACATTTTTGAAAATCGGAAATTATCAACTTAAGAACAATCTAATCGTCGCTCCTATGGCTGGCGTAACGGATAGACCATTCCGTGAGTTGTGTCTTCGCTACGGTGCGGGGATGGCAGTCAGTGAAATGATGTCCTCCAATCCGAAAGTTTGGAAAACGTCAAAGTCTCAGCAGCGTATGGTACATGAAGGCGAATCGGGCATTCGTTCAGTACAAATCGCTGGTGCAGATCCACAGCTTATGGCCGAGGCTGCTCAATTTAATGTCGATAACGGTGCGCAAATCATCGATATCAACATGGGTTGTCCAGCCAAAAAAGTGAATAAGAAGCTTGCGGGCTCAGCCTTACTGCAGCATCCAGAACTCATTGAAGACATTCTGAAAGCGGTGGTAAATGCTGTCGACGTTCCAGTAACGTTGAAAACGCGCACAGGCTGGGATACAGACAATAGAAACTGTGTCCAAATCGCGAAAATAGCCGAAGACTGCGGCATACAAGCTCTTGCGCTCCATGGAAGAACTCGCGCTTGTATGTACAAAGGTGAGGCAGAATACAAACACATTAAAGCAGCGAAACAAGCAGTATCTATTCCGGTTATCGCTAACGGTGATATCGATAGTCCGGAAAAAGCGAAGTTTGTGCTGGAGTACACCGGCGCTGATGCTTTAATGATAGGTCGACCTGCCCAAGGACGTCCTTGGATTTTTAACGAAATCCTACACTATTTGGAAAACGGCACCACGATGGACCCACTCCCGATTTCGGAAGTGAAAGACATCATGCTTGGTCATGTGCACGCTCTACATGAATTTTATGGAGAGTTTTTAGGCCCTCGCATCGCTCGTAAGCATGTGGGTTGGTATCTAAAAGAACATGAACAAGCGAGTGAGTTTCGCCGTACCTTCAACGCATTCGAAGCAGGTGATCTGCAGCTTGAAGCGCTAGAAGGTTTTTTTGATAACGTTGCACCATAATTACGAGAAGAGCTAGACCGAATATGTTCGAACAAAATCTGACTTCAGAAGCATTGACAGTAACTACAGTTACATCACAAGACCAAATCACGCAGAAGCCACTACGTGACTCAGTTAAAGCATCATTGAAAAATTACCTTGCTCAATTAAACGGTCAAGAAGTCAGCGAGTTATACGAATTAGTATTAGCTGAAGTTGAACAGCCACTACTAGACACTATCATGCAGTACACTCGCGGTAACCAAACTCGCGCAGCAACCATGATGGGTATTAACCGCGGTACTCTTCGCAAGAAACTTAAAAAATACGGCATGAACTAATCGTTCTTTCGTAATTTATTGAATTGAAAGCCAAGCTCATTGTTGAGTTTGGCTTTTTTTTGGCTTGTCGATCCGTGATAGTGGCTGATTACTCTCCAGTGCGACAACAGCGCCCTTTGTCGACGTTTGCGGAATCCAAGGCTGCCAGAATCGAACAATGGCTTGCATCGTCGTCTACGTGGCCGCAACACGCATCATTAATCTTCTTAAGTGCGGTGCGAATCTTAGTTAACTCAGTAATCTTCTCATCAATCATCTCTAGCTTTGCTGAGGTAATCGACTTCACTTCAGCGCAACTGTGCTGTGTGGCCTCGAGGCGAATCTCAAGCAATTCTTTAATCTCGTCCAAACTCAGCCCCAACGCTTTAGATTTGAGAATAAACGTCACCTGTTTCTGGTTATTTTCATCATATAGGCGATAACCCGAGTCACTGCGACTGGCTGGCGCGATCAGGTTATTCTTCTCATAAAATCGCAAGGTATCGGCTGTCACACCGCATCGCTTCGCTAATTCACCGATCTGAAACATGTTTTTTCCTACTGTTTCGTCCATTCCACAATTAACCTTATCGTTACTTTTCAGGCTGAAATGGCACTTTTCATAATTAATTTTGAGATGCCAAACGATTGCGCGAGCTTTTTTGTAATAAATTAGTTAGAATCTGCGCCATCAAATTTGGAGTTGGTTATCTTATAGCTTAATCATAAGACTAACCCAAAAGGTCTTTACCAAAACTGGCCAATATTTTATCTCTTACTGGTATCTAAGATAATCCACGCTAAGAAGATAGAAACAAGTTCTTTTTTGGCAAATATCTTTATTTTAACCCCATGAATTTGAGGAAGATGGAAGCATGAATAACGCTCGTCCAATTCGCCGCGCTCTAATCAGCGTATCAGACAAAACTGGTATCGTTGAATTTGCACAAGCTCTTGCTAACCGTGGTGTAGATATCCTATCTACCGGTGGCACTGCTCGCCTGCTTGCTGAAAAAGGCATCTCTGTTACAGAAGTATCTGACTACACTGGTTTCCCAGAAATGATGGATGGCCGTGTTAAGACTCTGCACCCAAAAGTTCATGGTGGTGTTCTAGGCCGTCGTGGCCAAGATGATGACGTGATGGAAACTCACGGTATCAACCCTATCGATATGGTTGTTGTAAACCTATACCCATTCGCAGAAACCGTTGCTAAAGAAGGTTGTACCCTTGCTGATGCTGTTGAGAACATCGACATCGGCGGCCCTACAATGGTTCGCTCTGCAGCGAAAAACCACAAAGACGTAACGATCGTTGTTAACGCACACGACTACGAGCGCGTTGTCGCTGAAATGGACACGAACGATAAATCTCTAACACTAGAGACTCGCTTCGACCTCGCTATCGCAGCATTCGAGCACACCGCTTCTTACGACGGCATGATCGCAAACTACTTCGGCACTATGGTTCCATCTTACGGTGAGAACAAAGAAGGTGACGAACCTTCTCCTGAAAACAAGAGCAAATTCCCTCGCACGTTCAACCAACAGTTCGAGAAAAAGCAAGACATGCGCTACGGTGAGAACAGCCACCAGGCAGCCGCATTCTACGTTGAAGCAACCCCTGAAGAAGCATCAGTTTCTACAGCTCGCCAGATTCAAGGTAAAGCCCTTTCTTACAACAACATCGCTGACACCGACGCAGCACTTGAGTGTGTGAAAGAGTTCGACCAGCCAGCATGTGTGATCGTTAAGCACGCTAACCCATGTGGTGTTGCACTAGGTGAAGACATCCTAGAAGCTTACGACCGTGCATTCAAAACAGACCCAACGTCTGCATTTGGCGGCATCATCGCTTTCAACCGTGAGCTAGACGCTGCAACAGCAACGGCTATCACTGAGCGTCAATTCGTTGAAGTTATCATTGCACCATCAGTTTCTGCTGAAGCAGTAGCAATCGTAGCGGCTAAGAAAAACCTTCGCCTACTTGAGTGTGGTGAGTGGACAACGAAGACAACTGGCTTTGACGTTAAACGCGTTAACGGTGGTTTGCTAGTTCAAGACCGCGACCAAGGCATGGTGTCTGAAGATGACCTTAAAGTGGTTTCTAAGCGCCAACCTACAGCTGAAGAATTGAAAGATGCTCTATTCTGCTGGAAAGTAGCGAAATACGTTAAATCTAACGCTATCGTTTACTCGAAAGGCGACATGACAATTGGTGTTGGCGCTGGCCAAATGAGCCGCGTTTACTCTGCGAAAATCGCAGGCATCAAAGCTGCAGACGAAGGTCTACAGGTTGAAGGCTGTGTGATGGCATCAGATGCATTCTTCCCATTCCGTGACGGTATCGACGCGGCTGCAGAGGCTGGCATCAAGTGTGTTATCCAACCGGGCGGCTCTATGCGTGATGACGAAGTTATCGCAGCAGCAGACGAACACGGCATGGCGATGATCTTTACGGGCATGCGTCACTTCCGCCACTAGAAAGAAAAGATACGAGAGCGCTTCGCTACGGGAAACGAGAACGCTGCGCTCCGAGATGAGCAACACTATCATTTAGTGTTGCTCAGACATTTTTTAGTTCTACTACTATCAATTTTGATTGAAGGTTTAAAACATGAATGTATTGATTATTGGTGCTGGCGGTCGTGAGCATGCACTAGGTTGGAAAGCAGCACAAAACCCAAACGTTGAAACAGTATTCATCGCTCCAGGTAACGCAGGTACTGCACTTGAGCCAAAACTAGAGAACGTAAACATCGGCGTTGAAGACATCGCTGGTTTAGTCGCGTTTGCTCAAGATAAAAAAATCGAACTGACTATCGTGGGCCCTGAAGCACCATTGGTTATCGGTGTGGTTGATGCATTCCGCGAAGTAGGTTTGCCAATCTTCGGCCCTACTCAAGCTGCAGCACAGCTTGAAGGCTCTAAAGCATTCACTAAAGATTTCCTAGCTCGTCATGACATCCCAACGGGTTACTACGCAAACTTCACTGAGATTGAGCCAGCTATCGCTTACGTACGTGAGCAAGGCGCTCCAATCGTAGTAAAAGCTGACGGTCTTGCGGCGGGTAAAGGCGTTATCGTTGCGATGACCCTTGAAGAAGCTGAAGACGCAATCAAAGATATGCTAGCGGGCAACGCATTTGGCGAAGCTGGCAGCCGCGTGGTTATCGAAGAGTTCCTTGAAGGCGAAGAAGCAAGCTTCATCGTAATGGTTGACGGTTCTAGCGTTCTTCCTATGGCCACCAGCCAAGATCACAAACGTGTTGGCGACAAAGACACTGGGCCTAATACTGGCGGTATGGGTGCTTACTCTCCAGCTCCAGTTGTGACGCCTGAAATCCACAACCGTATCCTTGAGGAAGTTATCTACCCAACGGTACGTGGTATGGATGCAGAAGGCGCACCTTATACGGGTTTCCTTTACGCAGGCCTAATGATCGATGCTGACGGCACACCTAAAGTTATCGAATACAACTGCCGCTTCGGCGATCCAGAGACGCAACCTATCATGATGCGTATGGAGTCAGACCTTGTTGAGCTTTGCCTAATGGCTATCGACGAGAAACTAGACGAAGCAGAATCAAAGTGGGATCCACGCGCTTCTATCGGTGTTGTTCTTGCGGCTGGCGGTTACCCTGCTGACTACGCAAAAGGTGACGTTATTTCACTACCAACAAGCGAAGTTGAAGGCCAAAAGGTTTTCCACGCGGGTACGACAAATAATGAAGCTGGCGACGTTGTGACAAACGGCGGTCGTGTACTTTGTGCAACAGCACTGGGCAATACGGTTTCTGAGGCTCAAGAGCGCGCTTACGCGTTGACGAAGCAAGTTAGCTGGAATGGTATGTTCCACCGCAATGATATTGGTTACCGTGCGATTGCGCGCGAACAAGAGCAGTAAACAATCTTGTTGCTCGCTTACTTTCCAATAACAGTAAGCAAATGACAGCAAGTGAATAACAGAAAAAGGCGCCTCAATAGGCGCCTTTTATTATCTCATTTACACAAGAATCTGTATTTGTACAGACAAATAGGCACTTGGCCTACAGTAGGCCAAATACTCTCAATCCTTTGATTACTCGCTATTCTTTCAACAATGATGGCCTAACGACACAATCATGGCTGTCTTCAGCCAGCATCAGTAACTCTTCCACGCTCATCTTACCCAGTGAATCACTGCCAAGAAACGCCGCATAGCTTTCCACAGACGCCAATCGGTCAATCACGAAGCCTGGCAAGGTCTGGTTAAATTCAATGCGATCAAACTCACCACCAGCGCACGTTTTAAAAGAGCTGCCATTCCAGTAACCCTGAATCAGCCTAAGCCCTTCATCATGCTGCTTCGTTGTGGTCTCTAGAACCGACGTCGCTTCTTTCTGATAGTTTTCAAGCTGCTTGGCTTGGATAGGTAAGATTTTGCTATCAATACGATACTGTTGATACACAGCTTCGCCTGACTTATTGAAACGCACATGGACTCGATAGGGAACCAGCTCATTAGAAGAGTTACGCTGCTCGCCTTCACGAATGAATTCACGAAGCACGCCTTCTGACCAAGCATAATCAGTTTGGTACCAGCCGTAATCGCCGACAGTGACGTAGTCAGCTGAAGTATGAGGTTGTGTTAGCTTGTTTGTAACCCAGTAGAAACTCGTCGCGTCGCCCATGACTTGGCCGCCAGTGTGAGTTTCAAATTGCTCTAGGTTTTTGCGAGGGCTTGTTGAAGAACAGCCAATAAGAAATGTAGATAATAGTGAAACGAGAAGAAATGCTTTTTTCATAAAAACCTGTACCGAGGTGGAATACGACTACCTCGGTACAGTTTAGATTATTTCACTGAATCTTTCAGCGCTTTACCTGCAACAAATGCTGGAACATTTGCAGCAGCGATTTGGATCTCATCACCAGTTTTTGGGTTACGACCAGTGCGAGCTGCACGGTGGTTTACTTTAAAAGTACCAAAACCAATTAGCTGAACTTGATCGCCATCTTTAAGAGCATCTGTAACACCGCCAAGAGTCGCTTCTAGAGCAGCTTTAGCTTGTGCTTTAGAAAGGTCCGCTTTTTCAGCAATAAAGTCGATTAATTGAGTCTTGTTCATTTTAGGTTTCCCTTCTTTGTATTTTTGAATTCAATTCACTCTAAAACATAAATGCCCCATCTGGCAAAGGTTTGTCGTCGATCTTTAGCTCTAATGCCGTAGTTTTAGCCATAATATGAGTAATAACTCACAATTTGTTACTGATTTTATTAAGCAAGCCCTTGTTTAAAAGGGGCTGAGAGCAAAATTAATGATGACCTAGCCACTACTTTTTCACTATAATCCACGCTGAATCGCTGCTAAAGCGTACAATTTAATTTAAGGGCAAACATGCTGCTGCTATCTATTTACGTCTCCATTGCTATTGGAGTTTCTTTCATTTGTTCTGTTTTGGAAGCTGTACTTTTGAGTATTAGTCCGAGCTACATTGCTCAACTAAAACAAAATGGGCACCCTGCAGCAGAGTCTTTAGACAAACTGAAAACAGATATTGACCGCCCGCTTGCGTCAATTTTAACGCTCAACACCATCGCCCATACTATCGGTGCTGCGACAGCAGGTGCACAAGCGGCTGTCGTTTTTGGTAGCCAATGGTTAGGTGTCTTCTCTGCCGTGCTAACGCTAGGTATCTTGGTATTATCTGAGATTGTTCCAAAAACCATTGGTGCAACCTACTGGCGTCAACTTGCCCCTGCTTCGGCAAGCGTGCTGCGCTGGATGGTGTTCTTCCTAACACCGTTTGTCTGGTTCTCAGAACAGATCACCAAACGTCTTGCTCGTGGCCACCAAGCACCAAAAATGCGTGATGAGCTATCTGCAATGGCGATTTTGGCAAAAGAGAGCGGCGAGTTTGCAGAAGGCGAATCAAAAATCCTGAGCAACCTACTGGGTATTCAAGATGTACCCGTGACTCAAATAATGACGCCGCGCCCAGTGGTATTCCGTGTTGATGCGGAAATGAGTGTCAATACCTTCCTAGAACAACATAAAGACACGCCATTCTCACGCCCGCTGGTTTACAGCGAGCAGAGTGACAACATCATCGGTTTTGTTCACCGCTTAGAGCTGTTTAGATTGCAGCAAGCCGGTTGTGGTGAGAAAGCTCTGGGTGAAGTAATGCGCCCTATCCACGTGTTGCTGAACAACATGGGCTTGGCTAAAGCCTTTGACCAGATGATGGCAAACCGCCTGCAACTGTCTTTAGTTGTGGACGAATACGGCACTATTCAGGGCATCATCACCCTAGAAGACATCTTTGAGCACCTAGTGGGCGAAGAGATTGTCGATGAAGCGGATAAGACGACTGATATGCAAGAACTGGCGTTCCAACGCTGGGAGAAGTGGAAAGAGACACACGGTGTTATCGAAAACCGCGATGACGAGGACGAGCTAGAGGAAGAAACTCCAGCAGACAACGACTCTTCAGATGCAAAATCAACGAATGACGACGACGCATCAAAAGACAAAGTGCAGAACGAAGACAAAAAAGACGCTTAATCTCAATTTGATACCGTCAGATACCACAAAGGCTCCCTAGGGAGCCTTTGTTTTTATTCGTACCTTGGTGCAATTGCGAATTATAGCGCAACACCAATGTTACTGACTGGGTCTTCACGCAGTTCGTGGCGTAGGTCTTTGATCAACTCTAAGTCACGCTCAGTCGTTTCACGTAAAGGTCGGAAAATGGCCCACTGAACGTCCCACTCTTCACATACCGCTTCGTTTTCTTTCTGGTTTTCGTTCGTCACTTCTTCAGCGCCTTGAGCAAACTCAAGCTCAGCAACCGTCTTCACCGATTGTTGACTCACTTTAATTACCGCTTCCAACATATGTTCACGGTCAAGCAGACCATGAATTAGCGTTGCTAGGCCTTGGCATGCGTCCATTGCTGGGTAAACACCATAAAAATCAAAATCATCACCGCTAGGGAATAGCTCTTCAACCTTCTCAAGTTGACGCTCAAAGTTCACCTTTGCTGTTTTAACCGTCAGGATTTCCCAAATGCTATCCAAAACATCACGATAGATTCGAGCTTCCGCAAATTCTGTATTCTCACAAAACATGGCATAGTTAGGGTACATACGCTCACATAGACACGCCATAAAGGTAATTTGTTGCCAAGGTTCTAACTTTTCAAGACGAACCTGCAGTGGATTCTGAAGCATAGTCACTCAATAATTGCAGAAAAAGACAGCGAAAGTGTACTTGATAAACCCTGGGGGGAAAAGGTAAGCCGATGAACAATTTTACGAATAAGCTCTATATTCTTACTGAGCATGACGATACCTATACGCAACTGATTCTAAACCAGGATTTACCCGACCTAGAAATCACTCAAAACCCCGAATCAGCACAGATTGTCTTGGCGTCACCACCTCTAATCGCAGAACGCCTCGGCGAGTTTAAAGAGCTAGACTGGGTACAGAGTACCTATGCCGGAATCAATAAACTCACTCAGCCAGATCTGCGTCAGGACTATACGCTAACCAACGTCAAAGGCATCTTTGGTCCGGCTATCGCAGAATACGTATTAGGTTACACAATCAGTCACTGTAGACACTTCTCTCATTACCACCAGCATCAACAACAACGAAACTGGCAGCCACAGCTTTATACTAGCCTAACTGACAAAACTATGGTGATTTTAGGAACAGGTTCAATCGGCAGTCATTTAGCAAAAACCGCGGCGGCTTTTGGTATTCATACCATAGGTGTCAACCGTACCGGCATCCCATCCAAACAAGAAACCTTTAAAGAGACTTTCCACATCAATGAGATAGAGGCTGCCCTTAAGCAGGCCGATATTGTGGTCAACACCTTGCCATCAACCGCTGAAACCTATCAACTGTTGAACCAAACCACGTTAGGTTACTGCTCTAATGTGTTGCTGTTTAATGTCGGTCGAGGGGAAAGCATCGACAATAAAGCCTTGTTGCTCGCCATAAAAAACAGATGGGTAGAACACGCATTTTTAGATGTGTTTGAAAGTGAACCCCTCTCTCAGGAACATCCTTTCTGGAAACTACCGCAAGTCACCATCACTCCACACATCGCTGCACTCAGTGAGCCAAGACAAGTAGTCGAGATCTTCGCAGAGAATTACAAACAGTGGCGAGATGGCTTTACACTTAATCATGTCATCGATTTTGAAAAAGGTTACTGATGTCCTCTTCGTTACTTAAAGAGATTCGACAATGCCGAGCTTGTGAGCCTCACCTATCACACGGTGCTAACCCGGTGATTCAAGCGCATCCAAACGCGCGCTTGCTGATCATAGGTCAAGCGCCGGGTATCAAGGTGCATGAGTCGTCGATCCCTTGGAATGACGCGAGTGGCGAACGATTAAGAGGATGGTTAGGGATAGATAGCGATACTTTTTACGACGAGCAAAAAGTCGCGATTGTGCCTATGGGGTTTTGTTATCCGGGGAAAGGGAAAAGTGGTGATCTTCCACCACGCAAAGAGTGCGCGGAGCTTTGGCATAACAAAGTGCTGCAATCTCTACCCAATATTCAAATGACACTGCTGATTGGCCAGTACGCACAAAACCATTACCTAACAAACAAGACCACCAGCACATTGACCGAAACCGTGCGTGATTGGCAAAGGTGGGCGCCTGAGTTTTTGCCATTACCCCACCCTTCGCCACGCAATAATATCTGGCTCAAGAAGAACCCTTGGTTTGAAAGTGAAGTCACTCCTTATATCAGGAAACACATCTCTGAGCATTTGGCCTACCATGATCCAAATACCTAATTAACTGCACACAACAAGATTAAACCGCCATCAAATGCCAATTTCAGGCAATAAAAAAGCGCTGTTGGTTTCCCAACAGCGCTTTCAATAATCTTACTCAGAATTACTTGTGGTAAGGCTTAGACAATTCGTGAACAGCGTCAACGAATACACCAGCGTTCTCTGGCGGTACATCTAAGTGGATACCGTGGCCTAGGTTAAATACATGACCTGTACCACCGTCGCCGAAGCCTTCAAGGATGCTGCCCACTTCTTCGCGAATACGTTCAGGCTGAGCGTAAAGCATTGAAGGATCCATGTTACCTTGCAGAGCAACTTTGTCGCCGATGCGAGCTTTTGCATCTGCGATGTTGATTGTCCAGTCTAGACCAACCGCATCACAACCTGTTGCTGCGATAGACTCAAGCCACATGCCACCGTTCTTAGTGAACAGAGTAACCGGTACTCGACGACCTTCGTTTTCACGGATTAGGCTATCAACGATTTTGTGCATGTATTGCAGTGAGAATAGGTTGTAGTCACGAGGAGTCAGTACACCACCCCATGTATCAAATACCATTACCGATTGAGCACCCGCTTTAATTTGCGCGTTCAAGTATTCGATAACACTGTCAGCCAGCTTGTCTAGAAGCAGGTGCAGCGTTTGTGGTTCTGCGTACATCATCTTCTTGATCTTAGTGAATGCTTTAGAGCTTCCACCTTCAACCATGTATGTCGCTAGAGTCCATGGGCTACCAGAGAAACCAATCAGTGGCACTTCGCCTTTCAGGTCTTTACGGATCTGACGAACGGCATTCATTACGTATTGAAGCTCGCCTTCTGGATCAGGTAGGCCAATCTTCTCTACGTCAGCTTTACACGTGATAGGACGCTCAAACTTAGGACCTTCACCTGTTTCAAAGTACAAACCTAAGCCCATTGCATCAGGGATAGTTAGGATGTCTGAGAACAAGATTGCCGCATCAAGCGGGAAACGACGTAAAGGTTGAAGTGTTACTTCTGATGCCAGTTCCGCGTTTTTGCACAAAGACATGAAATCGCCCGCTTCAGCGCGCGTTGCTTTGTATTCAGGAAGATAGCGGCCAGCTTGGCGCATCATCCATACCGGTGTGTAATCAACAGGCTGTTTTAAAAGTGCGCGTAAATAGCGATCGTTTTTTAATTCGGTCATTCCGTTAAATTCCAATTCAATCTTGTCTAGTTTTGATGGCAAGTATTCTAACACTGATTGAAGGGTAAAAGCTGTGTGCTTTGCAACCTAGATCAAGTTATTAACTTTTAAATCAATGCTTAATTTGCACCCAATTACGGGAGCATGTTAAAAATTTGTTCGCTAGCGAAAATTACAATTATAACATCTGAGTAGTCACTACTCAGCATCTCATAACGACATCTTACTTACCCCCTCCACTTGTGGAGGGTTTTTTTTAGCTTTTGATCACCCATAGGCCAAATACTATCACAGGCAAATTAGTGCTCTAGTATCTGCTCAGTCACACCATCTTTCATCACGTCATCAACGGTTTTCTCAATCAACTGTCTCGCAATGGTTCCAACAGGAGCAACATCAGGCAGGCTTGTTACGTCAAACCATTGAGCATCCGATAGCTCGCTGTAGTCAGGCTTGAGCGTACCACCAGCATAATCTGCGAGAAAGCCCATCATCATACTCGATGGAAACGCCCATGGCTGGCTGCCAAAATAACGAATATTATCGACATCGATACCCGTTTCTTCTTTGACTTCTCTTGCCACACACTGCTCTAAGGTCTCTCCGACCTCTAGGAAGCCCGCTATCACGGTATACATACCTGTCTTATGTCTTGGGTGCTGCGCAAGCAATATCTTGTTGTCGTTTCGTACAGCGACAATGATGCACGGGAAGATACGAGGATAATGAAGTGTGCGGCAATCTCCACACTGCATCGCCACCTGGTTATGGTTGAGATGATTTCGACCACCACACTGAGGGCAAAAACGCATACTTTGAGTCATATGCCCATATTGGATGGCTTTGCTTGCAGTCAAGAAACTCACTTCAGGCCAGTGCAGTAACTCTCTTAGGCTGACCATGCTCAGCTCATTCTCCACATCACAATCGTTGAGCCAATACACCTTGCGACCTTGATGCTGACCAATACAGATTGCATGCTCCACACTCAGCCCAAGCTCTTCAGCAGAGCCAAACGGAAACTGATCATTATTAACCCAAATATCACTACCAGAAACGACGCACCAATAAGCTTGCTCTGTCATTTTGTTATCACTTTTTTTAAACATCCCTATGCCTCATTGCTTGCAGTTCGTTCATTTTACTGGCAATCTAATTTCATACTAGAGTTGTAGCAGAGAATATTTCAAGCTATTACTTTTAGTAGCTACCAATAAAACGGACCCTGCTTAGGCAATTACTTGATCACAAGGTTGTGATCAGATCATGAGGACATGGTCATGCTAAATAAATTCAAACAAATACAAGAACAAT
Organism: Vibrio sp. 10N.247.311.49; assembly: GCF_041467655.1. Classification (NCBI taxonomy): domain Bacteria; kingdom Pseudomonadati; phylum Pseudomonadota; class Gammaproteobacteria; order Vibrionales; family Vibrionaceae; genus Vibrio; species Vibrio sp. 10N.247.311.49. The sequence continues at coordinate 133,595 of NZ_JBFSVA010000015.1, forward strand.
GGGGTGGCTCTAATGAGGTCATCGATCATTGGCTCGAAACTCGACAGTCTCTAATCGTTGAATATTGTAAGCTAGGTGCCT
>NZ_JBFSVA010000016.1:0-112814 GCF_041467655.1 Vibrio sp. 10N.247.311.49
CGCATCTCGCATCTCGCATCTCGCATCTCGCATCTCGCATCTCGCATCTCGCATCCCGCACCTAATTTTTATTCGCTTGAACACGCATTCTGGTATATAAACATTTACCTAACCTTTAAATGTAAAGCGACCGAAATAAATGACCGCACCGACCACTATGACGTTCTTCGAACGTTTTGAAACTGACATCCTATCTGGCAAGAAGACGATTACTATTCGTGATGAATCTGAGCGAGACTACCAGCCAGGCAGTGTTGTGGAAGTATCGACGCTAGAGCAAGACCGTGTGTTCTGTAATCTTAAGATCATCAGCGTTGAGCCAATTTTGTTTGATGACTTAGGTGAGTTCCATGCTCAGCAAGAGAACATGACGCTGCAAGTACTGAAAGACGTGATTCAAGATATCTACCCGGGTATCTCTCAACTGTATGTGGTTTCTTACGAGCTTGTGTAGCCCGCTTTAAATAGAATTTGTTGATCAATACTGCGTCTAACGCAGAGCAATGATAAAGGGAAGCCACAATGAGTGAATTACAGAGCGAAACAGTTCAGCAAATTTTGCTTCAACTTTATTGTCGTGAGCAAAATGAGCAGCCGTTAATCTCTAGAACTGATCTCGACATTGCTCTTTATGATAGCGAAGGCTTTCTAGCGTGGCGTGACACAAGGCGTAACTTTACGGTCAGTGATATCGAGAATCGAGTTTGGGTGAAGAGCTGCCCCGGCGGTTACATCACTGAAGTGCACTTCAATGCTGACGGTTCTTTGACTGAATATCGTTTGTTCGACCGATTTGAAACAACAGGGCAGTGGCAACTAAAAGACGGTTTGTTACACGTCGAGATTCTGAAGGGTGAGAACTGCTACCAGTTTGCTGTTGTGGCTCGTGCTGACCTTAATATTCACTCTGCGGTTGAGTATAAGAGCGGAGAGCTGCATTCGTACTTGAAGCTTGTTCAAGTTGAAAGCTAAACGCTGGTTCGTTTAATTAGCATATAAAAAAGCCAACAGTGATGTTGGCTTTGTTGTCTTCAATCTGACTGAATACTTCTATTAAGCTTCGAAGTTCGCCAATCGAGTATAAAGCTCGCTGTCTTGATCTTGCTTTGCACAAATCGTCAGTAGGTCTTCAATAAAGTACTTCAATGCACGTGCTTCAATTCGGCGAATACCTTGTTGATGTTCTTCAGTTAGGTAGCCGTAGATAGTCGCAGCGCCAAAGTCACCAAAGATCATCTGACCTTGTTCGTTCACTAAAGTGTTGTGAGCGTATAGATCACCATGAGAGACTTTATTGGCATGAAGGTGTTCAAACACATCAATCATCTGCTCTGTAATGCTATTGATTTGAGCAATTGAAAGTTCGAAACCTTCTGGGAAAGTATCACGCGTGCAAGTCTCGAGTGTTGGTGGTAGCCCTAGGTTGTAGTAGCTGTTTGGAATGAGTTCCATCACCAAAGCTAGGTAATCTTGTTCCTCTACTTGGGCGATAGATTTTACCAAGTTGTTATGGTGTCCAGCCTGCAAGCACGCTTCCAGTTCATCATGTGGGTAGCCGTCACTGGTGACTTCGCCTTTAAACACTTTAACCGCCACTTCCTGTGGAAAATCGAAGTCGCTGTTTAGCCAGCTTGCATGCGAGATCACGCCAGATGCGCCTTGGCCAAGTACTTGATTCAGTGAATAGCTTTGAGAGCTAACCGCAGGCACGCTATCTAAGCTGCTAGGGTGTTTGCAAAACGGGTTACCCGCAAACGCTAACCAAGCCAGTTTTGGTAGCTTGATAAGGAACTCTGGGAATTCAGTCAACTGGTTTGCAGACAGGCGAACTAGCTCAAGGTTGGATAGGTTTTCCATGCTTTCTGGTAACACGCGAATCTTGTTACCCGCCAATGCCAGTTTCTGTAGTCGCGGTCTTTCACCTAGTGAGCTAGGCAGGGCCTCAATCTCATTGTCGGTCAGGATTAACCAACGTAGTTGAGTCGGCAGAGATTGTTCGCTAACGGTTTTGATTTGGTTGGTTTTGAAGCCAACCATTTCGAGCTTAGGAAGTGACCCTAGAACATCAGGCAGGTGCGTAAACAGGTTATTCGACGCGAAGATAATACGCAGGTTAGTTAGCTTTGATAACTCGGCTGGTAGGTCTGACAGCTGATTACCTGAAAGGTCTAGGATCTCAAGAGAATCTGCAAGCTCTATGATTTCTAGAGGGAACTCTGTGAGATCTTCTGATAGTTTTAGACGCTTAATACCTTTAAGTTGCCCTGATTTTAATTGTTCTAGAGTATGCAAACCTTAGCCTTATGAGTAGATGTTCGAGGCGCGTAGTTTACTTGTCTCAACCGAGAAAGGCGAGTATCCGCAACAATACTCGCCTATCTACGCTCAGTGGCTGTTGATATCAAGGTTAAAGCTGAATACGATTTTGGCTAACGCCGACCTCCTCAACAAAATCCAAGTCATGACTGACTAAGATAAAAGCTCCTTGGTATTCACGTAAAGCTGACGCCAATATCTGCTTTGAGTCGATATCTAAATGATTGTCTGGCTCATCAAGCAGCAGTAATGGGGAGTCTTGCTTATGACTGACAATCAACATCGCTAGCTTCATTTTCTCTCCACCACTTAGGTGAGCGACTTTGCGGTACACGGTATCACGCCTAAAGCCGATGCCTGCTAACAATGTCCGAGCATCACTCTCTGTGAGCCCGTCACTATGTGTCATGAGGCTATCGAACATTGTGTCGTTGGTGTCTAATAGTCCAAAGTGTTGATCCAAGTATACTGTGGACCCTAAGCGTTTAATGGAACCTGTATAGTTCGAGTGTTGCCCATGAATGGCCTTTAACAGCGTCGACTTTCCGCAGCTGTTTGCACCAGTGAGATAACACCGTTCACCTTGCGACATAGAAAAGTTGATACGAGCGTCAGAACCAAAACTCAGATGGCAATCTTCAACGGTTAATAGCGAGTTCTTTTTACTGTTATTACTCTGTTGTAGATACAAGGCCTGTGGTTTTAGTTGTTCCTTTTGTTCTTTAAGAGATTGAAGCTTATCTTGATTTTGCTCCTTTAAGTTATTTTGGCTAGTGGCTGATGCTGCTTGTGTTCGTCCGGCTTTGTCTTTCATCGCATCCATTAAGATCTTTGGCTGACTGCCGGATTCTCGCAGTCGGTTTCCTTGCGCCTCTCGCTGTTGTGCTTTTTCTTTGTTGGCTTGAGCTTGGCGTTCAAGTCGTCTCTTTTCTGATTGATGATGAGCAATCTGTTTATCTAGTGCATCGGCCTGATTCGACATTTGTTTGAAGTAGTCATCGTAGTTTCCTTTATAGAAACGTAACCCCAAACTGTTGAGATGGTAGATACCTTCCATTTGTCTCAATAAGCTTCGATCATGGCTGACGACAAGTACCTTACCTTCAAACACCTGGCATTGTTCTAGTAGCCAATTGCGTCCGTCGTTATCCAAATGGTTCGAAGGCTCATCGAGGATCAGTATGTCGTTATTTGATACGAATAGCTGATGAAGCTGTAACAGGGCGAGTTGCCCACCACTCAAAGAGCAACAAAGTGTGTTCAAATCACGAGTGATCTTTAATGTACCTAGCAACTGCTGGGTACGCGCCTCTAAATCCCAATCATCGCCAACGATATTGAAGTGCTGCAGTTCACAGCTACCTTGTTCTATTGCGCTTAACGCTTCTAACTTTTCGGTGAGTCCTAAGAAGTCAGCGATGGTGATGTTGGTATCCAGTAGCGTTGATGGTAACTGAGAGTAAAAGCCGATTGAACCTTGGCGCGAAACACTGCCCGTTGTGGGCTGTTTTTGTCCAACGAGCAATGAAAGTAACAATGACTTTCCAGCCCCATTTCTTCCGACTAGGCCTGTGAGGCGAGTGCTCAAATTAAAGGTGATGTTTTTGAATAACCACTCACCAGTATCGAGTTGGAATGAGAGATTATTGGCTAATATAGTCGGCATAGAAATACCTCCCTTTACGTGTAAACGAGTAAAAGGGGTGAGGCGCTTTTTCTATATAGAACCCTACACAGAATTCTATGTATAGATCGCCAAAGACGTTACTTAGGTAGCGTACCAATCAAAGATAGGAAATAGAGTGCTGATCTGATTTCTGTCTTTAAGGTGCTGATCTTAAAGATGTAGGTTGTCAAAAAACGGATCTTTAAGAGCTTGATTTGTCGCGAAAATAGATGACGAAGTAACGCCCACTAACCCCGAGTGTCCAAATGATTTTTATAAAAATAAATCGGATGTCAGGATGTTAGTACTTCATTATGGCGTTATTCTCTTTTGAAATGATGGTGGGATGGTACTGAAAGAACGTACTCTGAGTCAATATACTGAGGTGATTAAATTGTGTTCAAATGATTAAAGCGCCTGTGTGGCGCTTTAGTGATCATTATTGGAAATAAGTTGAGTCTAGAACTTATATCTTTGGGTTTAGAGCTTAGAGCTTAGAGCTTAGAGCCTTGGGCTTAAAGCTAAAGCTACTTGGTTTGCCCACCAACGGCGCGCCAACACATATCAAAGCTATCGTTGATGTACTTGGCTGACTGCTCTGGTGGCAACTCATTCTGTTCAATTAACCAGTTTGCACAAATCAAAAAGTGGCTGTGGATGAAGTGCCTAACAAGATTGATGTCTAATACCATCAGTTCACCAGTTTCTTGTCCTTTCAAAATGATCTCGTCTAACGATGCGAACATCTTTGAGACGATGACTTCTCGAGTTTGAGTCGTTGGGTCGAAATGAACATTGGTGAAAAACTTCATCGCAACTGGATTTTCTAGCGCCCATTCAAGCCCTGTGATCCACATGAACTTAAAGGCTTGGTAGCGATCTTGTTCAGCGATTTCTGTGTGCTGGTCAAGGGTAGAAAATAGCTCTATTTTCAGTTCACGAAACAGTTCATCAATCAGTAGAGATTTGTTCTCGAAGTGGTGAAACAGTGTCGCCTTTGCTACGCCTGCTGTTTTCGCTATTTGTCCTGTAGATGTGCCCTCGAGCCCTTGCTGAGAAAAGAGCAGGAGCGCAGCATCTAGGATTTTTTGCCTTTTCGTAATCATCTATTTAGTACTTTGAACAGAATCTTTTTAATTGGGTTGTTGTAAGGAGGGTGCATTAACTTAGTGAAGTTAATTTTTCCTCTACTTAGAACGGTTTTGGCATGGCTAAAGGTCTTGAAGCCTTCAATACCGTGATAGTGTCCCATGCCTGAAGGGCCAATGCCACCGAACGGCGCATCTTCTGCTGCCACATGCACTAGCGAGTCGTTGATACAAACACCGCCAGAATGCGTATTCGATAAGAACTGGTCTTGGGTCTGTTTATCATGACTCATCAGATACAGAGCAAGTGGACGTTCTCTTGCTGTGATGTAGCTGATCGCTTCTTCAATAGAGTCATAAGGCACGATAGGCAGAATAGGGCCAAACAACTCTTCTTGCATCGCAACCATATCGTCGTTCACTTCGGTTAGAAGGTGTGGCGTCATTCTGTGGTTTACATCATCTTGTGCTTGTTCGGTGACAGTGTGAATAACCGCACCTTTAGACTGAGCATCTGCAATCACACCTTTCAAACGATTGTATTGGCGCATATCGATCACTGAGGTTAAGTCTTTGCTTTCAATACCGGCTTTATAAAGTTTTTTGAAGTACTGCTTATAAGCCGTGATGAACGCGTCGACTTTTTCTCGTGGCAATAAGATGTAATCGGGTGCCACGCAAATCTGGCCAGCGTTTAAGCTTTTTGCAAACAGGATGCGTTCAACGGCGTCAGCCACATCAAAGTCAGGGGCAATAATCGTTGGAGACTTGCCACCCAATTCCAAAGTTACTGGCGTTAAGTTGTTGGCTGCTGCTCTCATTACGTGCTTACCCACAGAGGTCGACCCTGTGAATAGAATATGATCAAACGGGAGTTGGCTAAATTTCGCGGAAACGTCAGCTTCACCCTCTATAATCGCAACCTGATCTTCGTTAAAACCCTCAGCCAGCATAGCTTTTAAAACTCGGTTGGTCGCTGGAGTGAACTCAGACATCTTGAGCATTGCAGTATTACCTGCCGCCAACGCAGTGATGAGGGGCCCTAAAGAGAGCATCACCGGGAAGTTCCAAGGAACAATGATACCGACAACACCCACTGGCTGATAATGAACGGTGATCTTCGCGGGTGTCAGCATTAAGCCTGCTTTGCGGCGTGATGGCTTCAACCATTTCTTAAGGTTCTTCAGGCTGTAATTGATCTGGTGAAGAGAAGGGGTGATATCAGCAATCAAGCTGTCGTGTTTTGCTCGATGGCCATAATCTTCAGATACTGCCTCAATCAACAGCTCTTGATAGCGCATTAACAACGCTTTTAGTACTGAGAGGTTTTTTCTTCTCTGCTCAAGCGTTGGATTAACATTACTGCGGTAGTGATCTTTTTGTCGGTCGAACATTTGATCCATGTCGTTGATGCTCGACGTGTTTGGTTCAAGGTCTAGATTATGGCTCATAGTATCCCCTAAATTCGAAAGCTGACCGATTGGTCGGTCAGTTGAATTTACAAGAAGATCGAATCGAATACAAGATATGCACGAGAAAAGTTCAATAATTGAGCGGTTACAACATTGAAGTGAGCGAGTTTTAGTTGGAAGAACGAAGTGTTTATAGGTATCGAATCACGGGATACAAGTTGTGTTTGTGATAGCGAGAGTTCAGATTGGGAAGTGCGCATATTTGTCACAACCCTGACTTAACTTGACCAGATTAGCCAAGAATTTTATGTGTCTTTGGTATTTTATTCACCTGATTTTTTGTTAGAAAGTGCTTTAAATCTAATGCGCTTCAGCCTGTTTTTTGGCCTAAAACCTTGTAATACCTTACCTGTCACTTTAAGTCGGATCGACGATAAAAAAACGTAATCGTAACCACAAATATCAATGGTTGGACTCACTCTTAATAATATCGGTTAATGCAGCCAACAAATCGTTTTTGAACGTTTTTTGTTGGGTTATACCTCGCTATTCCAATGAGGTATCTTCTGTCGATGGCCCTATAGTGTGAGGTCTCTAGAATTGGAAAATTCGGTTAATTTGGAACGCATCCGTGCTGAGTATAATGTAAAGCACTGGAGCCAAGGTTTTTATGGAATTGATGATAACGGTGAGGTGTATGTATCACCGAGCGAAACCGATCATCAAGTTCCTCTTAGTCAGATCGTAAAACAGTTAGAGCAGAGAAATATTGGTTTGCCTGCTCTTGTGCGTTTTCCTCAAATAGTGCACCAACGTGTGCACAATATCTGTAACGCATTTAACCAAGCGATCGACGAATATCAGTATGACAACCGTTACCTGCTTGTTTACCCGATTAAAGTTAACCAACAGAAAGAAGTGGTTGACGAGATCTTAGCGAGCCAAGCTCAATTAGAGCAGAAGCAATTGGGCCTAGAAGCAGGTAGCAAGCCTGAACTATTAGCGGTATTGGCACTGGCTCAAAAAGCGAGCTCAGTGATCGTGTGTAACGGTTACAAAGACAGAGAATACATCCGTCTAGCGCTGATTGGCGAAAAGCTAGGTCATAAAGTATTCATCGTTTTAGAGAAGCTATCTGAGCTTGATCTTGTTCTTTCTGAAGCGAAAGCGCTTGGCGTGAAACCTCGTTTAGGTTTGCGTATTCGTCTTGCTTCTCAAGGCGCAGGTAAATGGCAAGCGAGTGGTGGCGAGAAGTCGAAGTTCGGCTTGTCTGCATCACAAGTGCTGACTGTTATTGAACGCTTGAAAGCAGAAGACCAACTGGATGTTCTAGAGCTAGTGCATTTCCATCTTGGTTCACAAATGGCCAATATTCGTGATGTACGAAATGGTGTGAGCGAAGCGGCTCGTTTCTACTGTGAACTGCGCGATATCGGTGCTCAATTGAAGTACTTAGATGTTGGTGGTGGTTTGGCTGTGGATTACGACGGTACACGTAGCCAGTCTTCAAACTCAATGAACTACGGCTTGCTTGAGTACGCTCGCAACATCGTAATGACAGTAGGGGATATTTGTAAGCTCTACAATCAGCCGCAACCTGTGATCATTTCTGAATCTGGTCGTTCGTTGACTGCGCATCACGCTGTGCTTGTTACTAACGTGATCGGTACAGAAAGCTATTCTCCGGAAGATATGGCGGCTCCAGAAGCTGACGCACCAATGTTGCTTAATAACATGTGGAAGAACTTCTTAGAGCTAGATGCGGGTAATGATGACCGAGCGTTGATCGAGATCTACAACGACACGCAAAGCGATATCGCAGAAGCGCACAACCAATTTGCAACAGGCATGCTGAATCTTCAGCACCGTGCTTGGGCAGAGCAGATGTCTTTGCGTATTAACTACGAACTTAGCTCTCGTATGAGTACTAAGAACCGTTACCACCGTCCTATTTTGGATGAGTTGAGCGAGCGTTTAGCCGACAAGTTCTTCGTGAACTTCTCGCTGTTCCAATCTTTACCAGATGCTTGGGGTATTGATCAGGTATTCCCTGTATTACCTCTAAGTGGTTTGGATAATGCGGATGAGCGACGCGCTGTAGTACTGGATATCACCTGTGATTCTGACGGTACGATTGATCAGTACGTTGATGGCCAAGGTATTGAAACAACGCTGCCAGTTCCTGCGTGGAACCCAGATGAACCATACCTGATGGGCTTTTTCTTAGTCGGCGCATATCAAGAGATCTTGGGCGATATGCACAACCTATTTGGTGATACCCACAGTGTCGTGGTGAATGTTGATGAAAGTGGTCAAGCGAATATCGACTACATCAATGAAGGCGATACGGTTGAAGACATGATGCGTTATGTTCATATCGATACGGATCTGATTCGTCAGAACTACAAAGATTTGGTCACGGCGAAAGTACCAGCACAAGAGCAGCAAAGCGTACTTGAAGAGTTAGAGCAAGGCTTGATGGGTTACACCTATCTTGAGGATTTTTAATGAACGATCTATTTACCAAACCAGATTACTCGCTGTACTCCAACGCGATGACTTTTATGCGTCGTCCATTGGTACAGAACCCAATTGATCACGATGCTGATGTGGTTGTGTTGGGCGCGCCGTTAGATATGGCGACGTCGGGTCGACCGGGCGCTCGTATGGGGCCTGATGCGATTCGTCGTGCGTCGGTAAACTTGGCGTGGGAAGGCAAAAAATTTCCTTGGGACTTCAATGTATTTGAACATACCTCGGTGATTGATGCTGGCGATCTTGTGTTTGATTGCGGTGATGCTGAAGATTTAACTCAGCGTTTAGAAGCGGCTGCAAATGCGATTCTAAACAGTGGTAAAACATTGTTAGGTTTAGGTGGCGATCACTTCATTACATTGCCTTTGCTAAGAGCATACGGCAAGAAGTACGGTGAAATGGCTCTGATTCATTTTGACGCGCACACTGATACTTACAATCAGGGCAGTCGTTACGATCACGGTACTATGTTCTACTATGCGCCAAATGAAGGGTTAATCTCGCCTGAGCATTCTGTGCAAATAGGTATTCGTACAGAGTATAAGCAGGAAGGTCATGGCTTTAATGTTATCAATGCGATGCAAGCGAATGACATGAGCGTGGATGAGATCATTGCTCAAGTGAAAGGCATTGTTGGTGATAAGCCAGTTTACCTAACGTTTGATATCGATTGTCTGGATCCTGCTTTTGCTCCGGGTACAGGTACTCCGGTATGCGGCGGTTTGAATTCAGATAAAGTTCTGAAAATTATCCGTGGTTTGCAGGGCATCAACATGGTTGGTATGGACGTTGTAGAAGTTTCTCCAGCGTATGACCAAAGCGAGATTACAGCATTGGCTGGTGCGACGATTGCTCTCGAGCTACTTTACGTTTGGACGGCGAACCGCCTCGCTAAATAGTTGTGTGTCATTGCTAACAACATAACGCTATATACTGATTTTAAAGCCCACTAAGGTTCAACTTAGTGGGCTTTTTTTGGATACCTCGAAATATCCATTTGCAACTTCTACTCATTGTCCCTGCATACCCATTCAATACTCTAACGGTTGTATATGTAATTGACGCCATATACGGTGTTTGAACAGTTTCTCATCAGCTTTGTGCTACACCTTGTCTCAAATATGGGATTTAGTTCTTCTTTGGGGTTTAGGTATATATCGACCCTATCAATCGCCCATAAATCCTAATGATTTATCAACTTTATTACTGTATATATTTATAAAAATTTGAGGTGTAATTAAGGTATGCGTTTTATTGCATATTAATCAACACCCTATAAACTTTTGCTTAGTCCATGAACAAACTAAAGTGAATGCCTAGATTTGTGAAAAGAAGTCACTTCGCACAGACATGACATTTCGGATAAGGAAGACTAGGCTTAAAGTTAAGTAAACTATAAAAAAAACAGGCGAAACGGAACTGACTCATCACATACATCAGTCTACGTAATTGATTGTTAATGCAGAGAATAAGTTCTGAATATAATTTAAGCCTGAAACCGTTATTACTATCATTTTCACGATGTTGGGCAATACAGCATTTTGTGACCTCGGGGGATATATGGGTATTGAAGTTTCGCGCCAAGCTGCAGTTGTAGAGGCAGTGAGTGGAGAAGTCATTGCGGTTAAGTCTGATGGAAGCGCACGAAAAATTTCAGTTGGCGATATTATTCGTGAAAACGAGATTGTTATCACTGCAAACCAAGCAGAGCTGTTATTAGGTAATCCAAACGGTGTCACTGAGGTGGCAAGTAATTGTGTTGGCTGTGTTGATCAAGACTTAGTGTGGGCTGATGCTCCTATCGCTGGAGAAGTTAATTTTGACTTACAGCAAGCCGATGCAGGAGATTTTGATGATGATGAATTTGCTGCTATCCAAGAAGCCATTTTAGGTGGTGCCGATCCGACCCAAATCTTAGAAGCAACGGCTGCGGGGGGCGGATTAGGTTCTGCAAACGCTGGCTTTGTGACGATTGACTACAACTACACCGAAACTCATCCGTCGACATTTTTTGAGACCGCAGGTCTAGCAGAACAAACGGTTGATGAAGACCGAGAAGAGTTCAGAACAATAACCCGTTCATCGGGCGGTCAATCAATCAGTGAAGTGCTCACCGAAGGCTCCATTTCTGGCAATACCTACCCCCAATCTATTACAACTACCGAAACGATTATTGCTGGTAGTTTAGCGCTCTCCCCTGATTCTTTTGTTCCAGAAGCACTGTCTCTCGCTTCGCTACTCACAGAGCTAAACAGTGATATTACTTCAAGTGGTCAACCCGTTACGTTTACTTATGATGCGGCGACGAACTCTATCATTGGTGTTCAAGGCACCGATGAAGTATTACGCATCGACATCGATGTTGTTAGTGTTGGAAACAACGCTGAGCTTTCATTGACCACAACGATTTCTCAACCAATTGATCACGTAACGTCTGTTAGTGGCGGTCAGGTTTCCTATACAGGCGATCAAATTAACATCACTTTTGATATTCAAGGTGAAGACACCGCCGGAAACCCATTAGCAACACCAATTAATGCGCAAGTTGCCGTGGTTGATGGGGGCGATCCGTCTGCTGAAAGTGTGAATATCAGTAACGTAGAAACTAGCAGTGCAGCAATTGAAGGAACGTTCTCCAATATTGGTAGTGATAATCTTCAATCAGCTGTATTTGATGCTGGTGCACTGGACCAGTTTGATGGGTTGCTCAGTGATAATCAAAACACGCTTGCGAGACTTTCTGATGATGGAACAACGATTACTCTGTCCATCCAAGGTCGAGGTGAGGTTGTTCTCTCTATCTCCCTTGATACCGACGGCACCTATAAATTCGAGCAGTCTAATCCGATAGAACAAGTGGGCACCGATTCACTGACGTTTGCTTTGCCGATCACGATTACCGATTTTGACCAAGATGTTGTAACCAATACGATCAACATTGTCATTACTGATGGCGATAGCCCGGTTATCATTAATGTTGACAGTATTGACGTTGATGAAGCGGGCATTGTTGGCGGCTCACAAGAGGGCACGGCGGCAGTGTCTGGCAGCGGCAGTATTACCGCGGATATTTTTGAAAGTGACATCATCGACCATTATGAACTGGAGCCGACGGAATTTAATACGGGTGGCACCTTGGTTTCAAATGGTGAGGCTGTGCTACTTGAGCTGATTGGTGAGATCGGTGGTGTAAGAACTTATGAAGGTTACGTTGAGGTCAATGGAACGAGAATTACGGTCTTTGATGTTAAAATTGATAGCCCTTCATTGGGCAACTATGAGTTTAATCTTTATGAAGAACTTTCTCATCAAGGCGCTGAAGACGCGCTGCTAACTTTTGCATTGCCAATTTATGCTGTTGATGCAGATGGCGACCGTTCTGCACTATCTGGCGGTTCGAGTACACCAGAAGCCGCAGAGATTCTCGTTAATGTCACAGATGATGTTGTTGAGCTAGTTGATAAAGTTGAGTCAGTCACGGAACCAACTTTAGCCGGCGATACCGTTGTTTCGTATAACCTATTCAACTTCGAAGGCGCTGATGGCTCGACAATTCAATCGTTTAACTATGATGGTGTTGATTACTCACTAGATCAGAGCTTGCTGCCAGATGCTGTTCAAACATTCAGTTTTACTGAGGGTGTTGTAACCATCTCACTAAATGGCGATTTTAGTTTTGAAGTCGCTCGTGATATCGACCACTCAAGCAGTGAAACTCTCGTCAAACAGTTCTCGTTTTTAGCTGAAGATGGTGATGGAGACACTGACACTTCATCGCTTGAGCTAAGTATCACTGACGGTCAAGATCCAATCATTGATTTGATCCCGCCAGTTACTCTCTCAGAAGCCAACCTTGCTGATGGTTCCTCTCCAAGTGGAAGTGCGGTCAGCGCTACCGAGACGATTACCTTTACTGCTGGTAGTGATGATGTAGCTAAATTTCGTATTGAACCAACTGAATTCAATGTCGATGGGACACTGAAATCGAATGGGTTTGCGGTTGAGATAAAAGAAGACTCTGCTATTCAGGGCACTTACATCGGTTTTATTACCAACGCTTCTGGCTCTGAAATCCCAGTATTCACCATTAGTTTCTCTGCTACTACGTTAGGTGAATACACCTTTACCTTACTTGAAGCGCTAGACCATGTGGATGGCCTAGATAAAAACGATTTAAGCTTTGAGCTTCCTGTTTATGCGGTAGACAGCGATGGCGATGACTCATTGGTGTCTCAGCTTAATGTGACTATTGGTGATGACGTTCAAATCATGCAAGACGGTACGTTAGATATCATCGAGCCAAATCTTGCTGACGGCACTGTAACAACCAACACCATTGACGTGATGCCCGATCAAAGTGCAGATGGCGCGACCATCACTCAGTTCAATTATGACGGTGTCGTAAATACACTGGATCAAAGTATTTCAGGCGAGCAGCAGTTTAACTTCGCAGAAGGTCGCTTGTTCATCACCCTTGAAGGTGAAATGCGTTTCGAGCCAAACCGTAACCTAGACCACTCTGCGAGCGAAGACATCGTGAAGTCGATTGTGGTGACTTCAAGTGACTTCGATAACGATTCTCTGACTTCTACCGTAACGCTGACGATTACTGATGGTGATAACCCTACGATTGACGTTATTCCAAGCGTAACCCTTTCTGAAACAAATCTGACTGATGGCTCCGCTCCTAGTGGCAGCGCGGTGAGCTCCACTCAAACCATCACATTTACCAACCAAAGTGATGATGTGGTTCGTTTCCGAATTGAACCAACGGAATTCAATACTAACGATGATCTTAAATCGAACGGTTTAGCCGTTGAGTTACGTGAAGAGCCGACAGGGTCGGGTGACTACATTGGTTTTACTACTAGTGCGACGAATGTCGAAACCACGGTATTTACGCTGAGTTTTTCTAGCACCATATTAGGTGAATACACGTTCACACTCATTGAAGCGTTGGACCATCAAGATGCCCGTGGTAACAACGAGCTCAGCTTTTATCTGCCTGTTTATGCGGTAGACAGTGACGGCGATGATTCACTGATGTCTCCGTTAAATGTCACTATCGGTGATGATGTTCAAATCATGCAAGATATTGCGTTAGATATCGTCGAGCCCAATCTTGCAGATGGTACGGTAACAACTAACACCATTGATGTGATGCCAAATCAGAGTGCTGATGGCGCGACGATCACTCAGTTTACTTATGACGGTCAACTACGAACCCTTGATCAGAATGACAATGGTGAACAGCAATTCAGTTTTACTGAAGGCGAACTATTCATCACGCTTCAAGGCGAAGTGCGCTTTGAGCCCAACCGCAATCTCGACCACACGCTGAACGAAGACATTGTGAAATCAATCGTGGTGACATCTAGTGACTCCGATAACGATGTGCTTACCTCAACCGTCACGCTGACCATTACCGATGGTGATATTCCGACCATTGATAATGTGCCAACTGTGAACTTGTCGGAAACCAATCTGAGTGATGGCTCTGCACCAAGCGGTAGCGCGGTTAGCTCAACTCAAACTATTACTTACACCACTCAAAGTGATGATGTGACCAGCTTCCGTATTGAACCGACTGAGTTCAATTTTGGCGGCACTCTCACATCAAACGGATTAGCTGTCGAGCTGAAAGCTGACCCAACCACACCGGGCGGCTACATCGGTTATGTTACTGATGGTTCGAATGTTGAAACCAATGTGTTCACGATTAGTTTCTCGGAGACCAATTTAGGTCAATACACCTTCACCTTACTTGAAGCACTAGACCATGTAGATGGCCTCGCAAATAATAATTTGAGTTTCGACTTACCGGTTTACGCGGTCGATAGCGATAGCGATGGCGATGACTCGTTGGTGTCTCAACTTAACGTGACCATTGGTGATGATGTTCAAATCATGCAAGGTGGTACGTTAGATATCACTGAACCAAATCTTGCAGACGGCACAGTGACAACCAATACCATCGATGTGATGCCAGAACAAAGTGCCGATGGTGCGACGATCACTCAGTTTACGTATGACGGTCAAGTTCGAACACTGGATCAAACGGACACAGGTGAGCAGCAATTTAGCTTCACAGAGGGTGAGTTGTTCATCACTCTTGAAGGTGAAGTACGCTTCGAACCAAATCGCAATCTAGACCACACGGTTAGCGAAGATATCGTCAAGTCGATAGTGGTGACCTCAAGCGATTTAGATAACGATGTGGTGACGTCAACGGTCACTCTGACCATTACTGACGGTGATATCCCAACCATTGATGCGGTGCCAAGTGTCACTTTCTCTGAAACGAATCTTGCAGATGGTTCTTCACCAAGCGGCAGTGCAGTAAGCCAAACAGAGACGATTACCTTCACCAATCAAAGTGATGATGTTGCGAGTTTCCGTATTGAGCCAACCGAGTTCAATGTGGGCGGTGCACTTAAATCGAATGGATTTGCGGTCGAGATAAAAGAAGATTCGGCTAATCCGGGTACTTACATTGGCTTTATTACCAACGGTTCGGGCGCTGAAATCCCAGTGTTTACGATTGCTTTCTCTACGAGCTCATTGGGTGAATACACCTTTACTCTGCTTGAAGCGTTAGACCATGTAGATGGTTTAGATAAGAACGATCTGAGCTTCGATCTGCCTGTTTATGCGGTCGATACGGACGGCGATGATTCATTGGTGTCTCAGCTAAACGTGACCATCGGTGATGATGTCCAAATCATGCAAGACGGTACGTTAGATATCATCGAGCCAAATCTGGCTGATGGCACAATCACAACCAACACCATTGATGTGATGCCAAATCAGAGTGCTGATGGCGCGACGATCACTCAGTTCACCTATGACGGTCAACTAAGAACACTTGATCAGAATGACACTGGTGAGCAGCAGTTTAGCTTCACGGAAGGTAAGCTTTATATCACCCTTGAAGGTGAAGTGCGCTTTGAACCAAATCGTAATTTAGACCACTCGGTAAGCGAAGACATCGTGAAGTCGATTGTGGTGACTTCAAGTGATTTTGATAATGACGCTCTGACTTCAACCGTAACGCTGACGATTACGGATGGTGATAACCCTACGATTGACGTTATTCCGAGCGTTACTCTTTCTGAAACTAACCTGAGCGATGGCTCTGTTCCAAGTGGCAGCGCGGTAAGCTCGACTCAAATTATTACTTTTACCAATCAAAGTGATGATGTGGTTCGTTTCCGTATTGAGCCAACGGAGTTCAATACTAACGACGATCTTAAATCGAACGGTTTAGCCGTTGAGTTACGTGAAGATCCGACAGGGTCGGGTGACTACATTGGTTTTACGACCAGTGCCACAAACGTAGAAACTACAGTATTCACATTAAGCTTTAATTCTGGGTCATTAGGTGAATACACGTTCACGCTCATCGAAGCGTTGGACCACCAAGATGCCCGCGGCAACAACGACCTCAGTTTTGAACTGCCTGTTTATGCGGTAGACAGTGATGGCGATGATTCACTGATGTCTCCGTTAAGCGTCACTATCGGCGATGATGTTCAAATCATGCAAGATGATACGTTAGATATCGTCGAGCCAAATCTTGCCGATGGCATTGTGACAACCACCACCATTGATGTGATGCCAAGTCAAAGTGCTGATGGCGCAACGGTGACGCAATTCACTTATGATGGCCAACTTCGAACGCTTGACCAAAATGATAACGGCGAGCAGCAGTTTAGCTTCACAGAAGGTGAACTATTCATCACGCTTCAAGGTGAAGTGCGCTTTGAGCCTAATCGTAATCTAGACCACACGCTGAACGAAGACATAGTGAAATCGATCGTGGTGACGTCTAGTGACTCCGATAACGATGTGTTGACCTCAACCGTCACGTTGACCATTACCGATGGTGATATCCCAACCATTGATAATGTTCCAACTGTGAACTTGTCGGAAACAAATCTGAGTGATGGCTCTGCACCAAGTGGCAGCGCGGTGAGTTCAACTCAAACTATTACTTACACCACTCAAAGTGATGATGTGACAAGCTTCCGTATTGAACCAACGGAGTTCAATGTTGGTGGTGCTCTGAAATCGAACGGATTGGCAGTTGAGCTAAAAGCTGACCCAACTACACCGGGTGGCTACATCGGTTTTGTGACTGATGGTTCGAACGTTGAAACTAACGTGTTCACGATTAGCTTCTCGGATACCAATTTAGGTCAATACACCTTCACCTTGCTTGAAGCGTTGGATCATGCGGATAGCCTTGCAAATAACGATCTGAGCTTTGATCTGCCAGTCTACGCCGTCGACAGTGATGGCGATGATTCATTGGTTTCTCAACTTAACGTAACCATTGGTGACGATGTTCAAATCATGCAAGGTGGTACGTTAGATATCACTGAGCCAAATCTTGCAGATGGCACAATCACAACCAACACCATCGATGTGATGCCAGAGCAAAGCGCTGACTGCGCGACGATCACCCAGTTTACGTATGACGGTCAAGTTCGCACTCTGGATCAAACTGACAATGGTGAGCAGCAATTTAGCTTCACTGAAGGCGAGTTGTTCATCACTCTTGAAGGTGAAGTACGCTTCGAACCAAACCGAAATCTAGCCCACACAGCTAGCGAAGATATCGTGAAGTCGATAGTGGTGACCTCAAGCGATTCAGATAATGACGTACTGACTTCCACAGTGACGCTGACCATTACTGATGGCGATAACCCAACGATTGATGAGGTACCAAGTGTTACTTTGTCTGAAACTAATTTAGCCGATGGCTCTGCGCCAAGCGGCAGTGTAGTCAGTCAAACCGAGATAATTACCTTCACCAATCAAAGTGATGATGTGGCGAGTTTCCGTATTGAACCTACTGAATTTAATGTGGGTGGAGCACTGAAATCGAATGGCTTTGCCGTTGAGATAAAAGAAGATTCGGCTAATCCGGGAACTTACATCGGTTTTATTACCGATGGCTCGAATACTGAAGTTCCTGTATTCACGATTGCTTTCTCTACGAGTACGTTGGGTGAATACACCTTTACTCTGCTTGAAGCGTTAGACCATGCGGATGGTTTAGATAAGAACGATCTGAGTTTTGATCTGCCGGTTTATGCGGTTGATACGGACGGCGACGATTCACTGGTGTCTCAGCTGAATGTGACCATCGGTGATGATGTTCAAATCATGCAAGATGGTACGTTAGATATTATCGAGCCAAATCTTGCAGACGGCACAATCACAACCAACACCATTGATGTGATGCCAAACCAAAGTGCTGATGGTGCGACGATCACTCAGTTTACTTATGACGGTCAGCTAAGAACGCTTGATCAAAATGACACTGGTGAACAGCAGTTCAGCTTCACAGAAGGCGAGTTGTTTATCACCCTTGAAGGTGAAGTGCGCTTTGAACCTAATCGCGATCTAGACCATTCCGTTAGCGAAGATATCGTGAAGTCGATAGTAGTGACTTCAAGCGACTTCGATAACGATCCGGTGACTTCAGCCATTACGCTGACCATTACTGATGGTGATAATCCGACTATCGATTCGGTACCGAGCGTTGTACTTGAAGAAGCTGATTTAACTGATGGCTCATCGCCAAGTGGCAGCGCGGTTAGTCAAACGGAAACCATCACTTTCACTAATCAAAGTGACGATGTTGAGAAATTCCGTTTAGAACCAAGTGAATTTAATACTAACAACGCGCTCAAGTCCGATGGCTTGATCATTGAGATTCGAGAGGAACCAACAGGATCCGGCAATTATATTGGTTTCACGACCGATATTTCGAATGTCGAAACCACTGTGTTTACACTCGATTTCAGCAGTACCACTTTGGGTGAGTACACCTTCACGCTTCTGGAAGCGATTGACCACACGCCTGTTCAAGGCAATAACGATCTAACATTCAACTTGCCAGTCTACGCGGTTGATAGCGACGGTGATGATTCGCTAATGTCGCCACTGGCTGTAACTATCACTGATGATATTCAAGTGATGGTTAATGACTCTCTCACAATTGAAGAGCCAACGGTTGCAGATTTGGCAGCAGGTACTCCGACGACAGCTTCCGTTAATGTACTTGATGAAGAAGGTGCTGATGGCACGACCATTACTCAGTTCACTTATGATGGTGGGGCGGTATTAACGCTTGATCAAAACGATACAGGTGAGCAGAAGTTCGTGGTTGCTGATGGGGCATTATATATCACTCTGCAAGGCGATATTCGTTTCGAACCAAGTCGTAACCTTGACCATACTGGTGGCGATATCGTGAAGTCGATAGTCGTAACTTCAAGTGATTCCGATAGCGATCTTGTGTCTTCAACGGTAACGCTAACCATTACTGATGGCGATATCCCAACGATTGACACGGTGCCAAGCGTTACTCTGTCAGAAACGAATCTGAGCGACGGATCTGCTCCGAATGCAAGTGCGGTAAGTTCAACTCAAACCATTACCTTTACTAACCAAAGTGATGACGTGACGAGTTTCCGTATTGAACCGACTGATTTTAATGTTGGTGGTGCTCTGAAATCGAACGGATTGGCGGTCGAACTGAAAGCTGACCCAACTACACCGGGTGGCTACATCGGTTTTGTGACTGATGGTTCGAACGTTGAAACTAACGTGTTTACGATTAGCTTCTCGGATACCAATTTAGGTCAATACACCTTCACCCTGCTTGAAGCGTTGGATCATGTAGATGGCTTAGTGAAGAATGATCTGACTTTTGATCTTCCTGTTTATGCGGTTGATAGCGATGGTGATGATTCACTGGTGTCTCAACTGAATGTGACCATTGGTGATGATGTACAGGTCATGCAAAACCAAGTGCTTAATATTATTGAGCCAACGGTTGCTGATTTGGCTGCAGGTACTCCGACGACAGCCACTGTTGATGTGATGCCTAGCCAAAGTGCCGATGGCGCGACAATCACTCAGTTTACTTACGATGGCGGGGCGGCAATAACACTCGACCAAAACGACACCGGTGAACAGAAGTTTGTATTTACTGAAGGTTCACTGTTCATCACCTTGCAAGGTGAAGTGCGTTTCGAGCCAAATCGCAATCTAAACCACACAGCGAGCGAAGACATCGTGAAGTCGATTGTGGTGACTTCAAGCGATTTAGATAACGATGTACTGACGTCAACGGTCACTCTGACTATTACTGATGGTGATATCCCAACCATTGATGCAGTGCCAAGCGTTACTCTGTCTGAAACTAATCTTAGTGACGGCTCAGCGCCAAGCGGCAGTGCTGTAAGTCAAACAGAGACGATTACCTTCACCAATCAAAGTGATGATGTGGCGAGTTTCCGTATTGAGCCAACAGAGTTCAATGTGGGCGGTGCACTGAAATCGAATGGATTTGCGGTTGAGATAAAAGAAGATTCGGCTAATCCGGGTACTTATATCGGTTTTATTACCGATGGTTCGAATACTGAAGTTCCTGTATTCACGATTGCTTTCTCTACAAGTACGTTGGGCGAATACACCTTCACCTTACTTGAAGCGCTAGACCATGCAGATGGCCTAGATAAGAACGATCTGAGTTTTGATCTTCCTGTTTATGCGGTAGACAGTGATGGCGATGATTCACTGGTGTCTCAACTCAATGTGACCATTGGTGATGATGTTCAAATCATGCAAGACGGTACGTTAGATATCACTGAGCCAAATCTTGCAGACGGAACAATCACAACCAACACCATTGATGTAATGACGGCGCAAAGTGCCGATGGCGCAGTGATTACCCAGTTCACTTATGACGGTGGTACCGCTCAAACTCTAGATCCAACAATCACAGGTGAGCAGAAATTTACGTTCACTGAGGGTGATGTGTTCGTCACCATCGAAGGTCACGTGCGCTTTGAGCCAAACCGTGATTTAGACCACGAAGATGGCGATATCGTTAAATCTCTCGTCTTTACGTCAAGCGATGGCGATATCGATGTTGAAACGGCCACTGTCACACTGACGATTATTGATGGTGATATCCCAACGATTGAATCGGTGCCAAGCATCGCGCTTGCTGAAGCAGATTTAGCGGATGGCTCGTCACCAATCATGGGTGCGGTGAGTCAAACAGAAACCATCTCATTCACGAATCAAAGCGATGATGTTGAGAAATTCCGTTTAGAGCCAAGTGAGTTCAACAGTGATGACTCATTGAAATCCGATGGTCTGCCAATTGATCTGAAAGAAGATCCGACAGGCTCAGGTAACTATGTTGGTTTTACAACTAGTGCCTCGAATGTAGAAACACAGATTTTCACATTAAGCTTTAGCGCTGCGACTCTGGGGCAATATACCTTTACGCTGTTGGAGAATATCGACCACGAGGATGGTCGTGGCAATAACGACTTCACGTTTGAACTACCAGTTTACGCGGTTGATACCGACGGTGATGATTCTTTAATGTCACCTCTGTCAGTCACTATTACCGATGATGTTCAAGTGATGGCTAGTGGCGATCTGACGATTGAAGAGCCTACTGTCGCCGACTTAGCTGCAGGTACGCCAACGACATCCGTTTTCGATGTATTAACATTCGCGAGTGCCGATGGCGCGAGCGTGACTCAATTTACCTATGACGGCACCGCTTACTCTCTAGACCCGAATGATGCGACCGAGCAAGAGTTTACCTTCACCGAAGGCTCACTGTTTATTACGACTCAAGGGGAAGTGCGCTTTGAGCCGAACCGAGATTTAGACCACTCAGCAGGCGATATTGTTAAAAATATCGTTGTGACATCAAGCGATGGCGATGATGACGTTCTTACCTCGACAGTGACGCTTACGATTACGGACGGCGATGTCCCAACCATAGATGTCATTCCACCAATCTCACTATCTGAAACGAATCTAACCGATGGCTCTGATCCGTCGAATTCTGCGGTCAGCGACACCAAAGTCATTCAGTATACTCATGAGAGTGACGATGTTGAGTCGTTCCGTATCGAGCCAACAGAGTTCAATACTCTAGGTACGTTAACGTCAAACAACTTGGCGGTTCAGCTAAAAGAAGATCCTAACAGTGCTGGCGATTATATCGGTTTTGTTAAAGACACGTCGGATGTTGAAACCAACGTCTTTACCATTAGCTTCTCGGATACAAATCTAGGTCAATACACATTTACGTTACTTGAAGCACTAGACCATGTAGATGGCCTCGCAAATAATAGTTTGAGTTTCGACTTACCGGTTTACGCGGTCGATAGCGATGGCGATGACTCGTTGGTGTCTCAACTTAACGTGACCATTGGTGATGATGTCCAAATCATGCAAAACGGCACATTAGATATCGTTGAACCGAATGTTGCTGATTTGGCTGGTGGTACTGTAACAACCAATACCATCGATGTGATGCCAGAACAAAGTGCCGATGGCGCGACGATCACTCAATTTACGTATGATGGTCAAACTCGAACATTGGATCAAACTGACAATGGTGAGCAGCAATTTAGCTTCACAGAAGGTGAGTTGTTTATCACTCTTGAAGGTGAAGTGCGTTTTGAGCCAAATCGTAATTTAGACCACACAACGAGCGAAGACATCGTGAAGTCGATTGTGGTGACTTCAAGTGACTTCGATAACGATCCCGTGACAGCAACGGTTACGCTGACGATTACCGATGGTGATATCCCAACCATCGATGCCGTGCCAAGCGTTACTCTATCTGAAACTAACCTTAGCGATGGCTCTAGCCCGAGCGGTAGCGCAGTAAGTCAAACCGAGACGATTACTTTCACTAACCAAAGTGATGATGTGACGAGTTTCCGCATTGAACCAACTGAGTTTAATGTCGGTGGTGTACTGAAATCGAATGGGTTTGCGGTCGAGATAAAAGAAGATTCTGCTAATCCGGGCACTTACATAGGCTTTATTACCAACGGTTCGAGCGCTGAAGTCCCCGTGTTTACCATTAGCTTCTCTTCAGCCACGTTAGGTGAATACACTTTCACTCTACTTGAAGCGCTAGACCATGTTGCTGGCCTAGCGAACAATGATCTGAGCTTTGATCTGCCTGTTTATGCGGTAGACAGTGATGGTGATGATTCACTGGTATCGCAGCTTAATGTAACGATTGATGATGATGTTCAAATCATGCAAGGTGGTGCGCTCAATATTACCGAGCCGACCGTCGCTGATTTAGCGGCTGGTACACCGACCACGGCTACTTTTGATGTCATGCCAAACCAAAGTGCTGACGGCGCGACCATCACTCAGTTCACTTATGATGGCGTCGTAAACACCCTCGATCAAAATATTGCAGGCGAACAGCAGTTTATCTTCGCAGAAGGCAAACTGTACATTACCCTCGAAGGTGAAGTTCGCTTTGAGCCTAATCGAGATCTTGACCATACGGCCGGCGATATTGTTAAGTCGATAGTGGTGACCTCAAGCGATTTCGACAAAGACTCAGTCACGTCAACCGTTACGTTAACGATCACCGATGGTGATATTCCAACCATTGATGTTATTCCAACGGTTAGCTTATCTGAAACGAACCTGACGGATGGTTCAGCCCCAAGTGGCAGTGCGGTAAGTCAAACCGAAACCATCACCTTCACTAATCAAAGTGATGATGTGGTCCGCTTCCGCCTTGAACCAACAGAGTTCAATACCAATGATGCACTCACATCGAATGGTTTAGCTGTTGAATTACGTGAAGATCCGCAAGGGTCGGGCAACTACATCGGATTTACAACCAGCTCGTCGAATGCGGTAACCACAGTATTTACGTTGAGTTTTTCTGGGACAACCTTAGGTGAATACACCTTTACCTTAATCGAAGCCTTGGATCATCAAGATGCACGTGGCAACAACGACCTGAGTTTTGATCTGCCTGTGTATGCGGTGGATAGTGACGGCGACGATTCGTTAGTCTCTCAGCTTGGCGTGACTATTGGTGATGATGTGCAGTTGATGCAAGGCGGCACAATAACCAGTCGTGAGCCTGCTGGAGTCGTCGAAACATCGAATACTCTGGACGTGATGCCAAATCAGAGCGCAGATGGAGCAAAAATCACTTCATTTGTGTTTGATGGAAACAGTGCAGAAAGCCTTGATCTCAATGTGAATGGCGAGCAAGAGTTTGTGTTCACTGAAGGTTCTGTATTTATTACCACAGAAGGTGAGATACGATTCGAGCCTGTGCGAAATCAAGATCACACGAGTGGTGATATTACTAAGACGATTGTTGTTACATCTACTGACCTTGATGGTGATATCGTCTCATCTACCGTGACATTGAAGATTACCGATGGTGATCTTCCAACGATCGATTTGGTCCCTGGAATTACGCTCTCAGAAGTGGATCTCGCTGATGGTTCTTCGCCAACCGGCAATCCAGTGGCGATGACTCAAGTTATTACCTATTCAGAGGGTAGTGACGATGTTAGTTATTTCAGAATTGACCCTGCTCAGTTCAATACTTCGGGGGCTTTGAAGTCGAATGGATTAGAGGTTGAGAT
This sequence comes from Vibrio sp. 10N.247.311.49, assembly GCF_041467655.1. NCBI lineage: Bacteria > Pseudomonadati > Pseudomonadota > Gammaproteobacteria > Vibrionales > Vibrionaceae > Vibrio > Vibrio sp. 10N.247.311.49. The sequence continues at coordinate 24,491 of NZ_JBFSVA010000016.1, forward strand.
TAAAGAGCAGCCAGCGAATTCTGGTAATTACATTGGCTTCGTCAAGGACGGTTCTAACGTCGAAACCAACGTCTTCACGATCAGTTTCTCGACAACCAATCTAGGGCAATATACGTTCACACTGCTTGAAGCGTTAGACCATACAGATGGATTACAAAACAATACTCTAAGTTTCGATGTCCCTGTTTTAGCGGTTGATACCGATGGTGATGATTCTGCAATGTCGCCAATGACCGTGGTGATCACCGATGATGTACAAGGCGTTCAAGATGGGGCGTTAAGTATCACTGAGCCTTCACTTGCTGATATAGCAGCAGGTACGCCAACCACGCCAACAATCGACGTTATGCCGACACAGAGTGCTGATGGCGCGAAAGTGACTCAGTTTATCTACGATGGTGGCACGGCTGTTACGTTAGACCCAACTGTGTCTACAGAACAAGTTTTTACCGTAACCGATGGCTTACTGTACATCACGATTGAAGGTGAGGTGCGCTTTGAACCAAGTAGAAATCTAGACCATTCATCTGGCGATATCGTGAGAACGATAGTCGTGACGACCAGTGATTTTGATAACGATACCGATACCGCGGATGTCACGTTGACGATCAAAGACGGAATTGATCCGGTTATCGATGTAGTGCCAGATATTAACCTATCGGAAGTTGGTCTTGCTGATGGCTCTATGCCGAGTGGTTCAGCGGTTAGCTCGACACAAACGATCACTTATACCGTGGGTAGTGATGATTTAAGCCACTTTAGAATTGCAACCAACGAGTTCAATCCTGGCGACCTACTCAAATCAAATGGTCTTGTTGTTCAGTTAAAAGAAGATCCTGCTTCACCTGGCGACTACATCGGGTTTACTGATGACGGGGCCGGTAACGTAACTAATGTATTCACCATTGATTTTGATAGCGTTAATAAAGGGCAGTTCACCTTCACTTTGATTGAGGCGTTAGATCACCTTGATGGTGATCTTAATAACAGCCTCAACTTCAACCTGCCTGTTTACGCCGTTGATACCGATGGTGATGATTCGGTTAAACGCGATGTCATGGTAACGATACAAGATGACATTCAACAGATGCAAGATGGCACGTTAAGCATCACAGAGCCAAATACTGGCACACCAACCACTGCTACTGTTGATGTAATGCCTACACCAAGTGCTGATGGGACGACCATTACTCAGTTTACTTTTGGTGGCGGTTCAGCGATCACCTTGGATCAAACTAACAATGGCGAGCAAGAGTTTACCTTCACTGAAGGCTCATTGTTTGTCACGCTAAGCGGTGATGTAAGGTTCGAACCAAACCGAAATCTAGATCATTCTGCGGGCGACATTGTTAAGTCGATTGTGTTTACGTCTTCTGACTTTGATAAAGATACCTTTTCATCAACAGTCACGCTTACGATTGTTGATGGCGATGGACCAACAATCAACGTTGTGCCAAGTGTCAGCTTGTCGGAAAGCTTACTTGCGGATGGTTCGACACCTAGCGGAACGCCTGTCAGTGTGACTCAGACTATCACCTCGCTAGCGAGCAGTGATGACATTGGAAAAATAGTCGTTGAAGCTGGGCTGTTCAATACCAACGGCGTGTTGAAGTCTGATGGCCTTGAATTGAGTTTACGTGAGGAGCCTGCGGGTTCTGGCGACTACATTGCGTTTACGACGGATGGTTCGGGTGGTGAGAAAATCATATTCACCCTAGATTTTGATGATACTAATCCTAGCCAGTATACCTTTACGCTGCTTGAGCGTTTGGATCACGTTGATGGCTTAGGAAGCAACGATCTGAGTTTTGATCTTTCTGTTTACGCGCAAGACACCGATGGCGATATTTCAGCGTCTAAACCGCTTTCAGTAACCATTACCGATGATGTCCAGTTAATGAAGTCTGGTGCGCTTAGCATCACTGAACCAAGCACGGGCACACCTACCACAACGACATTTGATGTGATGCCTGCGCAAAGTGCTGATGGCGCCACCATAACCAAATTTACTTATGGTAGTCAGCCTGAAGAGTCTCTGGTGCAAACCAACACTGGTGAGCAAGAGTTTGTATTTACGGAAGGTTCGTTGTTTATCACGCTTGAAGGTGATGTGCGCTTTGAGCCTAATCGAAACCTGAATCATTCTGGTGGTGATATCGTTAAGACGATTACCGTGACATCAGAAGATAAAGACGGTGATATTGTTACTTCGACCGTGACATTGACGATTTCAGATGGTGCTCCACCGGTAATTGATACTGTACCAACGGTTGCATTGGAAGAAGCGAATCTCGTGGATGGTTCATCTCCGAGCTTACCTGTGAGCCAAACTGAAACCATTGCTTTCACAGCGGGAAGTGATGATGTGAGCTATTTCCGTATTGATACCACTCAGTTCAACACGTCTGGTGATTTGAAATCGGATGGCCTAGTGGTTCAGCTTAAAGAAGATCCAGCCAACAGCGGAACCTATATTGGTTTCGTTGAGAGTGGGGGTGTTCAAACGGATATCTTTACCATCACTTTTAATAGTGTAGTGCTAGGCGAATACACCTTCACTTTGTTGGAAGAGCTCGATCATCTGCCTGTGCAAGGCAACAACGATCAAGTATTCACTCTGCCAGTGATCGCGGTCGACCAAGACAATACCGACTCTGTGATGAAACCTTTGACCGTTACTATCACCGATGATGTGCCTGTCATTACCGATACGACAGCGACCAGCACATTTGTGGTTGATGAAGATGATCTCGGCTCTGCGATTTCTCAAGCAACAGGTGCATTTGTTACCACAGAAGGTGCAGACCAAGTAGAGGTTTACGAACTGCGTAATATCTCTGCGCTTGAAGCGACATTGACCTCTGGAACTGAAGCGATTTCTATTACAGAAGTCACAGGTGCCGCCAACACAACGACCTATCAAGGTACGACGACAAGTGGAACTCCTATCTTCACGCTCGCGCTAGCGAATGACGGCTCTTATACGTTTACGTTGCTAGGTCCTCTAAACCACCCAACAAGCCCGAATTCCAATACCTTAACGATTCCATTTGATGTCGTTGCGGTTGATGGTGACGGTGATGATTCTAACCAATATGTATTGCCAATCGAGGTGCTAGACGATGCGCCAGTAATGAGTGCGCCGACGGGTGAAACGGTTGTCGATGAAGACGATCTTACTGGTATTGGTTCCGATCAATCTGAAGACACCATTATTAATGGCCTGTTCACTGTCGATGAAGGCGCGGATGGTGTTGTGAAGTATGAACTGGTTGATGAAGATTTGGTTCTGACTGGCTTAACCTCCAACGGAGAAAGTTTAGAGTGGCTTGCTGTTTCACAAAGCGGCACAACATTTACTTACGTTGCTCAAACTGCAACGAGTAATGAAGCTGTGTTTGAGATTATTTTCGATACCTCGGATAACAGCTATCAGTTTGAATTGTTTAAACCACTTAAGCACCCTGATGGCGCGAATGAAAACGCAATTGACCTTAACTTTTCTGTTGTTGCAGAAGATTTTGATCAAGACCAATCAAACGCGATCGATTTGAAAATCACGGTGACTGATGATGTTCCATTGGTGACAACTCAATCGATCACACGAATTGAAGGCCAGGGCTATGGTAATTCCAAAGTTGACATGTTTGCTAATGCGACGGATGTCGGCGCGGATGGCGCGGTACTGAGTCGAATTGAGGGCATTACCAGTAATGGTGCAGATATTGTTTTCCGTACAGGAAACAGCGGGCCGTACAGCAGCAGTTTCGATTTAAATAGCGGTAGTCAACAAGTACGAGTGTACGAACAAACCGACGATGGTAGTGGTGGCGTGGACACCCGTGAGCTAGGGCGTTTGCGTATCAACTCAAATGGCGAGGTTGAATTTAGAGCTAACGGCTATCTCGATCATGACGGCCTAGACACCATCGATTTTTCGATTAATGTGATTGCGACGGATGGCGATTTAGATACCTCTGAAACACCGTTAGATATAACGATTACTGATAGGGACTCTACAAGAATCGCTCTGAAAGTGACGACCTTCGAGGATGCGGGTAGAGACTCAACCATACCTTATGCAACAGGCGATGAGCCGGCTCTTGAGAATATTCAAGATAACCAAAATGGTTTGCCTAATGCGCCAGCTCAAGTTGCGCTGCAAGTTAGTCTGTATGACCAAGATAACGCTGAATCTATTGGCCAGTTGACGATTAAAAGCCCGAACGGAGGTGATAGTCATCAAGGTACTTTTTATTACTTTGATGGTGCTGACTACATTGAATTAGTGCCTGAGTCAAATGGGAGCATTATATTTGGTCCTCCTCAACTCGAACAAAGCTTTGCTCCAAATCCGAATGAGCCAAGACAAACTATTGCGACGATAGACAACTTGTTCTTTGTTCCGGACCAACACGCTAGTTCGGATGAAACTGGTGGGCGCGTTCGTTATGAGCTAGAAATTGAGAAAAATGGCAATACGGATCACACCGTTAACTCAAACTTCAGAATCGAGATTGAAGCGGTAGCGGATATTGCAACGTGGGATGACGCCAACAGTACTTATCAGTATCAAGTGAATGAAGATGAAGACAATGTTACGTTGCAGCTGAATGCTGAATCGCAAGATAACAGTAATACTGAGACGATTACCTATGAACTTGAAGCGATTCAGGGTGATGGGAAGTTTGAGTTACTTGATCAAAATGGCAATGTGTTAACGCCTGTTAATGGTGTTTATATCATCGCATCTGCTGATATCAATAGCACAGTCGTTAACCCAATCGACAACTTCTCTGGACAAATTGAGTTCAAAGCGACGGCAATTACGGAAGAGACGCTTAACCCATACGATGACTCAGCGAACGGCGGGTTAGACAAAACGACCGCTCGCTCTGTTGAGCAAAATATTATCATTGATGTGACTGCCGACGCGGATCCTGGTTCATTCAGTGTTAACAGGATTCGTATTAACGAAGACAATATTGATGACCCAGACTACCTAGGTCCTCTGGACAACAAAGATGCCTTCACGCTAGACGAAGTCATCACAATGAACGGCTCAGTGGACACTGATGGTTCAGAAGAGCTATTTGTTCGTATCAGTAATATTACCGAAGGGGCGGTGCTTTATTTCCTTGGAACTACGACCCCAGTTCCTACAATCACCATTAACGGTATTGATTATCAGGAAGTGGCGTATTCCGATCTCGCCAACGTAGAGATTGTTCCGACTAAACACAGCAATGTCGATTTTACTTTTGATGTAACCGGTGTGGTTAAAGACACTGCGAACCTCTCTACTGGTGCACAAGTTGATGAAGAAATCCTAGGAACTAAAACGGTTAACGTTGAGGTTAAAGGGGTTGCAGATATTCCTTATGGCGGTACAAACGGTTCGGCTTGGACAGCAATCACCGATGGCACAACACCTGGTGTTCAAACCACGATCCAAGAGAGCCAGAATGGAGACAGCTACGCCGAGCTTGATTTCACCGTGTTGTCGGGAGAGAGAAGACCTGATCCTGCAGCAGTAGATCAAACCCCATTACCTGACGATGGTTCAGAATCCATAACCGTTATCCTCTCGGGTATTCCTGATGGCGTTATTCTGGAAGACGGTGACGGTACCATTATTGACCTTAACTTTGTCGGTTACGAAACCGGTCCGGGTGGTAGCCCCGATCTTTCTAAACCTATCTACGAAGCGAACATCACTGACGCAGTTAAAACCTCAGGAATCCGCATCAGACCTGTCGATTCTTCAACAGAGAACATTCACATTCAGGGTAAAGTGATCGTGACTGAGAATGACGGTCATACGCTTACGTTTGACCAAGAAGTGCGAGTGTTGGTCGAACCTAGAATCGATACCTCAGCGACGTACAGCACAGTCACTAATGGCGATGAAGATACGGCGATCAGTATTGATTGGCACCCAGAGGGTACTGATTATATTGATGATGATGAGCATTTCACTTCTATTGTGATCAGTGCCATTCCGACAGATGTTGAAAGTGTTGTGGTTAATGGCGATGTAACTTGGGTTTACGATGCTTCAGCAGGCACTTTAACCATTACGCCGAAGAGTGGACAGACGGCAGAAGAGTTTACTCAAATTGCACTGAACAATAATTTTATTCAGATCACACCTGAACAAGACTCGAGCACCGACTTTACGCTTAATACGGTTGTCATGATCGAAGAGCGAGATCATGAGTATGTTGATGCGACTGATCCTGGTCAGGGCATCGCTACCGCTACAATCACGGGCTCGATTGATGTTATCGTACGTCCAGTCGTTGAGCCGAAAGACGCTAGCAACAAGCTTATCGTCGATGATGTGCTGGGTACTGGAGCACTAGCAACCGTAGTTGCTGATGCAAACACTGGCGTGCTTAAGTTCACAACCAACAGCGATAATACATCGGTTACGGATGAGTTCGTCATTCGATATCAAGAAACAGATGCTTCGTCCGCTATCGAAGAAGTTGACCAGTTAGTTATTGAATTAACAAACGTGGACGGTTCGGAGCTATCAGATGCTGTACTCAATCAACTGCTCGTTATTGGCGCTGCTTATGAAGGCAATGGGCGCTGGGTTGTAACGAATGAAGACATATTTAGCATCAGTGCATCGAACGGCCTTGTTCTTCCTTCAGGAAACAGCGGGGCAGGAGGGTTCAATGACATCAAGATGGATATCTTTAGCACGGTAATAGACCGAGGTGATGGTGCTGAGGTTGAGTCATCTACGGCCGCTCGTAGGGACGGAGAAGTCACTCTGTCATTCCCTCAAGTGGTGGCTGGGAGTACTAAGGTTGCAGCCGATATTGATATAACACCAGACAGTGTTGTTGATGCGATTGAGGACACCCAGTTAGATCTAGGTACGGCATTGAATGGTTTAATTACTTTCTCGGGCGAAGATGACTCAACTGATCAAGTGACCATCATTATTGATGACAGTGTGACCATTAATCCAGGAGCGGTGAACGAAGTCACCTTCCCAATTAGTTTATCGGGAAGCAGCGACCTAGACTTTGTTAATGGCAAATATGTATTCCAGACTACCGTCGATCAAGGGGTCTCGACCGACCTCTCTGGACTACTGCTTAACTTACCAGCCGACTACTCCGGCGACTTTAGGTTGCCGTTGACGATAGTAACTAAAGACGTATTGTCGGGGGATGAGAAAACTCTAGTGACAGAAGTAGTCATTAAAGTTGCTCCTGATGTTGAAGGTAACCCAGATATTGACGTTACTGTCGTTGGTTCGCTTGACGATTCGTTTAACCCTGTCGATACCGACGGTCAAGCAGGGCAAGATCCAGTCGGCTACGAAGATACCTATATCCAACTTGATTTCAGCTCGACCATTGATGACCAAGTAAGCGGAGTTGAAGGTGGTGACGAAAAATTCACCTCTATCACACTGACGTTAAATGACACGAGTGTTGGGGCTTTCTATACCAGCGCAGGGGTATCGCTTGGCACATCGGTGACCTTTAATGAAGCTGAGATTAATGCAGGCGCGTTGGATAATGTACTATTCCGACCGGCGTTAAATTACCCAACAGATAATGACGTAAATCAGGTGCAAGTGAATGTCAGCGGGACGATTACCGATACTGCTACATACAATGATGCAGCTTCGCCAACTGGCAGCGCGACTGATACCGATACTTTCTCTACCAATGTCAGTTTTGAAGTCGTTCCTGTGGTGGATGACGTGTCTGTCACTGGCCCGGGTAGCGATCCTGATGTTATCGAGATTACGGGTACTGAGGACCAGCTGATTTCTTTGTCGGGCACAGGGCCTGTATCGATTGCACTGACTGACCTTGATGGCTCAGAACAGTTTGTGTCGATTAAGTTTACAGATGTACCTGATGGCTTCCAGATGCGTGCAGATGCTGGTTCGGCATACACGGTGAAGAATAATGGTGGTGGTGAGTGGAGTGTTCAACTACCTCAAGCATCAGGGTTATCGTTCGACTTGAGTGAGATTTCGATTTTACCGCCTAAGGACTTCAGTGGTACGGCTGAATTTGGTGTTGCCGTATTTACTCAAGAATCTTTGTTGGGTGTGCCTACTGCAGCATCAAATCTGCCAAGCTTTAAGCTGCATGTGGTACCTGTGGGTGATGATGTTGATACTAATCCAACAGATTCTGTGACAGGTAACGAAGGTCAAAACATTGATATCGAAATCAATGCGACGATTTTGGATAAAGAGCTATCTGCAACGGGCAACGGCACTTATACCGAGAATGCACCAGAGACACTTCGAGTAGAAGTTGCGGGCGTTCCTCAAGATGCCTCTATCTATTATCCAGACGGCACAACCTTGGCTAGTTATGATCCAGTTACGCAGCTTTGGACACTTGATGTTCCTGCACAGTCGCTCGATAAGATCGTATTCAATTCAGGTGAACACAATAGCGATACGGGTAATGTATTAGGCATTAATGGCCCGCTGCAGATTACCGTTCGCTCTGTGGATACTGACGCTGATAACACCGAATATTTGGGGACGCCAACCAGCTTCGATGTTGATCTGGTGATTGATCCTATTAACGATCAACCGATCTTTGTGAACGTAACGAATATTGAAACATCGGAAGACATTAGTGTTGCTATCGACAACTTTAGTATCTACGACGTTGATGCTAACTTTGATAATCCAGACGCTCCGTATGTTCTTACGTTGCAAGTCGATCAAACACTTCCGGGAGCGCAAGGTGTGTTTGAGTTTACGAGCTCACCTGACGTGACGTTTGTATTGCAACCTGGTGGCTCATTGGTGATTACCGGTAAAGAAGCCGACATCAATACCGCATTGACTAATGGAGCCGTGACTTTCAAACCAGACCCAGACCAGAACTATCTCAACCAGAGTGGTTTAGTCACGATTAATGCAACACTCGATGACGGCGGTAATAATGGCTTGATTGATGCGGGTGATCCGAATACAGCACAGACCAACCAAACTACTTTCACCATTAAAGTAACGGAAGTGAATGACGCTCCTGTGGCAACTGATGTTGATTTAGGTTCGATTGCTGAAGATGGTCAAATAGTGATTGTGGAAGGAGACTTGATTTCAGTAAGTTCTGACATTGAAAACCATAACCTGACGGTTACGGGTGTAACCCTGACTCAAGGACAAGGCCAATTAACGCGCTTTGAAAACGCAGGTGGCGCCGATAACGCGGCGATTACCGGACCATTCTGGCTGTTCGTTGCAGATAATGATTTCAACGGTGATGTGAAATTCAACTATTCCATTATCGATGATGGCACAACCAATGGTGTGGATGATTTCTTGACCGATAGCGCTGAAATTAGCCTCATCGTAACGGAAGTGAATGATGCACCTGTCGCGACAGACGTTGATTTAGGTTCGATTGCAGAAGATGGTCAAATCGTCATTGTTGAAGGGGATTTAATTGCAGCAAGCTCTGACCCAGAAAACCACAACTTAACAGTAACTGGTGTAACTCTGACTCAGGGACAAGGCCAACTAACCCGCTTTGAAAATGCAGGTGGCGCCGATGACGCGGCGATTACCGGACCATTCTGGCTATTTGTAGCGGACAACGACTTTAACGGTGACGTTAAATTCAATTACTCAATTACTGATGACGGTACAACTAATGGCGCGGATGACTTCCTAACCGACAGTGCTGAAATTAGTCTTGAAGTAACGGAAGTGAATGACGCTCCTGTAGCAACGGACATCGACTTAGGCAACATCCTTGAAGAAGGTCAGTTGATCATCAAAGAGGGCGATTTAATTGCTGCGACGAGCGATCCGGAAAACGACACGATTACCGTGACTAATCTGGCGCTCGATGAAGGCCAAGGTCAACTACAACGCTTCGAGAACGTAGGTGGTGCTGATGATGCTACGATCACTGGCCCATACTGGGTATTTACGGCAGCTGATGAATACAACGGCAACGTTAAGTTTACCTATACCGTAGAGGATGATGGTACAACCAACGGCGCTAATGACTTCCTAACGGATACAGCGGAGATCACCGCGATTGTCGATGGAGTGAACGATACACCGGTCGTTAATGGTGACAGTGTCACTACGGTTATTGACGAGGATGCTGGTCAACTGTTGAGTGGTATCAATGTCAGTGACCCTGATTATGTAGATACATTTTCTGATGATCTGATGACCGTCACGCTGACGGTGGATTACGGTACATTGAATGTATCACTTCCAGCAGTGACGACGGTTGTTGTTAACGGCAACAACACGGGTTCAGTCATCTTAGTGGGGACATTGAGTGACCTGAATGCGTTGATTGATACGCCAACCAGTCCAAATGGTGTTTTCCTTGATGCGAGCCTGTCTCCAACCAATAGCATTGGATTAGAAGTTGTTGCCAAAGACAGCGGCAACCCTTCAGGTATTGCGATAGAGACAGCACCTGTGGTTTACAACATCGCGGTGACGCCAGTGGCGAATGCACCAACCCTGTCTATCGATAGTGCGACTAACTACGTGAGAAACATTACTGCGAGTCAGTCTGTGAGTGCGAGTGGCATTCCTTTAGTTGGGATTATCGCAGCCTTAACGGACATTACAGAAGAGCTAACGCTGCATATCAGTGATGTACCTGCTGGCGCTCAAATCACCAGTGCTGCGGGTTCTGTGACGGATCTTGGCGGTGGTGTTTGGGTAGCAACGGCAGATGCAATTGAAAGCTTGCAAGCGGTTGGGCTTTCTCAAACTCCAGGTAACTACACACTGAAAGTCGAGGCGGTTTCTGAAGAGACTGACAACAACGATACAGCAACCTCTGCATCGATTGACCTTAACTTGAACATTGTGTCTAACGCAGTTGATATTAACTTGGCTTCGGAAACCGATGATGTTCAGTTACTGGCTGGTGCTAATGCGACTGACTTAACGGGTGGTTCAGGGAATGATCGACTTGAAGGTGGCGCAGGTGACGATACGCTTGTTGGCGGTGACGGTAACGACACCCTGATTGGCGGCGGAGGCTCAGACATTCTGACTGGTGGTGATGGTATGGACTCGTTCGTATGGCTTAACATCGAAGATGGTGTTGAAGATACGATTACCGACTTTGATTTGTCGGAAGGGGACAGCATTGACTTGAGAGAAGTGTTGCCGGAGCTTAAAAATACATCTCCAGACATGACCGCGTTGCTAAAACAGATAGACGCGAAAGTGGACGGGGATGATATTGAGCTTACGATCAACCCGGATGGCTTAGGTACTACGGAACAGGTGATTGTGGTTGAAGACCTTGCGCCAAAGCTAACCTTAAGTAGCACCATGCCTTCGGATATTTTGGATGCGTTAGTGCAACAAAATGTCATCACTCACGGTTAACGCTAAATTGGAGGCTAGCTATTAGAATCTAACGATTAAACTAAAAGCGAACCATTAAACCATAACGAAAGAGGCCAGCATTGCTGGCCTCTTTTTTGTTACGGTATAAATTGAAAAGAGTTACTTAAGGGAGTTGTGGATCAGGAACTCTTCTTCAACACCTTTCAATTTCATCTCATCCATAATGAAGTTCACCGTGTTCAACAAACGTTGTTCACCTTTAGGAATCAGATAGCCGAACTGACTGTTGGTGAATGGAGTTTCGCAGCGTGCCGCTTCAAGACGTTCATCAGTTACTTGATAGAATAGACCTTCAGGCGTTTCTGTTACCATCACATCAACTTTGCCTTCTGCTACTGCTTTCGGTACGTCGAGATTGTTCTCGTAGCGTGTGAAGCTTGCATTCTGCAAGTTCGCGTCGGCAAAGATCTCGTTAGTACCGCCAATGTTCACGCCCACACGAACAGAAGAGAGGTTCACTTTCTCAATGCTGTCGTACTGTTCTGCGGTGCCTTTTGCAACCAAGAAACACTTACCAAAGGTCATGTAGCCTTGAGTTTGTTCCGCGTTTAACTGACGCTGCATTTTACGTGTAATGCCGCCCATTGCGATGTCGTACTTATCGTCGTCTAGATCGGCCAGTAGATCTTTCCATGTGGTACGAACAATCTTCAATTCAACGCCTAATTGTTCCGCGATGTGCTGTGCAACGTCGATATCGTAGCCAGAGTAGCTTTTACCATCGAAGTAAGAGAAAGGCTTGTAGTCACCTGTGGTGCCCACACGCAGAGTACCTGATTTTTGAATGTCTTCTAGCTGGTCAGCGTGTGCGACACCAGAAAGTGCCAGAGCAATGGAAGCAAGTAATAGTGATGTTTTTTTCATTGTAATTGTCTGTTGTGTTTGTGTTGTCATTCAAAGTAACAGAAACAATCAGAGAAAGAGATCAAACCATTGGAAAGGTTGGAAAAGAAGATGAAACGAGGGCAGGAGATAGGTATTTCTATGGTTTGTGAGCATTGATCGAGGTGCGTTTCATATTCCGTTTTGATAAACCGAAGACAAACAAAAAGCCCATGTTATCGAATAACATGGGCTTCATTTTGGTTTAACTTGTTAGCTGCTTATTTAGCTATTTAGCAACTGACTCGTTGTTCATCTTAGCCGGAGCTTTAGATGCGTTAACCAATAGGATACCAACGGTTAGTACCATTGAACCACATAGTAGGAACAACAAGCGTCCTGTTGGTTCGTTTGGAATCAGAGCCATTGCTAGGATACCGAAACCTGCTGTGCTGATAAGCTTACCAAGCATTGAACGCTGTTTAGTATCTAGGTTTTGTTGCTCTTCACCTTCCGCTACAAGCGGCGTGTTCCAGTTAGTGAATAGTTGGTCAACTTCTTTCTCACGCTCTGGCGATAGGCCTTTGTAGAAGCGAGAAGTCATGATGAAGTAACCACCAGTAAACACTACGTGAGCAGCTAGGCTAAGACCCACTTTCAAGTCGCTCCATTCACGGCCAGTAAGCGCTGTTTCTAGACCAAATAGGTGCTCGATGTCTTCTGCTTGAAGCGAGATACCGAAGATGTAAGAAACGAAGCCACCAACGATTAGCGTAGACCAACCAGACCAGTCAGGCGTCTTACGAATCCACATACCAAGTAGTACAGGGATAAGCATTGGGAAGCCAATTAACGCACCTACGTTCATTACGATATCGAACAAGCTTAAGTGACGCAGAGAGTTAATGAACAAGCCAATCGCGATGATGATAATACCCATCATGATAGTGGTTAGCTTGCTGACAATAACCAGCTCTTTCTGAGTCGCGTTTTGACGAAGAATCGGGCTGTAGAAGTTCATTACAAAGATGCCAGCGTTACGGTTCAGACCTGAATCCATAGAAGACATTGTCGCAGCGAACATTGCTGACATAAGAAGACCAACCATACCTGCTGGCATTACGTTCTGTACGAATGCTAGGTAAGCAGCATCACCGGCTTTGTCGCCCATTGATGTGTATTGCTCAGCGAACTCAGGCATGAATGCACTAACGTACCAAGGTGGTAGGAACCAAATTAGTGGACCAATAACCATAAGGATACATGCTAGGCCTGCCGCTTTACGTGCGTTTTCACTGTCTTTTGCACATAGGTAACGGTATGCGTTGATGCTGTTGTTCATTACACCGAACTGCTTCACGAAGATGAATACAACCCAAAGGATGAAGATGCTCATGTAGTTTAGGTTGTTACCTAACATGAAGTCGCCGTCGAAGTTAGCAACAATGTTAGTTAAGCCGCCACCGTGGAAGTAAGCTGCTACCGCACAAGTGATTGTCACGGCCATGATTACAAGCATTTGCATGAAGTCAGAAGCAACAACCGCCCAAGAGCCGCCGGTTACTGCCATCAATACTAGAACCATACCCGTTACCACAATGGTAGCTTCCATTGGGATGTTGAATACCGCTGCTACAAAGATAGCTAGACCGTTTAGCCAGATACCTGCAGAGATAAGGCTGTCCGGCATACCTGCCCATGTGAAGAACTGTTCAGACGTTTTACCAAAGCGCTGACGAATAGCTTCGATCGCCGTTACCACACGAAGTTGGCGGAACTTTGGAGCGAAGTACATATAGTTCATGAAGTAGCCAAAAGCATTGGCTAAGAATAGGATTACAATAACGAAACCGTCATTGAATGCGCGTCCTGCGGCACCTGTAAACGTCCATGCTGAAAATTGTGTCATGAAGGCAGTTGCACCAACCATCCACCACAACATTTTGCCGCCCCCTCTGAAGTAATCACTTGTAGAGGTGGTGAACTTACGGAACATCCAACCAATCGCGATTAAAAAGAAGAAGTAGGCGAGAACAACAAAAGTATCAATAGTCATCTTTTCAGCCTTTTAAATATCATAATTAACTGGGCTTAGATTAACGCGTCTCAAGGTTTATTTGTACTACAATATGTCTTTAGTATGATCTAGGTCGCATTGATTTTTCGGCCTCTAACACGTGGTTATATAAGTATTTGTTTTAATTGAATTTAAATGTGAGTGTATTTTGTTTGAGATCTAAAATAAATTGAGGGTTAAATGTTTATATGTATTACAATATAAACAAAAGCGCTTACTTTGCCGTATCTATAAGATTTTAATTATAACCGTAACAAATGTGCTACAAATTGGTGTGTTGTGCGACGACATTCACGTTAATTTGGAACTCTATACTGAAAAATTCTGTATTGGGATTTCAAGTGTAGCTCATTGTTTTCACTTCGCTATTTTGTATTTGTCTGCGGCTCTGTAGCCTTTCTATGCTATTTATTCATTTTTTCGTGCCATAGAGGTGCATATTTGGAATTTTTGTCACTGAGTGGGCGTTAAACTGGACGGACGGGACACATTTTGCGGTGCACTTTGTCTATTGTGACCTTCATTAGATGCCACGAGAGATGTTTGATGACGTATCGAAAAGGAACATTGCTGGGTAAGGGGCTGGATAAGAAGCTGGATAGGCGATAGGGGGCACCAGTAACGCTTCGTTAGATGCGTGCTGAAGTCGATTGAAAGCTTACATTACTTGTTATTGCCTGTCTTAGTCGCGGAGCTGGACGAGCCCATAGAGAGAAAGGCGATAAGGTGTGGGGGAAACATAATGTTGATTGAGCGTGTTTTACGGTTAGTCAGCGCAATAAACGCCAGATAACAAAAAGCCCCACCGAGGTGAGGCTTCATCACTCAATCTAAAATAGATTAAGCGTTAACGTGATCAACTGCGTCACGAACCAGCTTGCCTAGTTCGTCCCACTTACCTTCGTCGATAAGGTTAGTTGGAACCATCCAAGTACCGCCACACGCAAGTACAGAAGGGATCGATAGGTATTCATCAACATTCTTCAAGCTTACGCCACCAGTAGGCATAAATTTAACAGGGTAAACCGCTGTTAGTGCTTTAAGCATACCAGTACCGCCAGAAGGCTCAGCAGGGAAGAACTTCAACGTGCGAAGGCCCATTTCCATTGCTTGTTCAACTAGGCTTGGGTTGTTAACACCCGGTACGATTGCAACGCCTTTATCGATACAGTATTGAACAGTGCGCGGGTTGAAACCTGGGCTTACGATGAAATCAACGCCAGCTTCGATAGATGCGTCAACTTGCTCGTTAGTCAGTACAGTACCTGAACCAATTAGCATGTCTGGGAATTCTTTACGCATGATGCGAATCGCTTCGATTGCACATTCTGTACGTAGCGTGATTTCTGCACATGGCATGCCGTTTTCAACAAGTGCTTTACCTAGAGGGATAGCGTCTTCAGCACGGTTGATAGCGATTACAGGAATTACTTTTAGGTTTGCTAGTTGTTCATTTAATGTCGTCATGAATTCTTTCTCACGTTAAATGTGGGCTTGCTTTCAACTAAGCAAACCCTTGATTAATAGTTAAAGTGCGTAATTATAGAGACAGATCAGGCGTCGCTTCTAGAGGAATGATAGCACCTGGATGCTGAATCACAGTCCCTGCCACAATATGACCTGCTAACGCTGCATCACGTGCATTGCCACCGCTTAAGCGCTTAGCTAGGAAGCCCGCGCTGAACGAGTCGCCAGCCGCTGTAGTATCAACAATGTTGTCTACTGGGTTTGGAGCAACGTACTGAGCGCTTTGGCTTTCAACTACTAAGCAGTCTTTAGCACCACGTTTAATGATGATCTCTTTCACACCAGATTCAGACGTACGTGCAATACACTGTTCAATGCTTTCGTCGCCGTACAACTCTTGCTCGTCATCGAACGTCAGTAGAGCCGTGTCTGTGTACTTAAGCATCTTCAAGTACCAAGAAATCGCTTCTTGTTGGCTTTCCCAAAGTTTTGGACGGAAGTTATTATCGAAGAATACTTGGCCGCCTTGAGCTTTAAATTTGTCTAAGAAGTTGAATAGCTGTGTGCGTCCATTCTCTGTCAAGATAGCAAGCGTAATACCACTTAGGTAAACCGCATCAAAAGAGAATAACTTGTCAAGTAGAGCAGGTGTGTCTTCCTGGTCAAACATGAATTTTGCTGCAGCATCATTACGCCAGTAGTGGAAACTGCGTTCACCAGTTTCATCGGTCTCGATGTAGTAAAGCCCTGGTTGTTTGTGATCAAGCTGAGCAATTAAGCTAGTGTCGATACCTTCCGCTTGCCACTTTTCTAACATGTCGGTACTGAATGGGTCAGTGCCTAGTGCTGTTACGTAGCTCGTGTTGATATCTTGCTCTTTTGTTAAGCGAGACAAGTAAAGTGCAGTATTTAGTGTGTCGCCACCGAAACTTTGCTTAAGCCCGTCTTGTTTCTTTTGTAGCTCAACCATGCACTCGCCAATGACCGCGATGTTTAATGATTTCATATGCTTACCTTAGCAACTGAGGTTGCGCTGTTTATTATTTTAGGAAATCTTCACGCGCAGGGTTGAAGATATCAAGAAGGATGCTGTCTTGCTCTAGTGCAACTGCACCGTGCATCATGTGTTTACGAGCGAAGTAAGCATCGCCTTCTTTAAGGACTTTCTTTTCGCCTTCAATCTCAGCTTCGAAGCTACCACGAACTACGTAACCGATTTGGTCATGGATTTCGTGAGTATGAGGGTGGCCAATCGCGCCCTTATCAAAACATAGGTGTACTGCCATTAGATCGTCAGTGTAAGCAACGATTTTACGCTTAATGCCGCCACCAAGTTCTTCCCATGGGTTTTCATCTAGGATAAAGAAAGAGTTCATTGTGTATCTCCTAATCTGTTTAAATCTTTTAAGTGTTACTTAACTTGCATCCATCATAAGGGAATGAGCCTAATTGTAATACAATATATCTAAATTTGTGTGATATTGATCAAGCGATACTTCATATAGCGTAAATAAATCAACAACTTAATAAATGGCTGATATTTACCATTAGTCAGCTACATCAATGACTTATGACTAATAGTGTGACTCTACTCATCATTTGGCGACGAATAGGTATAATTAAAGCTCATATTGTATTACTTTATATGGAGTTTGAAAATTTAATCAAAGTTTAAGCAGATAAACTCTTTATTGAGGGTGACAAAGAATATGACGACTAAACCAGTATTGTTGACTGAAGCTGAAATAGAGCAACTTCACCTTGAAGTGGGCCGTTCTAGCTTAATGGGCAAAACCATTGCAGCGAACGCGAAAGATCTAGAAGCATTCATGCGTTTACCTATTGATGTCCCAGGTCATGGTGAGGCTGGTGGTTACGAACATAACCGCCATAAGCAAAATTACACGTACATGAATCTAGCTGGTCGCATGTTCTTGATCACTAAAGAGCAAAAGTACGCTGACTTTGTTACAGAATTACTAGAAGAGTACGCAGACAAATACCTAACGTTTGATTACCACGTACAGAAAAACACTAACCCTACAGGTCGTTTGTTCCACCAAATCCTGAACGAACACTGCTGGTTAATGTTCTCAAGCTTAGCTTACTCTTGTGTTGCTTCAACCCTGACACAAGAACAACGCGACAATATTGAGTCTCGCATTTTTGAACCAATGTTAGAAATGTTCACGGTTAAATACGCACACGACTTCGACCGAATTCACAATCACGGTATTTGGGCAGTAGCGGCTGTCGGTATTTGTGGTCTTGCTCTTGGCAAGCGTGAGTACCTTGAAATGTCGGTGTACGGCATTGACCGTAACGACACTGGCGGCTTCCTAGCGCAAGTTTCTCAGCTGTTTGCACCGTCTGGCTACTACATGGAAGGTCCTTACTACCACCGTTATGCGATTCGTCCAACGTGTGTGTTCGCTGAAGTGATTCACCGTCATATGCCTGAAGTGGATATCTACAACTACAAAGGCGGCGTGATTGGTAACACAGTACAAGCGATGCTTGCGACGGCTTACCCGAACGGCGAATTCCCAGCTCTGAACGATGCATCTCGCACAATGGGTATTACAGACATGGGTGTTCAGGTTGCAGTGAGCGTTTACAGCAAACATTACTCATCTGAAAACGGCGTTGACCAAAACATTCTTGGTATGGCGAAGATTCAAGACGCAGTTTGGATGCACCCATGTGGTCTTGAGCTATCTAAAGCTTATGAAGCGGCGTCTGCTGAGCAAGAAATCGGCATGCCTTTCTGGCCAAGTGTTGAATTGAACGAAGGCCCTCAAGGTCACAACGGCGCGCAAGGCTTTATCCGTATGCAGGATAAGAAAGGCGACGTTTCTCAGTTAGTGATGAACTACGGCCAACACGGCATGGGTCACGGTAACTTTGATACGCTGGGTATTTCTTTCTTCAACCGTGGTCAAGAAGTACTGCGTGAATACGGCTTCTGTCGTTGGGTGAACGTTGAGCCTAAATTCGGCGGCCGTTACCTAGACGAAAACAAATCTTACGCTCGTCAAACAATTGCACATAACGCAGTAACGATTGATGAAAAATGTCAGAACAACTTTGACGTTGAACGTGCAGATGCAGTACACGGCTTGCCACACTTCTTCAAAGTAGAAGACGAGCAAATCAATGGCATGAGCGCATTTGCTAACGATCATTACGAAGGTTTTGACATGCAACGCAGCGTGTTCATGCTAAACCTTGAAGAATTAGAATCTCCGCTACTATTAGATCTTTACCGTTTAGATTCTGAGAAAGGCGGTGAAGGTGAGCATCAGTACGACTACTCACACCAATATCAAGGTCAGATTGTTCGCACTAACTTTGAATACCAAGTAAACAAAGAGCTAAACACTCTAGGTGACGATTTCGGTTACCAACACCTATGGAACGTGGCAAGCGGTGAAGTGAAGGGCACAGCACTTGTAAGCTGGCTACAAAACAACACGTACTACACTTGGCTAGGTGCAACGTCTAACGACAATGCTGAAGTGATCTTTACTCGCACTGGCGCTAACGACCCAAGCTTCAACCTACGTTCAGAGCCTGCATTCATTCTACGCAGCAAAGGCGAAACAACACTGTTTGCTTCTGTTGTTGAAACGCACGGTTACTTCAACGAAGAATTCGAGCAATCAGTCAATGCTCGCGGCGTTGTGAAAGACATCAAGGTTGTCGCGCATACAAATGTAGGTTCAGTCGTCGAAATCAGCACAGAAAAATCAAATGTGACCGTGATGATCAGCAACCAACTTGGTGCGACTGACAACACTGAACACAAGGTAGAACTGAACGGCAAAGTATACAGCTGGACAGGCTTCTACTCAGTAGAAATAATTTTAAACCCAGAATTAGCAAGCACAGCAGAGCAGGGGAAATAATAATGAGCTATCAACCACTTTTACTTAACTTTGATGAAGCAGCAGAGCTTCGTAAAGAACTTGGCAAGGATAGCCTTTTAGGTAACGCACTGACTCGCGATATTAAACAAACTGACGCTTACATGGTTGAAGTTGGCATTGAAGTTCCAGGTCACGGTGAAGGCGGCGGTTACGAACATAACCGTCACAAGCAAAACTACATCCACATGGATCTAGCCGGCCGTTTGTTCCTTATCACTGAGGAAACAAAATACCGTGACTACATCGTTGATATGTTAACTGCGTACGCGACGGTATACCCAACGCTTGAAAGCAACGTAAGCCGTGACTCTAACCCTCCGGGTAAGTTGTTCCACCAAACGTTGAACGAGAACATGTGGATGCTTTACGCTTCTTGTGCGTACAGCTGTATTTACCACACGATCTCTGAAGAGCAAAAACGTCTGATCGAAGACGATCTTCTTAAGCAAATGATCGAAATGTTCGTTGTGACTTACGCACACGACTTCGATATCGTACACAACCACGGCTTATGGGCGGTGGCAGCAGTAGGTATCTGTGGTTACGCAATCAACGATCAAGAGTCTGTAGACAAAGCGCTTTACGGCCTGAAACTAGACAAAGTAAGCGGCGGTTTCTTAGCGCAACTTGACCAACTGTTTTCGCCAGACGGCTACTACATGGAAGGTCCTTACTACCACCGTTTCTCTCTACGTCCAATTTACCTGTTCGCAGAAGCGATTGAACGTCGTCAGCCTGAAGTTGGTATCTATGAATTCAACGATTCAGTGATCAAGACAACGTCTTACTCTGTATTCAAAACCGCATTCCCAGACGGTACATTGCCAGCGCTGAACGATTCATCGAAGACAATCTCTATCAACGATGAAGGCGTTATCATGGCAACGTCTGTGTGTTACCACCGTTACGAGCAGACTGAAACTCTGCTTGGTATGGCTAACCACCAACAAAACGTTTGGGTTCATGCTTCAGGTAAAACATTGTCTGATGCTGTTAAAGCAGCTGATGAAATCAAACCATTCAACTGGGGTAGCCTGTTCGTTACCGACGGCCCTGAAGGTGAGAAAGGCGGCGTTAGCATTCTTCGTCACCGTGATGAGCAAGACGACGATACCATGGCGTTGATCTGGTTTGGTCAGCACGGTTCTGACCACCAGTATCACTCTGCGCTAGACCACGGTCACTACGATGGCTTACACCTAAGCGTATTCAACCGTGGCCACGAAGTGCTGCACGATTACGGCTTCGGTCGTTGGGTAAACGTGGAGCCTAAGTTTGGCGGTCGTTACATCCCAGAGAACAAGTCTTACTGTAAGCAGACGGTTGCTCACAACACAGTAACGGTTGATCAGAAAACGCAGAACAACTTCAACACAGCACTGGCTGAGTCTAAGTTTGGTCAGAAGCACTTCTTCGTAGCAGACGACCAGTCTCTACAAGGCATGAGCGGCACCATTTCTGAGTACTACACTGGCGTAGACATGCAACGCAGCGTGATTCTTGCTGAACTACCTGAGTTCGAAAAACCGCTAGTAATTGATGTGTACCGCATCGAAGCTGACGCTGAGCACCAGTACGACTTACCCGTTCACCACTCGGGTCAAATCATTCGCACTGACTTCGATTACAACATGGAAACAACGCTTAAGCCATTAGGTGAAGACAACGGTTACCAACATTTATGGAACGTTGCTTCAGGCAAAGTGAACGAAGAGGGCTCTCTAGTAAGCTGGCTACATGACAGCAGTTACTACAGCCTAGTAACCAGCGCGAATGCGGGCAGCGAAGTGATTTTTGCTCGCACTGGTGCTAACGATCCAGACTTCAACCTTAAGAGTGAGCCTGCGCTTATCTTACGTCAGTCTGGTCAAAACCACGTGTTTGCTTCTGTACTAGAAACGCATGGTTACTTTAACGAGTCTATCGAAGCCTCTGTAGGCGCTCGTGGTCTGGTTAAATCAGTATCTGTTGTGGGCCATAACAGTGTCGGGACTGTTGTTCGCATTCAGACTACTTCTGGTAACACTTACCACTACGGTATTTCAAACCAAGCTGAAGACACGCAGCAAGCAACTCACGCTGTTGAGTTCGCGGGTGAGACATACTCGTGGGAAGGGTCATTCGCTCAACTGTAAATGATCAACACACATACCGTTTAACGATGGTGTGTGCTGATGTGGTGCTTTGCGGGAACGAAGCGCCATATCATGTTCGATTGTAAGGGTGTTCGCATCTAAGTAACTGAACGAAATTAATGTCGATGACAAAGAATATCGGAAATAAGTCAAACCGAGTAACTCGTTGTGAGTTGCTCGGTTTTTTTATGCGTGTAGGACAGAGGCTGATGTAATTTGGGAAGGGGATCTCATTTAATAATCTCTGGCGGTTAATGAATTGCGCTTCTAAAGGTGTACCTTTTTCCCATGGTTTTTCGAGGCTGTGCTGGTGGTTTTCATACCGATACAAAGAGGGTTAGTTTTGAGTACGGATTTATGAGTGATTTAAGATAACGTTTCTCACAGGATGTTTTTTAAATCTCTGATTATAAAAATTTGCAGGTTGTGATTCGTTTGGATTTTACTCAATTGGCTGTAGGTTGAAATACTGTTATAGTAATCCTTAAATAATACATAAACATAACATATAAAATAAGTGAACTTATGGTTAGCACTTTTAATTCAATTTCGGGCTCGAAGCGTAGCCTGCACGTGCAAGTAGCGCGTGAAATCGCTCGTGGAATCTTGTCTGGCGATCTGCCGCAAGGTTCTATTATTCCTGGTGAAATGGCGTTATGTGAACAGTTTGGTATTAGCCGAACGGCACTACGTGAAGCAGTTAAACTATTAACTTCTAAAGGTTTGTTAGAGTCCCGCCCGAAAATCGGTACTCGTGTAGTCGACCGCGCATATTGGAACTTTCTTGATCCTCAGCTGATTGAATGGATGGATGGTCTAACCGACATAGATCAATTCTGTTCTCAGTTTTTAGGCCTTCGCCGTGCGATTGAACCTGAAGCGTGCGCACTGGCGGCTAAATTTGCAACGGCTGAACAACGCATTGAACTTTCAGAAATCTTCCAAAAAATGGTAGAAGTGGATGAGGCTGAAGTATTTGATCAAGAGCGTTGGACAGATATTGATACTCGTTTTCATAGCTTGATCTTTAATGCGACAGGTAATGACTTCTACCTGCCATTCGGCAATATCTTGACTACGATGTTCGTGAACTTCATCGTGCACTCTTCTGAAGAAGGAAGCACGTGTATCAATGAACACCGTAGAATCTATGAAGCAATCATGGCTGGTGATAGTGATAAGGCACGAGTTGTGTCTGCTGCACACTTGCAAGATGCCAACCACCGTCTGGCGACGGCGTAATAGAAATAATCTAGAGCGTAGGTAGATGAGTCACCTCATATAGAGATGAACAGCATTACGCTCGGATAAACGACTTAAAAGGGTATGCCAAGTGCATACCTTTTTTGTTGTCTACCGTTTACGAAAATTGGCTGCTTTCATGTATGAAAAAAGCCAGAGACTGTTGTCTCTGGCTTTGAGTTGTTTCAATATTCTAGCTTAAACAAGCGGCTAATCATGATGTTCGTAAGTTTGCTTTTGTTTCTGCTTTTTCTTCATTTTTAACGTTGAATAAACCGAGAATACAGCTAACACGATAAACGCGAGAGCAATAGGACGCTCATAAAGGAAAGACCAACTGCCATCGTACATCAGCAGTGATTTTCTAAGGTTTGTTTCTGCCATTGGCCCTAAGATGATCGCAAGCAGAATCGGTGAAGAAGGGATATCCAGTTTAGTTAAGATAAAGCCAAGTAGACCGAAACCGATTGCAATACCCACATCAAACATCGAGTTGTTAATTGCGTAAGCGCCGACAATTGAAAGGAAGACAATGATTGGAATCATGATGATCTTCGGTACTTCAATGATTCGACAGAAGAAGCGAATACCCATTAAACCAATCACTAACATCACAAGGTTAGCGACCAACATTGAGCTGAACACGCCATAAACCACTTCGGGGTTTTGGGCGAATAGCAGTGGGCCTGGTGTGAGTCCTTGTACTATAAGTGCACCAAGAAGAACCGCTGCCACGGCATCTCCAGGAACACCTAGTGTTAATAACGGAACTAGCGAGCCACCCGTTACGCCGTTGTTTCCAGATTCAGCGGCTGCAAGGCCACGAACCGAGCCTTTACCAAACTCTTCTGGGTTCTTAGACGAACGTTTTGCTTCGTTGTAACAAACAAATGCAGATATATCAGCACCAGCACCCGGTACCGAGCCGATAGTTGTTCCCATCAAACCACTTTTTATGGCCGTTGGTAGCATTTCTTTGAGATCACTTTTACTTAATAGTTTGTGGTCAAATTTCGGTGCAACGACTTTCTTTTCAGAGAACAGCTTCTCTAGTTGGTTTAATGCCTCAGATAGAGCGAATAAACCAATTAAGACAGGGATGACATTGATTCCGCTGTAAAGATCCATGATGTCAAAAGTAAATCTTGGCACACTGCTGATTGGGTCGAGTCCAACAGTTGAAACCAATAATCCAATGGTTCCCGCAAGTAACCCTTTAAAAATGTTGTTCGAAGAAACACTCGCAATAATCGTTAAACCAAACAGAGCGAGTGCAAAATATTCTGGCGCATTAAAACGCAGTGCAAAGGTCGCTAATTTAGGCGCAATCGCGATGAGGACGATAGTACTTAACAGCCCGCCAATAAATGATGCAACAGCAGAAATACTTAATGCTCTTGCTGCTTGTCCTCTAACAGCCATAGTGTGACCGTCGAGTACACTTGCTGCAGAAGCCGGTGTTCCTGGGGTTTTAAGTAAAATTGCGGCAATTGAGCCACCGTAAATCCCACCAATGTATACACCAATTAACATCACAAGGGCTGAAGTCGGTTCCATGCCAAAGGTAAATGGAAGGAGAATTGCCACGCCCATTGTCGCTGTAAGTCCGGGTAGTGCGCCTAAAATAACGCCGCCCAGTACGCCAAAAACAAGGACAGGAAGCACTGCAAAGCTAACTGCAGTTGCGAGACCATCGATTAGATATTCAAACATATGACCTCCTAAGACCACGTTGCTTCAGGAAGCGCGATGTAGAACACCTCGCCAAATAGATAGTAAACCGCGAACACAAAGACAACGGCGACAACGTAATAGATTGGCTTCTTCACTTTGAAGTAAACGAGGTAGAACATAAATGCAATCAAACTAGCATAAAGGTAGCCAACTACACTGATGAGTAATGCGTAGCCAATAAGAAAAGCAACGCCGAAAATCGACATCTTGCTTATCATCACTTCTTGTTGTTCAGAGGCACCTTTTAATTTGTGTTGAACGATGAGAACAATACAGATAGCAATTTGGGCAATCACAATCACCATCGGGAAGAATTTTGCATCGACACTTGCATCTTGGTACATCGGACGATCAAATTGAGTGATCAGCGCGAACGCGATTGCGCTAAGGATAATGATGATAGAAGGGAAAACGACGTTTCGGTTTAAGTAAGAGTGAGAGTTAGACATGGAGTTTACCCCTAAAAAGTAAAGCAAGGGAAAGGTACAAACTAGTAACAGAGGCACAACTGATAAAAGCTGTGCCTCTGAACAAAGGTTATTGAATTAATTGAGTCAATGATTTTGTATCTTCTGCAACAAACTCAGTGAAGGCTTTGTCATCAAGATTGTGAATCGTCATTGCACCTTTCGCCATGAAAGTTTTGAACTCTTCACTTGCCATTGCTTCATCAAATGCAGCCCCCAACTTTTCGATTACTGCATCAGGTGTATCTTTTGGAGCACCAATACCGCGCCATGTACCTGTTACTACATCAATGCCTTGCTCTTTCAAAGTAGGAACATCTGGAATGTACTGAATACGTTCTTCAGACATGACACCTAATGCTTTTAGTTGGCCTGAACGAAGTTGAGCGATAGCTTCACCAGGAGTAACCATAGTGACGTCTGTGTGATGGCCTAGTACAGCAGGAATTGCTTCTGATGCACCGTTGTAAGGGATAGCGTTTAATTTAATGCCTTGATCTTTTTCAAGAGACATTAGGTAGAAGTTTGGCGCAGCGGTTGAAGCGAATTTTACGCTGCCTGGTTTTTCTTTGGCTTCCTTAATCAGGTCGTTAATCGTGTTGTATGGGCTATCTGCTGCAACCAATACGACCGCAGGATCTAAGTTAACTAAACGAATGAGTTTAAAGTCGTCAGCGGTATGACGCATCAAACCCATTTGAGGAAGTGAAGCGATTTCACGTGTTACTACTGTTAATGTGTAACCATCCGCACGCTGCTGAGCACCAAAGCTCATCCCAACTGCGCCTGCGCCACCAGTACGGTTCATGATTGAAATATTTTGCCCAAGAATGTCTTTCGCGCTATTTGCAAGAGTACGACCAACGGCATCGGTGCCGCCGCCCGCGCCAAATGGCACAACTAAGCGAATGTTTTTGCTTGGATAGTCAGCTGCAATTGACGTTGCAGAAACAAGTATACCGGCTGCTAGCATAATGGATTTTAATAGTTTACTCATAATAAGTACCTTCTGTTTCTAATTATTAGCGATATGTTTTTGTAGGGTTTTCTGCTTTTTCTGTTTGGTATTCGTGCATTGCTAACTGTTCAATAGCTACCGCTATCCAGCCACTGATCAGCATGTCATACCATTGTTGTACACCACTGCAGGCAACAACCACGTTTCCGTAAACAAACGAACCATAAAACAGTAAGTCTTCGTCACGTAGTGAAGATGGGTGTTGGGAGTGCAGTGTTAGATTGCTTGTCGATTCTCGCCACGCTTGTTGTGCTTTCTTACGGGCAAGGTGATCAAACTTGATTGTCCAGTTGTCAGGAGCTCCTAACGACTCTTCATATAGAATGGCGTCTTCAAAAGAGGCTTCCCAAGGCTTGAGGTGTGGATTCATAACGACAATATGCAGTTCTTTTCTATTCGTTCTTTCAAACAGCTTGTCGATAGAGGGTTTAACGATATCGATAGCGTCTTGAGTGATATCTTTCATTGATCGCATTCCACATGTCCTTACGTTTGGTAGATGAATATAGAATATTGTATGACAATAATTCTTCAATTAACGATGACTTGGAAGCGGGGAGCGATCACAAGTGAAAGTCTTCTAACTAGACTTCGATCTTGTTTTAACCATATTGTTTCGGAAATAGTGTGATTCTGGTCTTTTTTTGAGCTGGGTGTAAATGGACACAGATCCAGTTTTATTTTGGCTGATTTCCTAGATATAAACTCACCACCATATGCTCGCCGTTCTGTTAATTCATATGGGAGAAAATTTTGGCTTGATAATCGAGCGTCCTATAACACAACGAGTTATATGCGAACATGTCAGCGGCTCACCTGCAAGACGCTAACCACCGTTAAGCTAAACGGGTGTTTCAACTATTATGTGAACCACTTAAACGTCCCGATGAACCATTTATAGGTTCATCAAAACCAGTCAAAAAGGTATACCAAGTGAATGCTTTTTTTGTTTTTAAGAAGTGTGTTGCACCATGTGTAGCACGGTTTTGGTTCACTCCCGATTAACTCTTTCTTAAGGCAATTTTTCTTGTATACGTTTAGCGGTAGTTCTTTTTACCATCGTAATTAAGAGAATATTGCGGCGAGATTTGTGTTTTAGACACTCGATCTCTCCTCAAATAATTATGCACCATCCATGATTTTTCATTTTTTATCTTTTGAATCCATCATCATCTCAACAAGATATGTGGCTTCTATATTGAGTAACTTACGTAGAATTCTAATAGAATTAGCTACTCTCAATTGATATAAAACACTGGTTTATTGTGTGATAAATGAGGGTGATTCAGCTCTGATTTGGCTTTTATTATTTTTGAGAATTTTATATCTATATGTGTTTGGTTGTATTTGTTAATAAGTGTGCAAAGTCTCGCTTTTTTATAAGTCTTTGATTTTAATGGGTATGATGTTCTTTGGTCTTGGTTTTTTGAGTTTTCATCTCAAACACCAGTAATTTCCTTAATGGATTGGCCATATTCCATCCTATGTCATATATATAATTAACTTAATCAATCAAAATAAGATCGCCATCACTTATTTAGATTATTGTACTACAAATAAAGTTTGAGATTTCCTATAGTCCTCGTAACAAAATACAACGGACAAAGGATACACGATGGAACTCAACACGATTATTGTCGGCATTTATTTCCTATTCTTGATTGCGATAGGTTGGATGTTTAGAACATTTACAAGTACCACCAGTGACTACTTCCGCGGGGGCGGTAACATGTTGTGGTGGATGGTTGGTGCAACCGCCTTTATGACCCAGTTTAGTGCATGGACATTCACCGGTGCGGCAGGTAAAGCGTATAACGATGGTTTTGCAGTAGCGGTCATCTTCGTAGCCAACGCATTTGGTTACTTCATGAACTTCGCATATTTTGCTCCAAAGTTCCGTCAACTACGTGTAGTAACGGTAATCGAAGCAATTCGTATGCGTTTCGGTGCGACTAACGAACAAGTGTTCACTTGGTCTTCAATGCCAAACAGTGTTGTTTCTGCCGGTGTATGGTTAAACGCACTAGCAATCATCGCTTCTGGTATCTTCGGTTTCGACATGACAGCAACTATCTGGATTACCGGTTTGGTTGTATTGGCAATGTCTGTAACGGGTGGTTCATGGGCGGTAATTGCATCTGACTTTATGCAGATGGTTATCATCATGGCAGTAACCGTGACATGTGCTGTTGTTGCTGTTGTTCAAGGTGGCGGTGTTGGTGAAATCGTGAATAACTTCCCTGTAGCGGAAGGCGGTTCTTTCCTTTCTGGTAACAACATTAACTACTTAAGCATCTTCAGCATTTGGGCATTCTTCATCTTCGTGAAGCAGTTCTCTATTACTAACAACATGCTTAACTCTTACCGTTACCTAGCGGCTAAAGACTCAAAGAACGCGAAGAAAGCGGCGCTACTAGCGTGTGTGCTAATGCTTTGTGGTGTATTTATCTGGTTCATGCCTTCTTGGTACATTGCAGGTCAAGGTGTCGACCTAGCAGCAGCTTACCCAGAAGCAGGTAAGAAAGCGGGTGACTTTGCCTACCTATACTTCGTACAAGAGTACATGCCAGCAGGTATGGTTGGCCTTCTAGTTGCGGCGATGTTTGCAGCGACAATGTCTTCAATGGATTCTGGTCTAAACCGTAACTCGGGTATCTTTGTTAAGAACTTCTATGAACCAATCGTTCGTAAAGGTACGGCTAGCGAAAAAGAACTAGTAACGGTTTCTAAGATTACTTCTGCCGTGTTTGGTATTGCTATCATCCTTATTGCACAGTTCATCAACTCGCTTAAAGGTTTGAGCCTGTTCGATACCATGATGTATGTAGGCGCACTGATCGGCTTCCCAATGACAATTCCTGCATTCCTTGGCTTCTTTATTAAGAAGACTCCGGACTGGGCTGGTTGGGGTACGCTAGTGGTTGGTGGTTTTGTTTCTTACTACGTGGGTTTCGTTGTTAACGCTGAAATGGTCTCTTCAATCTTCGGTCTAGAAGAGCTAACAAGCCGTGAATGGTCTGATGTTAAGGTAGCTATCGGTCTGATTGCTCACATTACGCTGACAGGTGGTTTCTTCATCCTATCAACTCTGTTCTACAAGCCATTAACTGAGAAGCGTCAAGCAGACGTTGATAAGTTCTTCGGCAATCTGTCTACTCCATTGGTTGCGGAGTCAGCAGAACAGAAAGTACTGGATAACAAACAGCGTGAAATGCTTGGTAAACTGATTGCGGTAGCGGGTGTCGGTATCATGCTAATGGCTCTACTTACTAACCCAATGTGGGGACGTCTAGTCTTTATCCTTTGTGGTGTGATTGTTGGTGGTGTTGGTGTGCTATTGGTTAAAGCGGTCGATGACGGCGGCAAGCAAGCGAAAGCAGTAACCGAAAGCTAATATAGAGAAAACGTTTATAATAGAATGCGACGACTCGAAAGGGCGTCGCATTTTTTGTTCTGCGAAACGGAAAAACTGTCAGGTGGAAGATATCTGACCTAAATCACGAAAACTGTACAAAATGGTTCAATCGAACCGAAATAGATTCAATTGTCCTACAATAAGACGTATATTATTGCTAATTCCTTTCAATCAACTTGAAAAATAAGTGAGTTAGAATGAGCGACCAAAAATCTCTTGATGCAATCAGGAAGATGAAGCTGGAGAATGATACTTCAGCAGGTAATCTTGTAGACCTACTCCCTATCGAAGTCCAAACACGTGACTTCGACCTATCATTCCTAGACAACTTGAGCGAAGCACGTCCACGTCTTCTTGTTCAAGCAGATCAGTTAGAAGAATTCAAAGCGAAAGTGAAAGCTGATGAAGCTCACTGCATGTTTGATGATTTCTATAACAACTCGACAGTTAAGTTCCTTGAGACTGCTCCTTTCGAAGAGCCTCAAGCGTACCCAGCTGAGACGGTAGGTAAAGCTTCTCTATGGCGTCCTTACTGGCGTCAAATGTACGTTGATTGCCAAATGGCACTGAACGCGACACGTAACCTAGCAATTGCTGGTGTTGTGAAAGAAGACGAAGCGCTAATTGCTAAAGCAAAAGCTTGGACTCTAAAACTGTCTACGTACGATCCAGAAGGCGTGACTTCTCGTGGCTATAACGATGAAGCAGCTTTCCGTGTTATCGCGGCTATGGCTTGGGGTTACGACTGGCTACACGGTTACTTTACAGATGAAGAACGTCAGCAAGTTCAAGATGCTTTGATTGAGCGTCTAGACGAAATCATGCACCACCTGAAAGTGACGGTTGATCTATTGAACAACCCACTGAACAGCCACGGTGTTCGTTCTATCTCTTCTGCTATCATCCCAACGTGTATCGCGCTTTACCACGATCACCCGAAAGCAGGCGAGTACATTGCATACGCTCTAGAATACTACGCAGTACACTACCCACCATGGGGCGGTGTAGACGGCGGTTGGGCTGAAGGTCCTGACTACTGGAACACACAAACTGCATTCCTAGGCGAAGCATTCGATCTATTGAAAGCATACTGTGGCGTAGACATGTTCAACAAAACATTCTACGAAAACACAGGTGATTTCCCGCTTTACTGCATGCCTGTTCACTCTAAGCGCGCGAGCTTCTGTGACCAGTCTTCAATCGGTGATTTCCCAGGTCTAAAACTGGCTTACAACATCAAGCATTACGCAGGTGTCAACCAGAAGCCTGAGTATGTTTGGTACTACAACCAACTGAAAGGCCGTGATACTGAAGCACACACCAAATTCTACAACTTCGGTTGGTGGGACTTCGGTTACGATGATCTTCGCTTTAACTTCCTTTGGGATGCACCTGAAGAGAAAGCACCATCGAATGACCCACTGTTGAAAGTATTCCCAATCACGGGTTGGGCTGCATTCCACAACAAGATGACTGAGCGTGATAACCATATTCACATGGTATTCAAATGTTCTCCGTTTGGCTCAATCAGCCACTCTCACGGTGACCAAAACGCATTCACGTTGCATGCATTCGGTGAAACGCTAGCGTCAATCACTGGCTACTACGGTGGTTTCGGTGTTGATATGCACACGAAATGGCGTCGTCAAACGTTCTCTAAGAACCTTCCACTATTTGGCGGTAAAGGTCAGTATGGCGAGAACAAGAATACAGGCTACGAAAACCATCAAGATCGCTTCTGTATCGAAGCGGGCGGCAACATCTCTGATTTCGACACTGAATCTGATGTGAAGATGGTTGAAGGTGATGCGACAGCGTCTTACAAGTACTTCGTTCCTGAAATTGAATCTTACAAGCGTAAGGTCTGGTTTGTTCAAGGTAAAGTATTCGTAATGCAAGACAAGGCAACGCTTTCTGAAGAGAAAGACATGACTTGGCTAATGCATACAACTTTCGCAAACGACGTGGCAGACAAGTCTTTCACTATCCGTGGCGAAGTTGCGCACCTAGACGTAAACTTCATCAACGAGTCTGCTGATAACATCACGTCAGTTAAGAATGTTGAAGGTTTTGGCGAAGTTGACCCATACGAGTTCAAAGATCTTGAAATCCACCGTCACGTTGAAGTGGAATTCAAGCCATCGAAAGAGCACAACATCCTGACCCTTCTTGTTCCTAATAAGAACGAAGGCGAGCAAGTTGAAGTGTCTCACAAGCTTGAAGGTAACACGCTAATGCTAAATGTTGACGGTGAAACGGTTTCAATCGAACTGTAATTCGCTGAAGCAACAGAAGCTAGATATTAAAAACTCCGAGTGAAAGCTCGGATTTTTTTGTTTTGTTAGCTAGCAAGTTGGATACTCAGTTAAATTGTATTAGTTGGCAAAGTTGGGAACCCCATCAGGTTGAAACGAAACTAATTGGCTGAGAAATCAATCGCTTCTCGATGCCAAGTCAGTAGATCGAGGGCTAAACCTGGAAGTTGATATACACAAAGACTGTGTATGTACTTAGCCACTATTCTTAATGAAAGGTGCAGGAGTAGTATACGAGACCTATATTTATCGTTCTGTTAAAAGAATAGGGCGCCAACCCCTTTTTCGTAAAAACTGATATGACTTACTTCTGCGTGAACAGTCTAATCACTGGCTGAGTAGGGGAGTCGTGAACTATACATAGGTAAAGGCGTAGCTTGTGCTTACTAATCGTATGACATTTAACGTATGTTATTTCATCAATAGACGGTTTTTAAACTGGCAAATAGTTCCTGTAAGTACAAAGCGTGCCCCATATTTTCTCGTAAAGTGAACCCCCGTCACAACTTGCGTCTAAGCATTGAAGGATTACCCTAAAACTATTGCGTAACGAGAAAGACGTAGTTATTATAATGAGCATATAATCATACAATACTATATTTGGAGTTTGAACATGACTAAACCTGTAATCGGTTTCATTGGCCTAGGTCTTATGGGCGGCAACATGGTTGAAAACCTGCAAAAGCGCGGCTACCACGTAAACGTAATGGATCTAAGCGCTGAAGCTGTTGCTCGCGTTACAGATCGCGGCAACGCAACTGCATTCACTTCTGCTAAAGAACTAGCGGCTGCAAGTGATATCGTTCAGTTTTGTCTTACAACTTCTGCTGTTGTTGAAAAAATCGTTTACGGCGAAGACGGCGTTCTAGCTGGCATCAAAGAAGGCGCAGTATTAGTAGACTTCGGTACTTCTATCCCTGCTTCTACTAAGAAAATCGGCGCAGCTCTAGCTGAAAAAGGCGCGGGCATGATCGACGCACCTCTAGGCCGTACTCCGGCACACGCTAAAGATGGTCTTCTGAACATCATGGCTGCTGGCGACATGGAAACTTTCAACAAAGTTAAACCTGTTCTTGAAGAGCAAGGCGAAAACGTATTCCACCTAGGTGCTCTAGGTTCTGGTCACGTTACTAAGCTTGTAAACAACTTCATGGGTATGACGACTGTTGCGACTATGTCTCAAGCTTTCGCTGTTGCTCAACGCGCTGGTGTTGATGGCCAACAACTGTTTGACATCATGTCTGCAGGTCCATCTAACTCACCATTCATGCAATTCTGTAAGTTCTACGCAGTAGACGGCGAAGAGAAGCTAGGTTTCTCTGTTGCTAACGCTAACAAAGATCTTGGTTACTTCCTTGCTCTTTGTGAAGAGCTAGGTACTGAGTCTCTAATTGCTCAAGGTACTGCAACTAGCCTACAAGCTGCTGTTGACGCAGGAATGGGTAACAACGACGTACCAGTAATCTTCGACTACTTCGCTAAACTAGAGAAGTAATCGAAGTACGACCTCGCTAGGGTATTGCCTGTCTTTTTAGGCGGCGATACCTCAGCGAGGTTCGTTTTTATCTGCCATACCCAACCCTTTGTTCCCTCGTTAAACTCTTCTACTTCTACTTCTACTTCCTCAGCTACACCTACTCAAAACTCTGTTCAACTTTGTTACTGCCTCAATTCCTATTTTTGTTTCTATATCTATATCTATATCTATTTGTAAATTCAAAGCCTTCTAGCACCAACTCACTCACTTTTCCTCGCAAGCTTAAACCAGTGCACTTAACTGATTGTTGGCGATGGCTTAACACCGCTCGTATATCGGGTCTGAAAAGAAAGTAAAAAAAACCCACACAGCTGGTGACTGTATGGGCATGTTCGGACGAGCCGTCTGGAAAAACAAATGATCAATAGAAAGTGAAAAAACGAATAACGAGATCCCCCGACAGTTTCTACGTTAAACGAGTTCAATGACCTTAAAGCGGCTGCTTCAATTATCACTTTGAACTGAACAAAAGCATCCAGAAAGAACTTAAGTTATGATTCAAATACACCATAACTTAAGGCTTATTGTATTACAAATAAATTTTAAGATTGAATGCCTTGAGTGAATGGTTGGTTAGTGAAAATGTGACCTAAGGCTCACTTTCCTAGTCAGGTGACCGAAAGTGATATGAATAATTTGAGTGGAGGCATTATCGGCGAAGTTGTGAGGTAATCATCTGAAAGTTGATCATTTTTAATTGGTTAATTATTCCTTTCTAATCATGTTAAAAGTTCAAACTCATAAATGATACCTATGTCACAGGGTGATTTTAACCAGTTTTGATATGTCAAGATTGCTCACAGAAAGTGCAGTAAATTAAACATACAATATTAATTAAATTGATGGTTGTGACGATGGAACGGCATGAACAAGTTTTGCTTCCCGTATCTTCGAATATCTAAAAAATGACCATTTCATTCGGATAAAAATAATAGACATAGGTTGATATGGATTATGAGTTTTATGAATTCAAAATTGTCTCTAGGGTTTAAAGGAAAATTGATTTTAATGGTGGCGATCGTCAGTTCCAGTGCCTTGGCATTTACGAACTGGTTCACGCTTAACTTGGCGACTGATCAAGTAAACCAAACGATTTATAACGAGATTGATCACTCGTTAACGATAGAAATTAATCAGATTGAAAGCACCGTCCAGCGCACCATCGATACGGTCAATTCCGTTGCACAAGAGTTCATGAAATCCCCATACCAAGTACCAAACGAAGCGCTGATGCATTTTGCCGCTAAGCTCGGTGGTATTGACAAGATTGTAGTGGGTTTTGATGATGGTCGTTCTTACACTTCTCGTCCTTCAGAGTCTTTCCCAAACGGTGTTGGAATCAAAGAAAAATACAACCCAACGACTCGTCCTTGGTATCAACAAGCGAAATTGAAATCAGGTTTATCTTTTAGTGATCTGTTTTTCACCAAGAGTACTCAAGTACCTATGATTGGTGTGACTTACACCTATCAAGATCGCGTCATCATGGCAGACATTCGATTTGATGATTTGGAAACTCAGCTCAAACAGCTAGATAGCATCTACGAAGCCAAAGGTATCATCGTGGATGAGAGAGGGATGGTAATTGCATCCACAATAGAAAACGTGCTTCCACAGAGCAATATATCTTCTGCTGACGCCTTAATGAAACTCAATGAAGCTATTGAACAGCCTGACCAATTCATTGAGGGTGTGATTGATGGCAACCAGAGAATTTTGATGGCCAAGAAAGTGGATATTGGCAGCCAGAAAGAATGGTACATGATATCTAGTATCGATCCTGAACTCGCGCTCAATCAGTTGAATGGCGTGATGTCGAGTGCGCGTATCCTTATCGTGGCATGTGTGCTTGGCTCGGTGATATTGATGATTTTACTGCTGAATCGCTTCTACCGCCCAATCGTGTCACTGAGAAAAATCGTCCACGATCTATCTCAAGGTAACGGAGACCTGACTCAAAGGCTTGTTGAGAAGGGGAATGATGACTTAGGGCATATCGCCAAAGACATCAACTTGTTCATCATTGGTCTGCAAGAGATGGTTAAGGACGTCAAATTTAAGAACTCGGATCTCGATACTAAGGTACTGAGTATTCGTGAAGGTTGTAAAGAAACCAGCGATGTACTGAAAGTTCACACTGATGAAACGGTTCAAGTGGTCTCTGCAATTAACGGCTTATCTGAAGCATCAAACGAAGTCGAGAAGAGTTCTCAGTCGGCGGCAGAAGCAGCAAGAGAGGCCGCTGTGTTCAGTGATGAGACGAAACAAATTAACACCGTGACGGAAACCTATATCAGTGATCTTGAGAAGCAAGTCTGCACCACCTCTGATGATATTCGCTCAATGGCGAATGAAACGCAGAGCATCCAGTCTATCGTGTCTGTGATTGGAGGAATTGCGGAACAAACTAATTTGCTGGCATTGAATGCGTCAATTGAAGCGGCGAGAGCGGGTGAGCATGGCCGAGGTTTCGCGGTGGTTGCTGATGAAGTCCGTGCGTTAGCCAACCGAACTCAAATCAGTACTTCTGAAATTGATGAAGCGCTGTCTGGCTTGCAGTCTAAATCAGATGGTTTGGTTAAATCGATTGAGTTGACCAAAAGTAACTGTGAAATGACGCGTGCCCAAGTGGTTCAAGCGGTAAATATGTTGGCCAAGCTAACGGAACAGATGGAAACGGTAAGTCGTTTTAATAACGATATTTCGGGTTCGTCTGTTGAGCAGAACGCCCTTATTCAGAGCATTGCTAAGAACATGCATAAGATTGAAAGCTTTGTTGAGGAGCTTAATAAGCTAAGCCAAGATCAGTTGATTGAATCAGCAGAAATCAAAACACTTAACGGCAGCGTTAGTGACTTGATGAGCAGCTTTAAGGTTTAACTTTTCTAATATTTATATTTAAAAATCAACATACTAAGTTTAGTTGTTGATCTGAGAGCCACTCAATAGCTTGCGAGTTTAGAGTGGCCTTTCTGCGTTTTTCTTGAGTCTAACTCTACGCAATACTCATTCATCCCACTTCATTTGCCGCATCTCACATTCTGATAAATATATAATTGACATAAAATAGTACAAATATACATTGTCACTCTATTCTTATGGATAAGTGAGATAAATGTGAATAAGCCAATCTTCGTCGTAGTACTCGCTTCGCTTACGTATGGCTGCGGTGGAAGCAGCTCCAGTGACAGCAGTGATCCTTCCGATACCAATAACCCAGGAATGTCCGCTGGTGTTGTTGCTCCCTATGATATTACCAAGTATCAAAACATCCTTTCCAGCTCAGATCTTCAGGTCTCTGATCCTAATGGAGAGGAGGGCAATAAAACCTCTGAAGTCAAAGATGGTAACTTCGATGGTTATGTCAGTGATTATTTTTATGCTGATGAAGAGACGGAAAATCTTATCTTCAAAATGACGAACTACAAGATGCGCTCTGAAGTTCGTGAGGGAGAAAACTTCGATATCAACGAAGCGGGCGTAAGGCGCAGTCTGTATGCGGAAATAAGTTTGCCTGATATTGAGCATGCCATGGCGAGTTCTCCCGCTGATCATGATGAAGTGACGTTGCTGCAGATACACAATAAGGGGACTGATGAGAGTGGTACGGGTTATATCCCTCATCCGCTATTGCGTGTGGTTTGGGAGCAAGAACGAGATGGCCTCACAGGTCACTACTGGGCAGTCATGAAAAACAATGCCATTGATTGTAGCAGCGCTGCTGACTCTTCGGATTGTTATGCCACGTCATACAATCGCTACGATTTAGGTGAGGCGGAATTGGACAGTTTTACCAAATTTGATCTTTCTGTTTATGAGAACACACTGTCGCTCAAAGTGAATGATGAAGTAAAAGTGAATCAAGACATCGCTTACTGGCAGCATTTATTGAGCTACTTCAAAGCGGGTATCTATAACCAATTTGAGAATGGTGAAGCGATTGCTTACTATCAGGCGTTGAGATACACCACGACTCAAATCGATGGATCAAACGATTGGGACATTAATGATTGGAAGCTGACTATTCCACCGAGTAAGAATGATTGGTATGG
This sequence comes from Vibrio sp. 10N.247.311.49, assembly GCF_041467655.1. Taxonomy (NCBI): domain Bacteria; kingdom Pseudomonadati; phylum Pseudomonadota; class Gammaproteobacteria; order Vibrionales; family Vibrionaceae; genus Vibrio; species Vibrio sp. 10N.247.311.49. Next base: position 62,102 of record NZ_JBFSVA010000016.1, read on the forward strand.
AAGCGGTGGTGACAGTGCTGCTGAGTTAGAACCAGAACGTTGTGAATCGAGTAAAGATCTTCTTTCAAATGACAGCGATGTGTACGACAGTGATATTGATCTTTCTTACTTCAATACTGATGAAGGAAGAATGCACTTTAGAGCGGATATGGGATACGGCACCTCTACCCAAAACTCTAGCTATATTCGCTCTGAGCTCAGGGAGTTGTATCAAAGCAGTGTTCAACCGGATTGTAGCACCAGCGATGAAGATACAAGTTGGTATTTGGACGACACTAGAACGAACGCTACCAGTCACGAGTTAACCGCAAGCTTGCGAATTGAAGATTACCCGAACATCAACAATCAAGATCCAAAAGTGGTACTTGGACAAATCCATGGTTGGAAGATCAATCAAGCATTGGTGAAACTATTATGGGAAGGCGAGAGTAAGCCAGTAAGAGTGATACTGAACTCTGATTTTGAGCGCAACAACCAAGACTGTAATCATTGTGACCCGTTCAGTGTCGAGTTAGGGACTTATTCGGCAAGTGAAGAGTGGCGATATACGATTCGTGCCAATCAAGACGGTATCTACTTGGCGACTCATGATTTAGATGGAACCAACACCGTTTCTCATTTAATCCCTTGGGGACAAGATTACACAGATAAAGATGGGGACACGGTTTCGTTAACATCAGATTGGACATCGACAGACATCGCTTTCTATTTCAAAGCAGGCATCTATCCACAATTTAAGCCTGATAGCGACTATGCGGGTGAAGTGTTTGATGTGAGCTTTAGTTCTCTTAGAGCTGAACACTATTTGAATTAGCTAACGTTTGAGTAACAACAATGACTGCTTTAAAGACCATATTGATTCCTAACAATGTGGTCTTTTTTTAACTGCTGCGACACTGTTAAATGAGATGTTCTGAACGATAAATGCTCTGCTCGAGTGATGCACATTCTCACCATTACCGCTCGGATTTTTCGCCCTTGATAGCCCATTTCGCATTCTAAATTTTCATATGTTGTCTTTTATCAATAGGAAGTGTGATCCAGTTAAAGTATGGAAAAAGCGAAAAGTGTTCCCAGTCTCATTTATTCAACGAAGTGTTTTATTTGTATTATAAGATTACGTAATATTTTTGTGTTATCGCAAATACTGAGAGAGAAAACGCCTTATAGCTCGTGTTTGCCAATTTATCTTTCACTTACGAACGCTGTCTTTGTATTATAATAATGGATTAGATATGAAACAAATTACTCTAAAAACCTTACTCGCTTCTTCTATTTTACTTGCAGTTGGTTGTGCGAGCACGAGCACACCGACTGTTGATTTCCCAAATAACAAAGAAACTGGTGAAGCGCTTCTGACGCCAGTTGCTGTTGCCGCTAGTAGCCATGATGGTAACGGACCTGATCGTCTCATTGACCAAGACCTAACAACACGTTGGTCATCTGCGGGTGACGGTGAGTGGGCAACACTAGACTATGGTTCAGTACAAGAATTTGATGCGGTTCAAGCATCTTTCAGCAAAGGTAACGAGCGCCAGTCTAAATTTGATATTCAAGTAAGTGTCGATGGCGAAAACTGGACAACCGTACTTGAAAACCAACTGAGCTCAGGTAAAGCGATCGGCCTAGAGCGTTTCCAATTCGAGCCAGCAGTGCAAGCGCGCTACGTAAGATACGTTGGTCACGGTAACACCAAAAATGGTTGGAACAGTGTGACAGGGTTAGCAGCGGTTAACTGTAACATTAACGCTTGTCCCGCTAGCCATATCATTACTTCAGACGTAGTAGCTGCAGAAGCGGCAATGATCGCTGAAATGAAAGCAGTGGAAAAAGCACGTAAAGATGCGCGCAAAGATCTTCGTTCAGGTAACTTTGGTGTAGCAGCGGTTTACCCTTGTGAGACCTCAGTTGAATGTGACACACGCAGTGCACTGCCAGTTCCGACAGGCCTGCCAGCGACACCAGTTGCAGGTAACGCGCCAAGCGAAAACTTTGACATGACGCATTGGTACCTATCTCAACCATTCGACCATGACAAAAACGGTAAGCCTGATGATGTTTCTGAGTGGAACCTTGCAAACGGTTACCAACACCCAGAGATCTTCTACACAGCTGACGATGGTGGTCTAGTCTTCAAGTCTTACGTGAAAGGTGTTCGTACCTCTAAAAATACTAAGTATGCGCGTACAGAGCTTCGCGAAATGATGCGCCGTGGTGACCAGTCTATTAGCACTAAAGGTGTTAACAAGAACAACTGGGTATTCTCAAGCGCACCTGAGTCTGACTTAGAAGCTGCTGCTGGTATTGATGGCGTTTTAGAAGCAACGTTGAAAATCGATCACGCAACAACAACAGGTAATGCGAACGAAGTAGGCCGCTTTATCATTGGTCAGATTCACGATCAAAACGATGAACCAATTCGTTTGTACTACCGTAAACTGCCAAACCAAGCAACGGGTGCGGTTTACTTCGCACACGAAAGCCAAGATGCAACTAAAGAGGACTTCTACCCTCTAGTGGGCGACATGACGGCTGAAGTGGGTGACGATGGTATCGCACTTGGCGAAGTGTTCAGCTACCGTATTGACGTTAAAGGCAACACGATGACTGTAACGTTAATGCGTGAAGGCAAAGACGACGTTGTACAAGTGGTTGATATGAGCAACAGCGGTTACGACGTAGGCGGCAAGTACATGTACTTCAAAGCAGGTGTTTACAACCAAAACATCAGCGGCGACCTAGACGATTACTCACAAGCGACTTTCTACCAGCTAGACGTATCGCACGATCAATACCAAAAGTAATCTGATCGAATAACACTTATTATTTAAGTTATCGCAATAGCCTCCAGCCTTAGGGTTCGGAGGCTTTTTTGCCTCCTGTTGTTTGGGCTTAAGCGTATGATTTAATTGAGTCGGAGAAGGGTAGTTATCAGTTGCACAGAGTTTAAGACATTATCATTAAGCTCATTCAGTATTAACTTCAGTCATTATCAGTTTCAGTCACTATCCTTTCCCCAATCGCCGATCACCATTAACCTCAGTCATGATTAATCTCAGCTGATAACAGGTCATATTGGCTCTCATTCAAAGCTAAACAATGCCAATATTATTTTGGAATCGCCATAGCTAGAAAACTTCGACTTCGTTCTCAAGGTATGTACTAATGCGACGTCTACACATGAACGTATTGTTTTGCCTGGTCTACTAATAAGCGTTAGCTCGGCTGATTACTCCCGTTTTGTTCTTGAAACCGTCACTTTTGGGTTGTTTAGCAAGACTCTTAGCAACAGCCATAAATCGTGCTCTAACTCTTGCATAAATAGAAGGGCGGTTAGCCATCACTTTATTAGCGCCAATGCTTAATGAAATACTCAGGCGGGCTCAAGTCGATGATCAAACGCATCTAGTGCTCAAGGGGATACGCTTGAGGGTTAGTTGCTTGCAGGCCGTAAATACCTTGATTGTATGCTACGGTGATGCTGAATAATAATTTGTGGGTTGAGTGCAGAGCTGAGGGGTTTTGTTTATCTATGAAAGATACAGGGCTTTTGAGAGGGTTAAATAAGTTAGAGAGGCAAGGGGGCATTCGTTACTAGCAGCATCGGTGCTTATTCAACGCTGAAGCAAAGTTCCGCTGAGTCAGAGAGCTTAACTGAATCGCCAGTCTGCTTTTTATTCTTGAGCTAACAATAAAAAATCCCTATCAAATTACGTTGATAGGGATTTGTTTTATCTAGCAATCAAGTCAAACAGACTTTCTAGTGAGAACTAGAATAGGTCTGAATCTAGGTTGTCGAAGTAGGTGTATGTCCCTTTTGAACCATTGTCACCAGTGTATAGCGCAATAGCGGTCGGGGAACCACCTGCACTTTCAGCTTTTAACCCAGTGTAGTCTGTTCCATCAACATTGACGGTAATGTCTGTATCTACCCATGAAATGGTCACATCTACCCATGTGTCTTTTGAGTATGAAGCAAGGTCAACTTGGCTGCCTGATTCGTTGCGGAATTTAATCATACTAGATGTAAATACAACTTCAGTGAAGCGACCACTAGATGATGCATCGTTATTAGAACCTAAGAAAATGTATGATGCTTTTACATAGCCATCGCTAGGGATGTATACAGATGTAGAAACAGAGCCAGTTTCTGCTGCGCCACTAGCAAAGTCGCGGCCAACGATAGCTTTGTTATTATCAGTGGTTGAGTCCGCACCATCTTCAATTCGTAAAGAGTTAGAACCCGACTTGGCAAAGTCACTACTGATCACTGCTGTATTTAAAACCCCATCAACACCTTTTGTCTGGTACGCAGGGTTAGCCACATCGATCTGCGTACCTACAGTATAAGAATCGAAGTTGTCTGTTACTTCGCCGGGCTCTGGATCTGGATCTGGTTCAGGTTCTGGCTCAGTACTACCGCCATCCACAACAACAGTCGCTTCCGCAGTATTGTTGTTATACGGATTGCCTGACAAAAGTTGCCCATTCGGATAGTTATTAAAGTTATCTTCAAATACTAACTCGTCAGTAGTCGTGTCATTTGAATAAACTTTAAAGTTATCAGCGTTCAATTCGTAATGTGTTGTGTTGGAAGTATCACCAAGCTTCAATGACACGATAGTAACGGCAGCTTTGTCGAAAGCCTCAAAACCGTTGCCGCTATTGTCGTATACAGTGTCATTGACTTTGAATGTGTAGTAACCGCTCGCCCAACTGATTTCAACCGCGAGATCTTCACCTAAAGTGTAAGTGCCTACAGGCTCATCAGGAATTTGAGGTTTACCGCTACTATCGGTAACCGTGGAACGGTAGAAAATTTCTCCAGCATTAAAAATAACTTCGCCGTGTAAATTAGTGTTAGAAGTACCAGAAGCGTAGAGACTAATATAAGCGTTGTTACCTGAACCATTCGCTTCTTGCTCGGTGTCTTCATCTACTTGGTAGATTAAGTCAACGGTTACCTTTCCTGATGCGATACTGTCTACTGTTGCCCCTGTGCTGCTGTCAGACAATTTCAAACGTAGTTCACCCACATCATTCTTTACACCGCCATTGTTGGTGTCCAAGATTTGAACGTAGCCATTGATACCATTTGCTTTATTGGCTTCACTGATAGCTTCTTGTACGGCGTCAGTCGCAGTTTGGTCTGAACCAGAGTAGTCTATGCCAGTGGTGTTATCTGAAATATTCAGAGCACCAGCGTCATCGAAAGAAAAAACACCATCTAGAATTTCGATCGTTGATGTGCCTGTTTCATAATATGTGAAAGAGACCGTACCGGCTTCTTCATCATAATTATTAGTAGAAGCACTTGCATCTTTAATCGTGTAAGTACCTAAGTCATCATCATCGTCATAGTATTTATGATTGCCATCTTCTTGGAAAACATAAACATTTGGTAGATCAGCATTTGATGACGCGGATATTGAAGCGGAGTTACCATCACTGATTTGCCAGTAACCCGTAGTTAATGCTGAAGGTTGGTTACCTGGATCAGTAGAACCATCGGTCGGGATAGGTAAACCATCACTGTTACAACCGAATAATAAACCTGTCGAAAGAGCAACAGCTGTAGCGACTTTAGAAATCTGCATAAAATATTCTCTTTATGATATTAAATCCATATGTAAATCACATAAGAAGTAGATAATGAATAGTCGTTAAATATTTATTAGGATGAAACTAACGTTAATTAGAACATCCTATTATTTAAATAAAGTGCTTAAAATATGCCCCAAAAATTTACAAGAGGAGAGGGTATTTTATAAATTGACTATTTCTAATTAGAATGAGTAAGCAACACCAACACGGTATTTTGCTTCGCGATCTTTAGAAGATGAGCTGATATCAGAAGACCAAATCTCAGCAAAAGGTTTCCAAGAACCGAACTTGTAGTTTACTTTTAAGCCAGCATCCCATTCCCAGTCATCACTATTATAAAGAAGTACGTTATCCAAAGATTTTACATAGTTTGCTTCGTAAGAAAGGCCAAGCTTAGGTAGAGATTCAATTTTGTAAGAACCCGTCAGTGTAACTTTAGACTTTTGAGCTGATTCTAAACGCTCGCCAGTTTCAGAATCTTTGTCACCAAATTGTGTGTGGTTGCGGAAATCAGCATATTCATGACGGTAACGAATTGCGGTCGTTAAACCCATGTCTGCTTTATAGCCAACGCGGAACTGAGGTTTGTAAGTGACTTTTTTCATCTTCCAGTCACCGCCGTTGTAGTTCGGCTCATCCCAGTCCCAAGCGATCGGCATACCAACTTGTAGATACCAGTTGTTATCGACTTTGTAAGTTGCTGTATTTTCTACTTCCATACCGTAAATATACCAATTGCCGTCATAGAAGCTTCTACTGTTTGCTGATTTAACTTCGCCAGAATCTGCGTCGTAGTAAGAATCGTCAGTATGGAATTTAACTTCAAGGCCCGTTGAGTGCTTCCACTTATCTGACAGTTTAAAGCTTTCACCTAACTTCACTCGGTGTTGATGGCGAGCGTCTACGTGAGCCGTGTCGCCATTTGTTTTTGTATAATCCGTCGCAGCACGATACTCGTAACGATAATCAAGAGATGCACCAGTAGCTGTGCCCGCTAAAAGAGTACATGCAACAGCTGCAGAAATTTTTGTAACAGAATTCATACCTTTGTCTCACTATTATTTTTTTATTCTGGATACATCCAATGTACCCGTGGCTCACAAACCAATACCTTACATGGTATTAAATTAATGTATGACAAATATGGTATTTATTATTGAGTCAGATTTCTGTGAGATCTATCAAAAAGTTCTGACTAATGGCCCAAATATATAGCTAAATGTTATGAATATCTCAATTTAGGGCTTGTGTATTAAATCAATCATGACGTACTTCTCATATTCACAAACCTTAGAAACTCACTTTTTTGCATGTGTTAAAATAATACAAATATTAAGTGTTTCTATATGTTAATAATGATGATTTTAACCATCGTGGCTTAAACATAGGGAGCATGTTGAGAGGCATAAATATAAACCATAGCCAGATGTTTAATAAAAGTTACAAAATGGCTAAATGTAAATTCTATTTATCGGTTGGCTTATTTAAGTCGAAGAGAAAATATTTAGTACTAATTCGTGTTCAAAAGTGGTTTCTGTACTGAGTGTGTACTCGGTATCTGTTAACAATAAAGGATGAGTCATGTTTAAGAAAAACATATTAGCAGTGGCGCTATTAGCGACTGTACCAATGGTTACTTTCGCAAATAACGGTGTTTCTTCCCCCGTACCTGCCGATAAATTCGATATGCATAATTGGAAAATAACCATACCTTCAGATATTAATGAAGATGGTCGTGTTGATGAAATAGAAGGGGTAGCCATGATGAGCTACTCACATAGTGATTTCTTCCATCTTGATAAAGACGGCAACCTTGTATTTGAAGTGCAGAACCAAGCGATTACGACGAAAAACTCGAAGAATGCGCGTTCTGAATTACGACAAATGCCAAGAGGCGCAGATTTCTCTATCGATACGGCTGATAAAGGAAACCAGTGGGCACTGTCGAGTCACCCAGCGGCTAGTGAATACAGTGCTGTTGGCGGAACATTAGAAGCGACATTAAAAGTTAATCACGTCTCAGTTAACGCTAAGTTCCCAGAAAAGTACCCAGCTCACTCGGTGGTTGTTGGTCAGATTCATGCTAAAAAACACAACGAGCTAATCAAAGCTGGAACCGGTTATGGGCATGGTAATGAACCACTAAAGATCTTCTATAAGAAGTTTCCTGACCAAGAAATGGGTTCAGTATTTTGGAACTATGAGCGTAACCTAGAGAAAAAAGATCCTAACCGTGCCGATATAGCTTACCCTGTTTGGGGTAACACTTGGGAAAACCCAGCGGAACCGGGTGAAGCAGGCATTGCTCTTGGTGAAGAGTTTAGCTACAAAGTGGAAGTGAAAGGCACCATGATGTACCTAACGTTTGAAACAGAACGTCACGATACGGTTAAGTATGAAATCGATCTGAGCAAGGGTATTGATGAGCTTGATTCACCAACGGGTTATGCTGAAGATGATTTCTATTACAAAGCGGGCGCATACGGCCAATGTAGCGTGAGCGATTCTCACCCTGTATGGGGGCCAGGTTGTGGCGGTACTGGCGATTTCGCTGTCGATAAAAAGAATGGCGACTATAACAGTGTGACTTTCTCGGCACTAAAGTTGAACGGCAAATAGTACATAAGGCTAGTTAGAAACAGGCCTTAAGGAATGTTTTCGAAGACCACTGAACCGAATGTTGAGTGGTCTTTTTGTTTTCTATGAGATTTAAGATGAGCCGGGTATCAGCGAGAGTACAATGAAGCTTACCAATGAACGGTACAGCTGAAACAATACAACCTTGTCAAAAGACAAGGTTGTAATCAGAAAGCGTAGAAAGATTTTAGGACGGCGACTCGATACCGGACTTAGTCATACATCAACTCTTTAGCTTTGTCGGCATCAAACTCCTTTAGAGACTTTCGAGCTAAGTGACGGAATGGGAAAGCTTTAACGACTTCTTCGAATGGTTGGATAGCAAAGGCCCAAAAGATAGAGCCATCTAAACCAAAGATGATCAATGCACACAATGGAATTGAAATTACCCATTGACCAGTAAAGTTGATTTTGAAGACTGCGGTCGTTTTTCCTAGTGCTCTTAATACATTCCCATGAACCGTGTTGTAGCCACGGACAATCGGCAAGAAGATGTAGAGTGGGGCGATAACGGCCAATGCTTGATAGGTAGACTCATCCAAGTTCGGGTAAATGTCACCAATGACCAGACTTAATCCTGCGAACAAGATTGCACACACAAAAGAAATGACGACCGCAATATCAATACTGGTATCGACGTTTTTGACTAGGTCATCCATCTTTTTAGAGCCAATCGCTTGGCTGATAGTAATTGCGGAAGAGTGAGCCCAAGCGGTAATAAATTGAGAGACAGCCCTAATCCAAGGCATCACCAAAGTAATCGCTACGTAAGCGTTGATGTTAAGTTGCGAATACAACAATTGATATATCGTTGCGCCAATCAAAAGCATGGTCACGTTCGCTGCTACAGGGAATATTTCGATAAAGTGACGGCGAACGTTGGTAAAGAATTCAGAGCGCTGAGCGTCTAATTTGAGTGAAATCGCTGAGCTTAAATGCACGCACAAAACCAAATACAGCAAGCGGATCGTTATTGCAATAATGCTGCCTAATGCAGCGCCTTGTACTCCAATCCCTTCAAAATTAGAAAAACCATGAATCAGCACATATGAGAGTACAGCATTGATAGGCAGTTCAATTAAGTAACCTTTGAATGGGACTTTAGTTCTGCCTAGCGCATTAAATAAAGCAATGATCACCTGCGTTAACGCGGTAAAAATAACGATGTATTTCGAGATGTCTAGATAGCGGCTGATTTCTAAGTGAAGGGAAGCGTCATCTGTTAAAGCTTGAATCAAGGGTTGTTCGAAAAAAGTAAGTAGAAGCCAAAATAGTGTTGCTACGCCAAGGTTGATAAATAACCCTGCCCAAAATGCTTTAGATAATGATGCGGCGATGCCAGAGCCCACTGCGCGGCTTAATACTAACTGAGTACCGTTTGCCAGCGCCATTTGAATTCCCAGTACAAAGGCAACGATAGTCGTCGCAATCCCCATTGCAGCTAAAGGGATTTCACCAAGAGGAGAGACAAGCAGTGTGTCGATCATCAACATCGACTGCATCAAGATACCGTTTAAGGCGAGGGGCCAGGCGAGAGAGAAATTTTTCCTTACGTACGATTGTGAAGACACAAACAACACCTTATGTGTATAACCGTAAGCTTTCTCTGAGGTGGCGGAGTAGAGCGTTTAAAGAAGAAAACACTACGGTAGTTGATGGTTAAAAAATGGGTGCTAAAACAAGACTGACTTGTGTCTTTGAAAAACAAGTCAGTTTGGTTAATCTCGGTTATGCGATGGCTAATTCAACCCTAGAGAGCTTTTGGTTCTCATCGTCTAGCAGGACTTGAGAAGCAATTCGAGCTTGCTTGGCATCGCCAGACATTATTGCGTCGTAAATCGCTTTGTGTTCTTCTAAACAGAAGCGACCGCCTTCAGCGGAGTGGTCGATAAACTGCTTGAAGATAGTCGACAGAATGTTCGCGAATGGAATGTAAAATTGATTACCTGTCGATAAGAAAATCGTTTGGTGAAACAGGTGATCGTTGGTCGTCCACTCTTCATAATCGAAGCTATTTGCTGCGATGGTCATTTTCTGGAAAAGAATCGAAAGCTCTTTGCGTTGCTCTACAGTTGCATTGGTTGCAGCGAGCGCACACGCTTCCGGGTCAATCGCTTTTCTTAAGCCTAAAAATTGAGACAAGAAGGGTTTAGTATCTTCTAAATCTTGGATCCAGTACAGCAATTGCGGGTCCAAGAAGTGCCACTGTGTTCTCGGTTTGATACGAGTGCCCACTTTTGGCTTCGACTCGATTAAACCTTTTGCCGAAAGTAGCTTAGTTGATTCTCGAAGGGCAGTTCTGCTCACTCCAAAGATTTCGCACAGCTCCATTTCGCTGGGTAACTTTTGATTTTCTTCTAACTCGCCTGACAAGATCTTGCGAGCAATTTGTCTCGCCACTTGAACATGAATTCGGCGGCTTGAATCTTCCACCAATGTAAATATTGACATTTAAACCACCTGAAATTGAAACTTTGAAAACACTAAAAGCCAGACGAATCTGGTGTTTAGTGTCAGTGTATACGTCGAATTTAGTGTGAGGTTTTCCCTCATCTACTCGGGTCTGTTAACCTTATATAGTGTGGCGAACTTAAATCGCTGAGTGAGCTTATATAAACCAGCTAACTAGGGCGTTATTTGTCCGCCGTTAACATCTAGGATTTGACCTGTGATGTAACCGCTGCAAGCATGTGAGGCAAAGAAAGCAAAAGTAGGTGCTACTTCTTCAATACTGCCAAAGCGACCCATAGGGATATTGCTAGCAATGGTCGACTTTAGCTCATCGCTTTTGCCGTCATGAAATGCGGTATCGATAGTGCCTGGTGAAACTATGTTGAAACGGATATTGTCTTTAGCAAATTCTTTTACCCAGTTCCGATGGATATCGTGTAACCAAGCTTTCGATGCGGCATATACACCAGCACCCACACCACCACCTTCACGAGCGGCAATCGAACCCGTGCTAATAACACTCGATGTTTGGCCAGACTCTGCGGCAGACGCACGTAAGTGAGGAATAGAGAACTTGGTTGTCATCAGCGCAGAGCGAACATTAAGGTTCATTACGCGCTCATAAAACTCATCATCGATATTTTCTAGATTGGCGCGACCACCAAGGCCACCGGCGTTGTTAATCAACACGTCCATGCCACCAAAATGATCAGTGAACTCTTTGACTAACCTTTCGCACTCTAATGTGTCCATTAGGTTTGCAGGAAAAAAGGCAACATCGCCACCCAGTGCGGTAAGTTCAGATAGAACGTCATCGACTTTTGGGCTGAAAGCACGACTATTGATGCCGATTTTTGCGCCGTATTTTGCAAAGACACGTGCGGTAGCTAAACCCATACCAGCAGTAGAGCCAGTAATTAGAATGCGTTTGCCTTTTAAATCGTTAAACATCAGAGCCGCCTATATTGTAGATTATTCACGCCAATAAATCATACAATAACACTTGCTATATTCAAGGGTGTTTATCTAAAAACGGGTTATTACCGACATAAATAGTGAGAGTAAGGGTGGTTTTGTGAGTTCACGCATACATTGAAATAGTAAATGAGAACTATTTGTATGAATTAATAGGTTGAATTGGTTTTATAAACCTAAAGATGAGCAGGTTTGTGAAATATTGCTCCAACCTTTACTGGTAGTGACCTCACGTTATTCTGATGCTGTGTTGGTGAAGATATAAATCAGTGCTATAGTCCGAGTTAAATAATACATATCTAATCGGTAAGTAGACACATGGCTGGCTCTTTCAATTCTATTTCAGGCTCTAAGCGAAGCCTTCATGTGCAAGTTGCACGTGAAATCGCCCGTGGTATTTTGTCGGGCAATTTGCCTCAAGGTTCTATTATCCCTGGTGAGATGGCTCTGTGTGAGCAATTTGGTATCAGTAGAACAGCATTAAGAGAAGCGGTTAAGCTTCTGACTTCAAAAGGCCTATTAGAATCTCGTCCTAAGATCGGTACTCGCGTTGTTGACCGTGCATTCTGGAACTTCTTAGATCCACAATTGATCGAATGGATGGACGGTTTGGCCGATACAGACCAATTCTGTCATCAGTTTTTGGGTTTACGCCGCGCGATTGAACCAGAAGCGTGTGCTTTAGCTGCTCAGTTCGCGAGTGCAGAACAACGCATTGAGCTGTCTGGTATTTTCCAACAAATGGTAGAAATTTCTAGCGAAGAAACGCTTGATCAAGAGCGTTGGCTAGATATCGACATGAAGTTCCATAGCCTGATCTTCAATGCAACAGGTAACGACTTCTATCTTCCATTTGGTAACATCTTAACGACCATGTTTGTTAACTTTATTTCTCACTCTTCTGAAGAGGGAAGTACTTGTATTAACGAACACCGCCAGATTTATGAAGCAATCATGGCAGGTAATAGTGACAAAGCACGCCACGCGTCAGCAAGTCACCTGTTAGAAACAAACCACAGATTACCAGCCGCTAGTTAATTGTTTTCACTGTTATTTTAGCTTTGATCGTTTTGCATTCGAGAGGGCATTCTCGTAAAACTAGGGTAGTCAAAGTTAAAATTACGGTTATTCAAAAGCTAATTTCAGCAGTGACCTCTAAAAAGCACGTTCCATACGTGCTTTTTTTGCATCCAAATTTGATGAAAACCTGACTGGTGTCCAATATTTAATCTATTATTTGCTGTTTCGTTAAAAGCACTAGTAACCAGTATTTTAAGTTATATAATAATACTAATTAAATTATTGTGAGTGTGATTATGCCCCAGTCTCTACTGCCAAATATTCTTCAATTCATAGGTCAAATCGACCCATTCGATAAAATCCCTAAACAAGCACTTCGCGAACTTGCCTCTAACGTGCAAATTACTTATCTCGGCAAGGGAGATGTGGTCGATTTGTGTGAGTCTGGGAAGGAAAAATCGCTCTATATCATTCGAACGGGCTCTATGGAGCAACGAAAATCGGATGGTGTGCTTCGTGCCCGTCTAGGCAGTGAAGATTTGTTTGGCTTTACGTTCTTAGATTCTGAAGTCAACGACGAAAAAGGCTATAGAGCTGTCTCAATCGAAAACACTTTACTTTATGTGATTCCACACTCGGCACTTCAAACGCTTTTCAAAGCCTTTCCAAGTTGCGCAGAACACTTTGCTTCACAGGCGCAGGTTCGCTTGAAGTCGGCACTGGATGTGGTCTGGTCGAATAAAGAGAAAGGCCTGTTCATTCGTAAAGTTGAGGAAGTGGCAAGCGGGCAGGTGGCAATTGTTAAGTCTGAGCAAACCATCCAGTCGGTTGCGGTTGAAATGCTTCATCAACGCTCACCGTGTGCCGTGATCTATGAAGGTGAAACCATTGTTGGTTTGATCACCGACCGAGACATGACTAAGCGAGTGATTGCCCACGGCGTGAGTACTGATAGCCTGATCTCAGAGGTAATGACGCACTCTCCACTTACTGTAAAACCGGATGATCTGGTGCTGCATGCGGCCTCTATCATGATGCAATTTAATATCCGTAACTTGCCCGTTGTGAAAGAGAATAAGGTCGTTGGTCTTCTTACTACGTCTCATTTGGTTCAAAACCACCGTGTTCAAGCGATATTCTTGATCGAGAAAATCAAATACGCGGGCAGCGTGAAAACCATGTCTTCGTTCACCTCAGAGCGACAAGCTATTTTTGAAGCGCTGGTGGAAGGTAAAGTGGCGCCTGAAACCGTCGGCAAGGTAATGACCATGATTATGGACGCCTACACCCGTCGATTGATTCAAATAGCGATTGATAAGTTAGGCCCACCACCGTGTGATTTCTCTTGGATCGTAGCCGGATCGCACGCACGTAATGAAGTGCATATGTTGTCGGACCAAGACAGCGCGATTGTTCTTGCTGACGATGCAACCGACAGTGACCGTATTTACTTCAAACACTTATCGATGATGGTGACCAACGGCTTAGCAAGCTGTCACTACCCATTATGTCCAGGTAAATTCATGGCTGCGACGCCAAAATGGTGTCAGCCACTCAGTGTATGGAAGCACTACTACAAGAAGTGGGTGGCTAACCCAGAGTACGAACGCTTGCTTAATATCAGTGTGTTCCTAGAAATTCGTACTATCTACGGCAACAGTGAGTTCGAAGGTATTCTGCGCGATGAGCTGCATAGCAATATTCGCGGTAACCGTGAGTTTTTAAGCACGCTAGTGAAAGACGCGGTCAATACCAACCCGCCACTTGGCATCTTCAATAGCTTAGTGCTAGAGAAGTCAGGTGAGAATAAGAAAACGTTGAACGTGAAGAAGTACGCGATCAACTTGATTATCGACTTAGCGCGTATTTATGGCCTTGCTGTGGAGTGCGATTTGTCGGCGACTGACGAACGTTTCGCTGCTGCCAATGAAAAAGGCATGCTGAGCGACGATGCATTCAAGAACATTCTGGGTGCTTACCAGTTCATTCTCTCTTTCCGTTTTGGCCATCAACTTGAAGCGCTGAAGAACGGGGATGTGCCTGACAACAACATCAACCCAGATAGCTTTGGTAGCTTTGAGCGTAAACACTTGAAAGATGCCTTTAGGATCATTGCTGACCTTCAAGAAGCGGCGAAAATTCGTTTCGGAGCACGTTAATGAAGCTATGTTCAACTAATAAATGTTTAAAACGAATGCTAAACTATTTTCACCCGCTTGAACGAATTAAACGCAAGCGTAAGCAATATTTGGGTACGGTTAAGCTGCCAGAAGCGTTACATGATCTGGTAGAACAGCCTTGTCCTGAAATGACGGATTTGGCCAAAGACAGCGACTATATCGTGTTGGATCTCGAAACCACAGGCTTAGACAGCGAACAAGATCTTATCTTGTCTATGGGATGGGTCGATGTGGTGAAAGGACGAATCGATTTGGCTTCTGCCAAGCATATCTACCTGAACAATGATTCTCAGATTAACGCTGAAACTGCGGTGATTAACCACATCACACCACAGATGCTGGAAGAGGGCGCATCTATTCATGATGCGATGCTCGCTTTCTTCGAAGCAGCGAAAGGCAAGATTATCGTCGCGCACGCGTGTGTAGTCGAAGAGAAGTTCATTAGCCAATACATTCTTCGCTGCTACGGTTTAAGAGCGATTCCTCTGCTTTGGCTTGATACCTTGTGTATTGAGAAAAGCATGGAGAAAGCGATCAGCAATCATGAAGAAGTCGATTTAACCTTGGCAGGGACTCGCGAAAGGTACGGGCTTCCTGAGTACAACAGCCACAATGCATTAGCCGATGCCGTTTCGACAGCGGAATTGTTTTTGGCTCAGCAGAAGCGAGTTGTGCCTAACGATAATGTGACCGTTGCCTTTCTCTATCGGATTAGTCACTAGGAAAAAGAGCTGCAAGTGCGCGGCTCTTATTTTACTGATTTTAAAGGAAAAAAAGCCAGCGATTAAGCTGGCTTTTGTTTAGGTCTTAGAAAATTAGGACAGTAATTATCTTAGATTATTCATGTAGCTATCGATTAGAAGCTGTAAGTAATACCTACACGGCTACGTAGTTGACGGCTTGAGTCACACACCGTATCACTTGTACATTGAACGTTGCCAAATTCTACGTATGGGCGCCAGCTCCAATCTGCTTCTTTGTAGCCGATCTTCATGTTGTAGTCCCACTCGTACTCGCCGTTGTTACCCATTTTCCATTCGTCATTAAAGAAATCTTCTTTGTAGTTTGCTTCAAAGCCAAACTGCCAAGCGTTCCAGTTGTAATCGATATTACCCGTAATTTTACCGGCATTTAATGAGTCGTGTTGCTTACCATCAAGGCCTGTTGAAGTTTTACCTGATGCATAATTGCGGAACTCATGGCGGTAACGAAGTTTCGTTGTTACACCTGAATCAAATTTGTATTGAACACGTACTTGCGGTTTGTAAGTTACCGCTTCATCACCGAAAGTAATCGGCATTGAAGTTGTTACACGCCAGTTGTTATCGAATTTGAAGTGGTAGCCGTATTCAAATTCGTTATCACCACGTTGAAGTTCGCTTAGGTTACCCTTGTGCTTCATTTCTACGCCGTAGTAATGATTACCTGTGCTACCACCAATTTTCACTCGACCAGCCCATTCTTCCGAATCGTGCTTGTACTCTTCACGAAAATCTAGTGATGCCGCAGACACGCTGCCTGCAAAAAGAGTTGCTAATACTGCAAGCGTTACTTTATTCGTTTTTATCATTTTATTGTTTCCACTGTATCTAAATAAAAAATGGTTAATAAAGGACCAACGTTGAGCCCTTTGTTGTATTGGGATTAAAGTTTTGGGTAAAGTCGTTCTACGTCGCGCTGAGCCCATATTTCCGCTAAGTTCTTTTTCATTGTGAACTTGCTAAAGTCTGTCTAAGTTGCCAGTTTCACCATTCAGGGTTTTCCCTAGCAACGCCGGCTTTTAGGTAAAGCGGAGTTATACGCTCAATGCGATGACGTTTGTTTTCGTGTGTAGGGTTACTCTTTCTTTTGAATTAAAATACTACAAATATGCTAGCGATTAGAATGGTGAGGTTCTGTGAATTAGATCGTGTTGTCATGATAAAACCACTATTTACAAAGGGTTACAAAGTTAGGGTTTGAATTAAGCCTTTGTTTTTTAATGGTTATTTTTCAGGTTATGTTGATTTTCTGAGTTTTGTCTATCAATAAATGTGCGCTACAGCAAAAAATTGAATCTTTAGTTGTCATTTTTATTTGTAATACATTATTATTTAATAACTTTATGTGGCAACTCATATCGTCAGTACGTTAAACAGGTGCACATGCATCTGTATGGTTTTAGGTAGTGATTCTGTCGGTTAGTTTTAAGTGACTACCGACGTGAATGGATGAACTTATGGTTCATAGCTGCATTGGGATGATGGTTTTAGGGCTAAGGCTTTGTTTAAAAGCGAAGATAGTCTAAAAGTTAACATACCTAAAAGTACGATGTATTTGCCGTGAGGGGATAAAAAGCCTCAATCAAAAAAGGTTTGAAGTGTAGTAGGCAAGGCAGTTACATAGCCTGCTATAGAGATCGGAGTTAGAACGATTGGATATAGTCGCTCTAAACTGATGAAAAAGAAGAAATCGTTGAAGTGCTTGTAAGAGCATTTTGATTATTGCTCCCAACTATTCTAATTATAACTTCTGCTTTCATCTAGAAAGGTAGGAGATGGTAGTCGAAGATCTACCCTTGCGCTCATGTTGATACAGGCAACATGAGCGTTTTTTTATTTGAAATTTGAGTAGAGAGTCGTGTGCGGCTCAATAAGCGTGTAAACCGCGGCTTAAGAATAGGCTTTTAGGTTGATGACAACACGCTCAAGTGAGTCTGTTACAGCATCAAAGCCACGAACATTCACGCTTAATCACATGAATGTTCGTTTCCCTTCTCTTCTCTTCTCTTGTCTCTTAGTTGCAGACGTGTAGCTGCAAACTTTAACAGCAGGCGTTTAGTTATATCAAAGAGCTCCGTGAGAGCTGTTCTTGAGGCTTAGCTTTCTGTAGGCATCCACACCTGTTTAGAGGTGACTTTGTGATCTTTAAAGGTCAGTTCTTCCACTTTGTCACCGTTAGTATTCCAGCGAGTAAGTTTTCCGTTCGCGACTTCACCTTCATCAAACTTCGCTTGGCTGGCCTTATTACCGTTCGGGTAGTAGTCCGTTACCAATCCATCTTTTTGTCCGTCGCTGTATTCAGCTGTCAAGCTTTGTTCCCCATTGGGATACCAGCGAGAGGCGGTGCCTGATAGTTCATTGTCTTTATAATTGAGTTCTGCTTTTTTCTGTCCGTTTGGATACCAGGTTTCAGCTTTGCCTTGCAGTTCACCTTTTACGTAATTCACTTTAGAAGCGACTTGGCCATTCGGATACCAGTTAGTTTCTAGCCCAAGTTCTAAGCCATCGGCAAACTGAGCTTGGGTCGCGACTTGGCCGTTATCGAACTTCTCTTCAAATTGACCAGTGAAAGGTTTTGAATGGTTTACTTGGTAAGCCACGCCTTTACGCATCTGTAAGTAGTCAACAGCATCTTCACGCGGTGTTGCTGCATAGCTCATAGAAGATACCGTACTAAGAGCAATTAAGATTGGAACGTATTTCTTCATAATGACACCTTTTTATTGGACGGGGAAAGTGTAACGGGTGTGTTAAAAGCATTTCACTTCCGTGTATCCCTGTCAGTATCTAATAGTGGTTTTCAAGTTTTCATTATTGGCTGCCTAATATAGGGAACTTTTAAAAGCAAATTATCGATCTTATTTGTACTACAAATATATTGGTTTAATTCATTTTTATAAATTATATCTAACGATATTTTTGCTGCTCTTCTTTAAGCTTTGATCGTCAAGAATAATAGTTTTTAACGATTAATCTTCGATTTTTAGAGACTTTGTTCATATTTTTCGGGGTTTTGGTCGAAATTTAGTGCGGATAACTGCACTGACTTGAGGAATTGCGCTCCTAGGTGGTGCAACTTTGAACTCGATCACTTGTATGATTAATTGGGTGTCAGACTGTAAGATCATTGTCACGCATTTGGATTATTGTAGTACAAATATACTTGCCATTTATTTATAGTGACCTCAACAAAAAAACATAAATAAAAGGTCTAACGATGGAACTCAATACCCTGATAGTTGGCATCTACTTCCTATTCTTAATTGCGATAGGGTGGATGTTTCGAACGTTTACAAGTACGACAAGTGATTACTTCCGTGGGGGAGGTAATATGCTGTGGTGGATGGTAGGTGCAACCGCATTTATGACCCAGTTCAGTGCTTGGACATTTACTGGTGCAGCAGGTAAAGCCTTTACCGATGGCTTTGCCGTAGCGATTATCTTCATCGCGAACGCATTCGGTTACCTAATGAACTACCTTTACTTCGCTCCGAAGTTCCGTCAACTGCGTGTTGTGACGGTAATTGAAGCGATTCGTATGCGTTTTGGTAAGGTGAATGAGCAAGTATTTACTTGGTCTGGTATGCCAAACAGCGTTATCTCTGCAGGTATTTGGTTGAATGGTCTAGCAATCATCGCATCGGGTATCTTCGGCTTTGATATGACAACGACGATTGTCCTAACGGGTCTGGTTGTACTAGTAATGTCAGTAACAGGCGGCTCTTGGGCGGTAATCGCATCTGACTTTATGCAGATGGTTATCATCATGGCGGTAACGGTGACGTGTGCTGTGGTTGCGATTTACCACGGTGGCGGCGTTACGCAGATCGTTAACGACTTCCCAACAGATTCATTCATTACGGGTGATAACCTGAACTACATGAGCATCTTCAGCATCTGGGCTGTGTTCATCTTCTTAAAGCAGTTCAGCATCACCAACAACATGCTTAACTCTTACCGCTACCTTGCTGCGAAAGATTCAAATAACGCACGTAAAGCAGCTCTACTTGCTTGTGTACTAATGACGCTTGGTCCAATCATCTGGTTCATGCCTTCTTGGTTCATGGCAGGTCAAGGTGTTGATTTAGCAGCAGCTTACCCAGAAGCTGGCAGCAAAGCCGCTGACTTCGCTTACCTTTACTTCGTTCAAGAATACATGCCTGCAGGTATGGTTGGCCTTCTGATTGCCGCTATGTTCGCAGCAACAATGTCTTCAATGGACTCAGGTCTAAACCGTAACTCAGGTATCTTCGTTAAGAACTTCTACGAGCCGATTCTTCGTCCTAAAGCGACAGAGAAAGAGCTAATGGTTGTTTCTAAACTAACGTCTACCTTCTTCGGTATCGCGATCATCTTGGTTGCTCTGTTCATCAACTCTCTTAAAGGTCTGAGCCTTTTCGACACCATGATGTACGTGGGCGCATTGATCGGCTTCCCAATGACAATTCCAGCATTCTGTGGCTTCTTCATCCGTAAAACACCGGATTGGGCAGGTTGGGGCACGCTAGTTGTAGGTGGTGTGGTTTCTTACTTCGTTGGTTTCGTTATCACTGCGGACATGATTCAAAACTGGTTCGGTCTAAATGAACTAACTGGCCGTGAGTGGGCTGACCTGAAAGTGGCTATCGGCCTTATCGGTCACATCATATTTACTGCTGGCTTCTTTGTTCTTTCAACACTGTTCTACAAGCCTCTTGCTGAGCACCGTGAGAAAGACGTAGACAAGTTCTTCAACAACCTAGCGACGCCACTAGTTGCTGAAAGTAATGAACAGAAGAAACTGGATAACAAGCAACGTCGTATGTTGGGTTCACTTATCGCGGTAGCGGGTGTGGGCGTAATGACTATGTTCGTACTGCCAAACCCAATGTGGGGACGCATGGTATTCGTTCTGTGTGGCTTGATTGTGTTCTCTGTTGGTCTGTTACTTGTTAAAGCAGTCGATGACAAAGTCGAGCAACAAGACGAAGTGACTCCAGCCGAAGGCTAATTTAATACGCATCCTAAATAACATCACGGCCACCTGAACGGGTGGTCGTCATTTTTATAATCCAAACTTTAATGTGAGATGTACGATGAACAAAAAACTATTATCGGTAAGCATTATTAGCGCGTTCGCACTCGCTTTTGCAACAGGCTGTACAACACAAGAAAAAACAGCACCCGTAGTCAGTGTCGCTGAACAAGCTACGCCTGCTGTTAGCGAAATTGACCGTAGTTACCTATTGAGCAGTGACCGCTTAACAGAGGTAGATGGCGACACTTTAGCCGTTGCTTCGGAAGAGCAAGTGGCTGCGCTTAAAGCACAATTTGAAAACCTAAAAGATGGCGACGAACTGGTGATCCCTGCCGGTAAATACGCGAACTTAGGTCAAGTGACGATCACGGCGAATGACATCACTATCAAGGCCGAGCAAGCAGGTTCTGCGTGGATCACTGGTTTGATTCAGTTTGAACTGAAAGGTGATGACATCACGCTTGATGGCTTGGTATTTACTGAGGGCGGTCCTAACGAACGCTTTGGCGCAGTTCGTATGATGGGTAATGGCAATACGCTTCAAAACTCAACATTCTACTACTTCAACCACGATTACACGTACGAGCCAGACGAGCGTCGTTCTGAGTATCCAAAGTATCTTTGGGTTTCTCTATGGGGTAAAGACGGCAAAGTCATCAACAACCGTTTCGAAGGTAAGCAAAAACGCGGCACTTTGATTGGTGTGCAAAAAGATGACACAGCAGACAACCACCTGATCGCAAACAACATCTTCATGGACCAAAAGCCTAACCAGTTCAACGAATTCGACATTAAAGAAGCGATTCGTTACAACGGCAACAGCTGGGAAGCGATCCGTATTGGTGATTCTAAATCTTCACAGTGGGATTCAAGTTCTAAGTTCGTGAACAACCTAATGATCGATATGGATGGTGAGCGTGAGCTTATCTCGATTAAGTCGGGCGACAACACGATCTCAGGCAACACGATCTTCCAAAGTGCAGCTCTTATTTCACTGCGCCACGGTAAAGGCAACACAGTTGAGAACAACATGATTCTTGGCAATGGAAAGCGCCTAACGGGCGGCATTCGTATCTACGATGAAGATCATGTGATTCGCAATAACTACATTGCCAACACTCGTGGTCGTGATGGTGTGATTGAAGGCAACGCTGATCTACGTGGCGGCATTGTTATTAACACGGGCATCATCGACGTAGCGAATGGTGAGCAGCTAGATCAATCGGTGAAAGGCAAAGAGCTTAATAAGCAGTGGACACCGAAAAACATCACGATCGAGAATAACTCTCTAGTTGATACTGAGTGGGGCATTGTTTACGGCAACCAAAGTCACCGTGTAAGCCTGTTCAACAACGCAGAAGTGGAAGGCATTTATGCGGGTGTTGATGTGGCGTTTAAACACAATGTGGTTGATAACTCGCAGTCACCTGAATTTGTAAGTGTCCGTGCAACGCAAGACTTCCCATTAGTTGGCGCAACCTACACAGACGAAACTTACGTAGGTCAAGTAACGGATTCTGAACTGATCGAAGGCTACTCGGTTGAGCTACCAAAAGTCGTTGTAGAAAATGGCATTAACGCTTACCAAGGTGAAGGCGCAGACGTGTCTAAACTTGCGGTTGTGACAGCTGAAACAGCGGGTCCAGACTACGTGCTTGAGAATACGACTAAGTAATTTATTAGTTAATGGCTAATGGCTAATGGCTAAAGGTTAATGGCTTGAGCTACCAAATCAATTCACGATAGCTGTCCTGACCATAACACTTAAAAAGCCTCAACAGATAATGTCTGTTGAGGCTTTATCGATCTTAGGTCGTGATCATCTCAATCTTACGTCGAGACTACTGTGATTTATACTTATGCAGTAGATCCCAAGGGATATGACATAAGTGGTGATCTTCAGGGAAGTGACTTAAGTGATGCTGGTGGATGTCGTCGCTGGCAACATAATTGGTCAACGGCAACACCTCAACAGCGATACGGTCGGCATCATCTCTTGAAGAAATATAGTGCTTAGCTTCGGTTAAGTGTTCTGCATTAGTGCTGTATACACCTGTGCGGTATTTCTCTCCGACATCGACACCTTGTTTATTCAAGCTGTAAGGGTCGATAATCTCAAACAAGTGTTCCATCAAAATCGTGACTGACGTGATGTTTGGATCAAATTCAATTTGTACGCACTCCGCGTAGCCATTGTAATCGCTTTGTGTGCCGTCGCTTTGTGTCGTTTTGTTCTCTGTTGGCTGGGCGCTTCCATTAGCACGGCCTGCTTCTGTGCTGATAACACCAGGAACGTACTTAATAAATTCTTGTACACCCCACAAGCAGCCGCCAGCTAAATAAATTTGTTCCATACTTCTCTTTGAGCTCTCTGTGTTTGTTGATGTTCGTTAGGTACCCGAATCAATACGATGATACCCGTACGTATAAAAAAGCGTCTATAAAAATGAGCGCGCAAATAAAAACAAGCGTTTAGGCATTGTAAACCGGTGCGACTGAACAAACATAAGTTTAATATGATTTGTGATTATATAAGTCAGTATTGCTTTGTCATCAACTCGAATCTCAACATCAAGTGAGCGTTACTCTAAACATGTTTGATCAAATAAAAGACTTCATTAATCCGAGCAAGAACCCAGACTTGACTCAGGCTCATGAATATCAGCGCAAGCATCTTCCTACATTGTGGCTGTTGGGCAAAACGGGGGCGGGCAAGTCATCGTTTATTCAAGCGGTCACGGGCGACTCTTCTGTAGAAGTGGGCAATGGTTTTGCGCCTTGTACCATGACGGCGATGTCGTATGAGTTTCCGCAAGACAAACCCGTGATGAGGTTTCTTGATACCAGAGGACTCAGCGAAGCGAATTACGATGCGAAAGAGGATTTGGAAGAGATTGGTCAGGCAGGTAATGCGTTAGTCGTTGTAATGAAAGCCGACGAACCTGAACAATCCGCTGTGCTTACGGCTCTAAAACAGATTAAGAAACAGAAGAAGATTAAACACTTGTTGCTGCTTCATACGGCGGTGTTGTCTTCCAGTGAACCAGATCGAGCAAGGCAAATTCAGTTCAACAGCAACCAAGTAGAGAAGGCTTGGGGTAAAGAGTTTGAATCGGTAGCGGTCGATTTCGAAACGGATGACAACGCTATGTCTAACAGCGAAGCGGTTTACAACTATGACATCTTGTTAGAAAAGCTGAGCAGTATTCTTCCGGTGATAGGAATGATGGTGCAAGACAAAGAACATTCCACGCAAGAAGAAGCCAACTTTGATCAAGTAGAAAACGAAGTGCTTTGGTATGCAGGAAGTGCCGCAGCGAGTGACCTGATTCCGGGTGTTGGTTTGGTGTCGGTACCTGCGATTCAAGCCAAAATGCTTCACAGCTTGGCCAATCAATATGGGGTCGAATGGAATAAGAGAGTCTTTAGTGAGTTGATAGGCACTCTGGGAAGCAGCTTTGCTTTGCAATACGGAATGAAGCTGGGCACTCGACAGTTGATAAAGCTGATTCCAGTTTATGGTCAAACGGTAGGTGCGGTGGCTGCAGCGGCAATGAGTTTCGGCACCTCTTATGGTTTAGGTCGCGCGGCTTGTTTTTACTTCTATCATAAGAACAAAGGTGAAGAAGTGTCTGAACAAGAGATGCAGAAGATCTACAAAGAATCTCTGAAAAAAGGAAAGGCGGCGTCGGGTTATGAAGAAAATTAGAAACCTATTTCGATTACTGGCGGTGCTATCGAGCGGACGCTGGGGCATTGCCCTGATGTCGGCGATCTTCCCAAGCATTATCATGATGGTTTTTGGTGTCTTCTTGGCGATCAAATACGGTTATCTACTCGAAATGTCGATTGCCATTGCCGTGAGTACCTTGGTGTTCACCATTCCTTTATTCATTTCTAGCCGTTCTTCAAGCCGCTCTTCAAATAAAGAGTCTTTCTCGAATAAAGAGAGTGGCGGCCTTGGCGAGGATACTGCTGAAGCTGAATCACAGCATAAAAAAGCTGATATCAACGATGCATTGGTTAAGGCTTCGGCTGATTGGTCTCAAAAAGAACTGTCGATCTGGAATGATTCAAAACACCATGTACGCCAACAATTAATGGTCGACATAGAGTGGGGTAACCTAGACCAAACCGGTTTAGAGGTACTTGAATTTGTTGCGAAAAAGTTTGATAAGAAATCACTCGATTTTTCGATTCCTGAAGGGCTAAAGCTGTTCGAAGAGGTCAGCCGACGCTACAAGTTGGTAGTGCGAGAGCATATCCCCGGCATTGAGTATCTCAAGGTTTCTTACATCAAAGCGGGCTACGAAGCCTACGATAAATACGGTGAGCTAGGGCAGAAGATCGTTAAGGCCGCTATTTGGGGGAATCACCTCAAAAACCTCTATTTGAACCCGCTAAAAGTTGTTTCTGATTTAGGGAGAGAGCAAGCGACATCTTCAATGACAAGAGGTGTGGTTGATGACATGCAATACGCCGCCAAACAAGCCTTATTAGATGAAGTTGCGGCGGTGGCGATTGATCTCTATAGCGGACGTTTCAGCATTGAAGATGAAGCATTGAAAGCGTCCGATGTGTCTGAACTCGACGAACAACGCTTTGCTCCAGAGTTAGAGCCCGTGCGAATCGTGCTGGTGGGGCAAACGAGCTCTGGTAAATCTTCACTGATTAATGCCCTTAAGCAAGAGCTGGTTGCCGAAGTGGATGTACTGCCATCAACCGACACTTCAACGGTTTACAACGCGTTTGTCGACGACAATGATGTTCGCGTGGTTGATCTTCAAGGGCTTGATGGCAATCCTAAAACCGAAGCCTTAATGCTGAAAGAGATGACCCAAGCCGATGTGGTGTTATGGGTGCTTAAAGCTAATCAATCTGCGCGTGATTTGGATAAGCAATTGAAAGATAGATTTGATGCTTTCTATGACGATCCTAACAACATCTCACGCAAGAAGCCGATTGTGGTGTCGGTTGTGAATCAGGTAGACCGATTAAAGCCTGTAGACGATTGGCAACCGCCGTATGACTTAGAGAATCCAACATCGACCAAAGCGAAGATCATTGCTCAAGCGCTCGAATACAATCATATATTGCTGCAAACCGATATCGTGTTACCGCTGGCGATTGCGCCAGAAAAGGTACAGTTTGGTTTAGATACTTTAAGGCAGACGTTGATCGAGCGTATCGCTGACGCAAATAACGTTCAGAGAAATCGCCAACGTTTAGAAGCCATGAAAAGAGGCTCGTCGGTTAAAGGCCAACTGAATAAAGCAGTCAAAGTGGGTAAGAAGGTGGCACCCAGCGCATTGAAAGCGGCGACACCAAAACTGGCTGAAATGGCCATCAAGCAAGCCGTGAAGAAGAAGTAAGTCATTCACTGCGAATACGGTTCTGGTGAGGTTTGAGCCTCATCAGAATTTATCTTTTCTAGATCGGCGAGTTTTGGATCTTGGCTTTATTAGATGATGGCTTTTTTAGAAAACAGCTATCTTCGCCCCTTATTAGAGAAGTGTTGATTTCAAAAGGGATTTGATATTATTAAGGTTCTCGCTGAACTAGTTTAATAGTATATAAACAGCTGTGATTCACATTTTATATAACACGCTATCGTATTTAATCATCATTCTAAATATTGATCACATTTATACTTTTTTAAGCTGTATTTATAAAACAATTGCACTATATTTAAACTTCGGATCATCTTGATTTCAACGTAGGGATATATTGTGAACATGTATCTGAAATGGCAATCAACAACTTGGCTAACCTTGTTAGCTTGGTATACCTTAGATCACCAACTCTCGTTCCACCTTTCTTCAGAGTAGTACCCTCTAGGCGTCACGCGCCAGCAAAGCAGCGAGCTTTGTTTACCTATCAGCAGCTTTGATAACCTTTGAACGTATGAATGTCGCACTTATTATTCCGTGTAGGGTATTCGTTTTTTGTCGTTCTCGCTAATTATCTTAGCCTCTGTTTAGGTTTGATTAATAAGTCATTATTTAATTTGTTTATTTTCACTGTTAATTTTCTGTGTATCTTTATGCGGAACTATTAATTTAATAGTGAGGACTCGTGACATCTAAAGAAAATACATTTCGACCTGATCGGAATGTATTGAAAGGTATTATTATGGAAAACTTCAAACATCTACCAGAACCGTTTCGTATTCGTGTTGTAGAGCCAGTAAAAAGAACAACTCGCGCCTATCGTGAACAAGCCATTGTCGACGCGGGCATGAACCCATTTTTGCTCGACAGTGATGATGTGTTTATCGACTTACTGACAGACAGCGGAACAGGATCTATCACTCAGCGTATGCAAGCCGCGATGTTAATGGGTGATGAAGCTTACAGTGGTAGCCGCAGTTACTACGCATTGTCGAATGCGGTTAAGGATATCTTCGGTTACGAGTTGACGATTCCAACACACCAAGGACGCGGTGCAGAGCAGATCTACATTCCGGTTCTTATTAAGAAGCGTGAAATGGAGAAAGGGCTCGATCGCAGCAAAATGGTCGCCTTGTCGAACTACTTCTTCGATACAACACAAGGCCACACCCAAGTGAATTGCTGTGTGGCGAAGAACGTTTATACCAAAGAAGCGTTCGATACCTCAGTGAACGCGGATTTCAAAGGCAACTTCGATGTGGTGAAGCTGGAAGAAGCGATCTTAGAAGCGGGCGCAGCCAATGTTCCCTACATTGTGAGCACCATTACTTGTAACTCTGCTGGTGGACAGCCAGTGTCTATCGCCAATCTAAAAGCCGTGTATGAAATCGCTCAGAAGTACGATATTCCTGTGATCATGGACTCGGCACGCTACGCAGAAAATGCCTACTTCATTCAACAACGTGAAGCGGGTTATCAGGATTGGACAATCGAACAGATCACGCGTGAGTCTTACAAATACGCGGATGGTTTAGCTATGTCTGCCAAGAAAGATGCCATGGTACAAATGGGCGGCTTGTTGTGCTTTAAAGACGACGCTTTCATGGATGTGTACACAGAGTGTCGAACCTTGTGTGTGGTGCAAGAGGGCTTCCCAACCTATGGTGGCTTAGAAGGTGGCGCGATGGAGCGTCTTGCGGTTGGCCTTTATGACGGCATGCGCCAAGATTGGTTAGAGTACCGTATTGGCCAGGTTCAATACCTTGTTGATGGCTTAGAAGCGATGGGCATCGTGTGCCAGCAAGCAGGCGGTCATGCTGCGTTTGTCGATGCGGGTAAATTGCTGCCTCATATCCCGGCTGGTCAGTTTCCCGCACATGCTTTGGCGTGCGAACTCTATAAAGTCGCGGGTATCAGAGCGGTTGAGATTGGGTCTTTGCTGCAAGGACGCGACCCAGCAACAGGTGAACAACACCCATGTCCTGCTGAGTTGTTGCGCCTTACCATTCCTCGCGCGACCTACACACAAACACACATGGACTTCATTATCGAAGCATTCGAAAAAGTGAAAGAGAATGCAGGACAAGTGAAAGGGCTCGATTTTACCTACGAGCCGCCGGTGTTAAGACACTTCACTGCGCGCTTGAAAGAGGTAGAGACCAGCGAGAAACAAACAGAAAAAAAGAACGAACAAACGCTCGAAGAAGCATTTTAAAATAAAAACATAAGCGAATAGTCACTAGAACCCTAATCAAAGGCTCCCTCGGGAGCCTTTTCTTTTTTTGGATGGTAGGGGAGTTAGGCAGTTAAGCCTTTAAGTAGTTAACCCGTTAAAAGCTGAACTACGCTTGTTTGTTTTTCAGGGTAGACTTCAACATTTGGAATAACCACTGATTCAAAGGTGCGTCTTTTTGCGAGCGGCGGCAGCTCATCACATAGCTCACATCTATGGTTCATGTTCGATTGTTAAAGTTACTCCAACAAAAACACAGATACCAAACGAACAAAGAATTAGAAATACAACGAGGTGATGTATGAACAAGTTAATCGCACTTGGATTGATGGCTTTGTCTATGAACACGGCTTTCGCGGCTGACGGTACTTATGCGAGTACTCTCGATATGATGAGAAGCGAAGGCAATCAAGTAAAGGCTGAGCGTGTTGAATCTGATCCAGTGCTTGAAGGAAGAAATGAAGCGTCTAACGGCTGAATCCAATTCCACAAGAGCGTCGATCAAGACCAAACGATCCAGCTTACAGGTCGTCGTGATTAACGTTAAAGATGTGCTTACCATTGTCATGAGAAATGCTGCGCCCTCGGGTGCAGCATTTTTCGTTATTGGGTTGTGGAGTATTTTATAAACTCTAGCGATCTAGCCTTGGCATGTTGTGTAACGTCTGGCATTTTGTTGTTCTCTAATTTAGATCGCTATTGGGTGTTGGTTAAGCATTACAAACCAGTAAGCGAACGACTCGAAAGGACAAGGAATGACTCAAAAAGAAACGGGAATGATTCGTCATATTCTACTGATTAAGTTTAATGAAAACGCTGAAGCTTCAGAGGTTCAAAAACTAAAGATGCTGTTTGAAGCGATGCCAAACAAGGTTGAAGGGGTCACTTCAGTAGAATGGGGATTAAATGACAGCCCTGAAAACAAGAATCAAGGTTATACCCACTCGGTGTTAATGACATTCGCCGATGAAGAAGGCCGCCAGAATTACCTTCCGCACCCTGAGCATAATGCGCTGAAAGATGTGTTTCGTCCGCTTTTAGAAGACATCATTGTGTTTGATTACTCCCTGTAATTAGGTTCTGAGTAGGTCTGTTGTGTTTGACTTACCTTCGATAATGAAGAGTTAGGGCCTAGCGTTTAAGCCCTAACTAAATAAGAAACGACTTACTCTGTTGGTGAAATCGTGACTGGTGCAAACGATGCGACAGCATTTCCGCCTGCGCCCGGACGGTCTACATAAGGTGTGTTCTGCATTAAGGTGTAGTACACATCCACGAAGTCATCATCATTCACTAATACACCATCAGGAATCACATCGATAATCTTGCCTGTGATCTGAGGGATGATCGCATAACCTTGAACTTCTGGATCAGGAATCATCTTCAGTATCTCTTCTGCGGCTTGAACCAAGAGTTTTGCTAGCGCTTTGTAGTCTGTGCCATCATCGTGTTCCATTAAGATCATGTCTGCAGCGCCCCAACGGTAGCGAGGCCAGAAGATGACGGTCTGGTTCGGGTAGTACGTCTGTTTGTCGTAGTCCAGATAAGGCATCTCAACGAGGTCGATTTGGGGCTCTAAACGACTTGAATCGACACCCGTCACGATAGCGTAGATTTCCGCTTTACCAGAGATCCAAGGTTCTTGGTCGACGGCTAAACGGATTTTGGTTAATTGTGTAGTATTCAACGGCTCAGGTTCCGACAAGGCCATCGAGCGACGAGCCCTGTTCATCAAAGACGATTTTTGAGGTTTACTCTCGTCGGCATTGGTATCGCTAACGGCATTGATTTGCGTTGTAGTACCCAGCTTTTGCATCTCTGCCTGCATCGCCATTAGGCCTGCTTTGAGCTCTTCTGCGCCGTTACTATCAACCACAAACACTGGGACGTCTGGCATTTGGTACACATCTAATTCATGAACCTGTCCGTACACGTCATACGCTTCAATGTACTGCCAATTCGAATCATCGCCTGATGGTTCAAATGCAAACAGCGGGTTTTCACCATTCTTCCAAGCTTCGATCATCGCTTCATCAGCCATGCGAACCTCTAACACAGAGTCGCTGAAGTCGTTGATCCCTTTCATCTTGCGATAACCAAGATCCGCTTTCTGCATCCGGCTTGAAAATGCAGAGTAGGGCTGAGTAGAGTTCAATTTATCTACAGGCGCGGATAAGTTCTTTTCTGAGATCTGAGCCTTCAATGAATGTTCAAGAACGGAATAACGCTCGCTGATTTGTAACGCCAAAGATTGCTTTTGCGCAGCGCTACTTTCTGCAATACCTAATGAATCAGTTGTCTCAATATTTTGCGCAAAAGACTGGAAGCCAACCACTGTCGTTGCAAGCACCATACTGATAGAAATAGATGGTCTCATAAATAATCCTTATTTTAATTTTTATCATTAATAGAGCTTTTGCCCTATAAGGATTAACCTATCAGTAACGTGAATGTGTTCAAAAGTTAGTCAGTTATTTTTGTTTCGTTGTGCAGCACAGGATCTCAATTTAAACTGTTTTTATAAAACAATGCCTAAGTAACCTTGATATTTATAAATTAATAGACGTATCAGTAAATAACTTACAATATTATTAACTACTAGGGTGCGTCATAAAAAACCTACTCAAAGTGAGTAGGTTTTTATTTCGCAGTTAACCGCTAGTTCTCGATTTACAACTTGTTTGAGAGGCTTGCTCTAACTCAATCTAAACGTAACGTTAGGCCAGAGTAGTTCGAGTATCCGCGCAGTAACACATGATAGGTCACACCCGGCTGAGCGCTCACACTGCACTGCTCATTGTTTCCAGGACGATAAGGTCGGCAGTCGTAACTCGATGTGGTTGGCTTGCTGCCTGATTTCACGTAAAGGTCGGCATCGCCGGAACCTCCAGACATTGAAACCGTCACACTGGATGCAGAATCAACAGTGAACGTGTAGAAGCTCTCTGAAGATTGATTCCCGCTTAGGTTCGTAATTGGTGTGCCTTTCGTCAGCACATTGCCAGTTGGAGGCGTTACACCACAACTTGCATTAACGCCTACGGTATTAAAAGCATCTTCAACGTCGGCAACCACATAACCCATGTCTGCTGCGGCTTTCGCTACGCCACAAGCACCGGCATCAAAGGTACTGTTTGCCGTCCAATACAGTTGGTTTGCGACCGTGAATATTTCAAAGCCCTTACGTACATTCCAACCCGATTTGTTCGCTAAAAGGTAAAAGGCGCGGTTGTAAACACCGCTAGACAAGTGAACGTTCAAGCCATCGGAGTATTGCGAGGCGTGATCAATCGAACGACCATCTTTTGAAGGTTGATCAAAGTAACGCAAGCCGCCTTCTGATTTGAATATATCGCTTCCGACAATCCAATCCACACTGCCACGTAAGTAGTATTCAGCCGCTTCGCCCGCAATATCGGAGAAGGCTTCATTGATACCGCCCGACATGTTTTGGTACACAAGGCCGGAGTTTTGCTCGGTGAACCCGTGGCTAACCTCGTGAGCACTCACGTTGATATCGACCAATGGGTAAAAGGTGTTTTTGCCATCCCCAAATGTCATGGATGAGCCATTCCAAAAGGCGTTTTCATAATCGGTACCGTAATGAACGCGCATCGTCAGCTGGAAAGTTAAAGGCGACGTCTTCATCCACTCTTTGTACATATCGAATACGACATTACCAAAATAGTGCGCATCGTTAAGAGGCGAGTAAGCCCCGTTAATGTATTTATGATCGGTGTAGTTGGTTCCGTCGGCACAGTTGTAGCTGTAGGCTGCGCTGCCGGACGTTCCGTTTCTCAAATCGACTGTCTTAACTGATTCATTTTCTAACGTACAAGTTGTGCCTGTTTTGTCGATGGGAAAGCTGGGGAAGTCACTGCCATATTCATATCGAGTGGTTTTGAGGTTGCCACCTGGGCCAGTACCTAATGCTTTAGCGTGGTTTAGTCCATTCCATTTTTGGAGCACATCGCCAGTCGTGGCATCAATAAAGTAGAAAGGGCGTTCTGGCATAGAGGATGCGATAAAGAAATCGACCAGATACACCACTTGGGCGACTTGGTTCTCATCCAATCTCACCATCAGTTTCGCGTTTTTATTTTCAATCGACTTTTTGCCGACGGTAAACGTGCGGTGAGAGGAGATCGCAGCTTCTATCGCTTGTTCCTGATTCAGTTTTGGCGCGATGCTGGATAGATCACCACTGATCCCCTGTGCCATGGAACCGAACACTTGAGTGGGTTGGTTCTTGGAAAGGGTGGCCACGACCGAAGTATCAAAGACGGGTAAACCTAGGTGAGTTTGTTGGTAGCGAACTTTCGTTTTTCCATTGGGCAATACCACCCGTTTAACTTCAGAAAAACCTAATTCAAGTGGAGCAACACTCTTCGACTGCGCGACGAGGCTTTGTTGTAGTAATGCATCATTATCGACTCTGACCATTTCTGCAGCGTGTGCAGTAAAGCCGAAAGACGTACCTAGAATGGCTGCTATTTTCCAGCTTAGTTGACGTTGTTGGTTCATTTTTCGTTCCTGATTTTAATATAAACTCCTTCTTCCCAACGGCTTTATAGGAAGTCTATATGCAACACACTAATGCCATGTGTTGCGAATCAAGATTGGAAGAGCATTTGGATTTATGACAAGTTTATCAGGGAGATTGAATTTTATGGTATGTAATTCAAAGTTTACAAAAGCTCTTATTGATCAAATTGTTTTTATAAAATGCAAATTTGTTATTTATCGTAAACGTATGATAGGGCGAGAGTTATTAAAACCCGCTTTGTTTTAATTTATAGAATGAATTTCTCTAAGTTAATTTCGATATTTCTCTGTTTTTACCTTAACTACAAATGAGTAAATAAGCCAGTTTTTGGAAGTGGAAATATTGTCTTTATTGTCAATAGTAAACTTGTTTTAACAATGCCAGCCAGAACAATTATCAAGTTTTCTTCATTTGGTTTTGTCTAATTTCTGTTATATTTACAATAACCTGAGTCGCATGATTTCAATCAATTCTATTATTCGACCTTTTGCGTATAATATGTTCTCAAACTTCCCAAAAGAGGATTAGAAACATGGCTGGAAAGATCAACTTGCCACATAGTTGCCCTAAATGTGGTAAAACTGCTCATACGACTAAAGAGCTTGAAACACTGTTCGGTTACCGTCAAAAAGATGGTGGTGTGACAAATCAAAGCCAGTGTAAAGAGTGCCGTTAAAGCAAAATGACGGTTGCTAGGTTATTGATGACTATACAGTAGGTGAGCTAGAAATCTTCTATGCTCATTTACTGCTCGATGCTTCTACTGTCTATTGCATCAATCGTGTGGTTATTGAGGGTTGGTTAGTGAGCCTAAGTTGCAAGAGTGTTCCTCCTAAAGCGGTAACTGAATTTTTACGTTCATATTGTATATTTCTTCACTACTTGAACCCAAGTAACTAGTTGTTCAGAATGATTCGGCACGTGAGGCATTTTTACTATGCGTTGGTTTTAGTGGTTAAGGTGGTTTTCGAAGGCTTTGAAATTGAGTACCGTACATCTTCACAAAGCGCTAGGATTTTAAGGAGAAAATAGTGAGTATTTTAAGAGAAATTCAGGCTTCACTAATTTCAGAGCAGCCGAATTTAAGTAGTATTTTGTTGAAATTAAGATTGCTTGCTGCTCGTTTGGGAAGTGATACGTTGGCTGATTGGGTTAAATATGAATTGTCCGGTTACCCTGACAATATTGAATTGCCTGATTATCGTGTTGTAGCTGTATCTTTTAAGGGGACGTTTAGTGGACCGTTTAATTCGGGTATTAAAAATGCTCCTATTCCATCGGCGTTGATTGAGAAGTATGCAAGTGATAAATGGACCCATCGCCGTTTGACTGATGGAATTGCAACTATTGATGACTTAATTAAAAGTTCACAAGATTCGGGTTCTGTAGGTCTTGATTGTGCTAATTTGATTTTATTACTTCAAGGGAAAGTATATGAAGATTATGCATGTAATGAGATTGTAGGATCAATATCCCGAAGTTCGTTAGTACAAATCCAAAATGAGGTTAAAAGTAGAGCTCTTGAGTTAACCATTGAGCTTGAAAAATCAATACCAGCTGCAGTTGATATAGTTTTATCGCCTTCCCCCAATGAATCAATTGATACCCAAGAAATAACTAAAATTATTAACCAAACCATTTATGGTAATTATACTGAAATATCAAATTCAGGAGATGGCGCAAGCATAGGAGTTCATGCCATACAAGGTAACGCTGAGCTTTTAACTGAAAAATTGGAGAGCGCAGGCATTACAAAATCTTCTGCAGAAGAATTGGCAGCTATTGTCAAAGCTGAACCCCCAAGCTCACCTGAAGAACCGCTAGGGAATAAAGCGAAAAAATGGTTAGTTGATAATTTAAAAAAAGCTGAAGATGGTACATGGAAAGTTGGAATATCAGTAGCTACGGACGTCATAAAAAAATCAGTAATGGGTTACTACGGACTATAAAAGCCTAACAAATACATCAACACGATTTGTTACATTCGGCGTTGTCGGTTTGCGTTTAGTGTTTAAGGTGGTATGCGGTAGCCTCGGTATTGCGTTGTTCACACCTTAACAGGGTATTATGGCATTCATAGTTCATCGTAACAATCCCTTTCCCAGGTTTTAACGCCCGCTAACTCAACGCATTTGTTGGATTGAATATACTTTGTGGGCGTTTAGTCAACGCTATATTTTTACTTCCATCGCTCAATTAAAACTAATAGTATCAATGCTTTAATAACGCATGATTTAATGAGAGCAAGAACATGAAACACACTCCAAGTTCTTTTGTGGAAATGAAAGGGAAACAACGTATTCCGATGTTGACCGCTTATACATTCCCAGTGGCTGCAAGTATCGAATCTGCTGGGATACCTATTATTCTCGTTGGTGATACTGTCGGCATGGTTGAAATGGGCTTTAGCAGTACGCGAGATGTGACCATTGAGCACATGGAATATCATGTAGGGGCAGTGCGTCGAGGTGCTCCAAATACTCACATTATTGGTGACCTCCCATACTTAACCGATCGTTCTCCTGAAGTCGCGTTAGTTAATGCTAAAAGGTTGATGCAGGCAGGTGCCGACAGCATAAAACTGGAAGGTGCAAAACTCGATGTTATTGCTCACCTTGTAGCAAACAATATCCCAGTTGTTGGCCACACGGGGTTAACTCCGCAAACGGCAACAAACTTCAAGAAAGTAGGGCAATCTGCTGAAGATGCTCAAACCGTTAGCGAGGAAGCAAAAGCGATTCAAGAAGCGGGTGCTTTTATGTTGGTGCTTGAGCACATACCTTCTTCACTTGGCGAATCGATTACTCAAGAGATAAGCATTCCTACAATTGGGATTGGTGCGGGAGCCGATTGTGATGGGCAGGTGTTAGTCATCAATGATGCGCTCGGGCTAGGTAACCGATGGCCTCCATTTTCAAAACAGTACGCCCATTGCAGCCAAACTATCTTTGACGCAGCAAATGAGTTTGCTACGGAAGTCAAAACGAACGTATTTCCGAACAACCTGAGCAAATAGGCCACTTAGATAATAGCTTTAGGTTGAATCGTAATGCATGGTATTTTTCCGTGCATTACGATAAGCATATGATGTGTATTTGGACGTTCGGTGTTGAGCTGTCTTGATTCTCTCACCAAACGTCAGTTTCAAGGAGGAAACATGACAAGCGACCAACTATTGGAAAAGGCACTTTATAGCAGTGCCAGCATCCACAACCTCACTCGCTTAAAGCCTACTTAGCAACGAATCACCTTAATAACTATTTCAGAACAACCAACAATGTGTGGCTTAAAACGAGTGAGCTGATAGACCAAACTGAGATTGAAGTTTTAGGTGAGTACTCAGCAACGTTACAAGCGTCAAAGTTTACGGTTCTCCCACGCAGGGGCGAACGTTTGCCTTTTGTTTCTCGAAATTTAATAGCAACAGTAAATGACACACAAACGTAGAGGTAGCGCACAGAATCGAAAAAGGGGATATCGCGATTACGTAATCATTGATCTAGCCGATAGTGAGATAATGATAAGAGGTCGATAATTCGTTGTCGGACTAAATTAGAACTTTAAATCTAATTTCTAAGTAGTTGTTATCTCAGGAAGAGTTTTTGTGCTATGCGCCCCTATATTAAATACATTATCCCTATTTTAATTCCTTTCATTATCCTCGTCATGCCGCTATCAGCGTTTCCATTTGAAGGCCTTACGATTATTCAACAACGCGTTATTGCGATCTTTTTGTTAGCGGCATTGTGCTGGGTGTTCGAGCCTATCCCTATTTACGCGACGTCTGTTGTTATTATCGTTCTGCAATTATTGATGTTGTCGGATAAAGGGCTGATCTTTTTAAGGTTTGAGCATGGGGAAGAACATTTTGGTGAGCTGTTAAAATACAGCGATATCATGGCGACATTCGCTAGCCCAATCATCATGCTGTTTTTGGGTGGTTTCTTCTTAGCAATGGCCGCCACTAAATATCGATTAGACGTAAACTTAGCTCGCGTGTTGTTGAAGCCATTTGGACAAGACCCAAAGTTTGTGATGCTCGGCTTAATGTTGATCACTGGTATCTTTTCGATGTTTATGTCTAACACGGCAACAACGGCAATGATGCTCTCTATTTTAACGCCGGTACTGGCTGTGTTTGGTCCGAAAGACCCCGGTCGTGTAGCGTTTGCGCTTTGTATCCCGGTTGCCGCTAACATCGGTGGCATTGGTACTCCGATCGGTACCCCTCCGAACGCTATCGCACTTAAATATTTAGTTGGCGATAACCTCATTACGTTCGGTGAATGGATGGCATTTGGTGTGCCGTTTGTTGTGATTATGATGGCGTTAGCGTGGTTTTTAATAGGCTTTATGTACAAAGCTGACCAAAAGAAAATCGAGCTAAGCATCAAAGGTAAATTCCTTAAAACGCCTAAAGCCATTGCGGTGTACGTCACTTTTGCGCTGACCATCATTCTTTGGTTAATGGGTTCAAGCCATGGCATGAACTCTTACACCGTCGCTCTGATTCCTGTCGCTGTGTTCTCACTCACAGGGATCATCAATAAAGAAGACCTGAAAAAGATTTCTTGGGACGTACTGTGGCTTGTATCAGGTGGTATTGCGCTTGGTTTAGCTCTCGATAAAACAGGCTTAGCAAGGCTCGTGGTACACAGCATTCCGTTTGATGCTTACTCACCATATGTGGTGTTGTTCGGAGCGGCGTTCTTGTGTTTGGTAATGGCAAACTTTATGTCTCATACCGCAACGGCTAACTTGTTAATGCCAATTATGGCTGCATTAGGTTCGTCTATGGCTTCACTCACGCCACTAGGCGGTGAGTTAACGTTAATTCTGGTTGTGACTTTTGCCGCTTCATTAGGTATGTCACTGCCAATCAGTACGCCACCGAATGCGTTGGCTCATGCCACTGGTCATGTGCAAAGTAATCAAATGGCCAGAATTGGTATTATTTTGGGTGTGGTTGGTGTGCTACTGAGTTTTGTTATGGTGTGGGTGCTACATTCAATTGGTCACATAGGATAACGATACGTGTATCAACAAAAGCTAGAAGCACTTATCGATCGTTATTTTAATCAGACAGAACGTCGGGTGACGTGCCGTGCCGGTAACACCATTATTGAACAATCAGCGTTAAACACTCGTTTATATTATGTGTTTAGTGGAGAACTGGAAGGTTTTTATACCGAAGCGAATGCACCGCAAGTGCGAGTATTTAGCGCGGGTAGTGGGGCTTTTATAGGCGTTCATAGCTTCTTTTCAGGTAATTGGACAGCATCTTCAACGGTTGTTGCTAAAACCGATGTTGAGTTAGCGTGGATCGATAAAGACACGCCTGCAGAAGATGAACGTAACTTTGGCCCTCTTACCGCACAGTTCACACCTGTGATCGTCAACGAGTTGTCGCGTCGTCAACGCCGCGCAACACAAGAAGCGATAGCGAAACAAAAAGCGTTAGAGAAGTTACATACTGCTGAGCAAATGACGACATTGGGTCAATTAGCTGCAGGGATTGCTCATGAACTTAACAACGCTATTGGTGTAGTAAATAGTAAATCTGGCCGACTTGAAACGGTCATCATGGATCTGCTTGAAGAAGTGCATCCAGAAGCCAGTCAATTTTTCGATTTTGGGTTAATGCATGGTCAGAAAACGTCGTCGTCAGAAGCGCGAACACGTGGGCGACAATTTGAAAGAAAATATGGTTTAGACAAAAACATTGCACGATCTCTTGCAAAGGCGATTCCAATTGACGCTTTATCTGCAAGAGACGTTATTTCAAAACATTGGCTGAAAAACCCAGAAGAAGCGATTCGCTTTTGGCAGATGGGCTGTGATTTACATGATTTACGTTTGGCATCTAGACACACCGTTGGCATCGTAAAATCGGTTAAACAACTTGGCAGAATTGATATTGACACCGAAGAAGCGGTTGATATTAACGACTCCATTAACCATGCCTTATCGTTGTTACAAAGTGAGTTACGTAGAGTCTCTGTGCGATTGAGCCCTGCAGATTTGCCGACTTTTAAAGGCTCGAAAACAGAGCTCGTTCAGATTTGGGTCAACATTGTAAAGAATGCTTGTGATGCAATGTCGAATTCAGACGATGCCGCAATAGAAATTCAAACCAGATTAAGTAAGAAAAGAATATTAGTTACGATCACGAATAATGGCCCTGAGATAGACGAGGTGACTCGTAGAAAGGTATTTCAGCCCAACTTCACCACTAAAAAAGGTGGTTTATCGTTTGGATTGGGCTTGGGTTTATCAATCGTTAAGCGGATTGTGGCGGGTTATGGCGGAAGTATCATTGTGAAAAGTGATGCTTCTAAAACTGTATTTAGAATCAAGTTACCAGTAGAGGGTGAACATGGAGAAGCTTAATTTAATCTGTGTCGATGACCAGAGAGAAGTACTGAGCGCAGTGGTACAAGATTTAGAGCCGCTGGCGAGTTGGCTGAATATTGAAGATTGTGAATCAGCGCAAGAAGTGCTTGATCTCATTGATGAACTTGACGCAGAAGGCGAACACATTACCGTCATCGTGTCTGATCATGTGATGCCAGGGAAAACGGGTGTGGAGTTACTCACTGAAGTGTTCCATGACAGCCGCTTTCCGAATACAAAGAAAATTCTTCTTACGGGGCAGGCCACTCACACCGATACCATCAATGCGATTAATGCAGCAGGCATCGACCGTTACTTTGAAAAGCCTTGGCAAGCAAGCACATTAGTTGAGTGCATTCGTACTCTTGTCACTGAGTACATATTTGATCAAGGGCTTGATTACACGGACTATCAGAATGAGCTCGACCAGCAGGTTGTGTTCAGACGCTTGCGTTAGCCTCTTATGTTAGCGACTTACATTATTCACTAGTGTAAGTCGCTTGAAATTCTATGCACCGAAGGACGCTTTCTGAAGGGTTTTTCTTTGAAAGATGTAATCTTTCGCTGCTTATTTTACCTACCTCTTTTAGTCGTTCAGGTTTTGGTACTCAGTTATTAACACACTGGTTGCTGGCTTTAGTCTAAAACTCATACGCTACGCCAACGCCAACGCCAACGGATGCATTGTGTTTTCTTCAGGAACGATTCCCTGAACATACAGCAGAGCTAAAATGTGTCGCAGAGTTCCCGTGTCGTTTGTTAGAAAAGTAAGTCGAAATTATTCAAAAGTGATTCCTAACGCGTGGGACGTGGAGTTCTAAGCCAAATCGGTACTTACAACGTAAAGGACTAGGCTTTTGACGGCTTACTGCGTAATAATGCATTCGCCCACAAGTGGGGGTTTATAGTCAGTAGGATTTTAAAATGAGTGAGATTGCTCGCTTTATATCTGGTGAAGCGCCGGACAAATTTGGTCGAAATATAGAACAGTTATTGGCTTACAATCATTTTTGGTTGGAGCATGACCATAAGTACATTCAAGTGTTCTTCCCAATAGATGAGGGGACTAAGTTTAATCAACATGCCCCGTTGGTTACTCAAGAAGATAAGGTGCTTTTTGCTAATTCAGAAGCGCTCCGCACAGCTCATCTACAAGTGCTTGACCTGATGCTTGAGTTTTGGGGTATGCAGCGAAACGGGAGTGAAATATCTTCATCGTTACCACTTAGCCCGGCTAATCACGTATGGTTAAAGAATCATGACCATAACCAGCTAAGGTTAACGCGAGCCATTCGCAGTTTGTACTTGTTGGGTAATGAAGAGGTTGCGGCTCGGTTATGTGACTTTTTAGTATCAGCGGCGACCGAGACAGGGTTGGTGTCGGAGAAAACCGTTCAGTATTGGCGCAATGCCTTGGAAGGTTAGGGTTTTTCTATGTAGAGCTTCCGGCACTGCACACAATTGATTCTCAATGCGCGGCATTTTCGTTCAATGCCGCTTTCTCTATATTCAACATTTGAATGCAATTTGTGGAATATATCAAAATTAATTAAATTGATAGTAAGTTATTACTTTTCATTATGTTAGGGTTCTTTTCTTTAGGTCATCTGATTAGGAAGAGGATAATGAAAAAGGGATTTGTGATAGCGATGTCAATCGGCTTTGTTGTCTTCTCCCTTGTTGGTCGTGCTCTTCAGTGGTTCGGGTCTAGTAATTCCGAGTTGTTTCCTAAACTTCCTGATATTCCCCAATTTGTTCCTTCTACCGATTTCGACGGTGAGTGGCTAGGCCGTCGCATTAACACCACTGGCAATAATATGTGTGAACGCACAACCATCAACGGAACTATTCGTGAGGGTAAAGTTACCCTAAGGCTTACCTACAATGGAACACCGTTAGAGGGCTGGGTGACGGAAAGCGGCGACTTACGTTTATATGCTAAACATCGCCAATGGGATTATCGTTTTTCCGCAAATGGCAGTAGCAGTAGATTTGACGGCCGATGGCACTTAACCAATGGCCCGTGCCAAGGGAGTTGGTTTATAGAAAAGGTCGATGGCAAGTAGGGTTGTTACTACAAGACGCCGTTTAAAATTAACCAGCACAAGGTTCTTTTAGGAGAGATAAGTGATCAGATTAATCGCCGTGTTCATTGTGGCTTTCGGGCTAGGCGCATATGCGAGCTTACATGTTTTGACCGACTATGTTGTGAGCATTAAAGACAGTCATAAAGCTGCGGTGCGGCAAGGTTTTGAAACCTATAAACATGCCAATACAAAAGACCTTGCCCCATTAATTAAAACATCGAACTTGTTAGCTCGTTATAGTGCTTGTGAATTAGAGGGAGATGAAGGCGATGCGATTGCATTAACCCTGTCTATTAACGCTATTTCCTTTGGGATGTTATCGAAGCAAGCGTCTGACCTCGATCAAGACACCTTTAGGACTGGTTTGATGATGTACGGAAAACTCAAAGACAACGAGAAAGCGTCTGCTCAGCTAACTGAAATACTTACTTCGTACTGTAAAGATAGTCTTCGCTATCTATACGACTGTGAAAAACTTTCTAATTTGTTAGGCGAAGAATGGGATACACAATGGGAGGAAGTGAAACCAGAATGTACCTAAAAATGATTCAATATATGTGGCACTTTTCTATGCCGTATTCAGATGTGATTTGAAAACAAAGGACACAATATGGAAGTAAGGTTGGTCAAAGGTTCAGATCCTATGTTCGCTGAATCGATCACTAAAACGAATATGGCGAGTTACTACCAAGCTCGTGGAATCGCTTGGGGTCATAGTCAGTTTTTACGCAGCTGGGATGAGCTGGATAACTATGAAATTTATGTGGGAGATAGCCGTATTGGTGTTATCCGCTTCAGTTACGCCGGTGGTACAACGTTTCTTAGGGATTTGCAGATATTAGCTGACTGTCAAGGTCAAGGTTTTGGCTCTAAGTGTCTCGATTTGGCTATTGAATATGCGAACAATCAAGCATCGGCTCAGTTAGTGTTGCGCGTGTTCAGTGAGAACCCCGCCATTAAGCTTTATCAATCAAAAGGTTTTACTCAGTTGTCTGAAGTGAAAGGGCTCGTTGAAATGGAGCTGCCTTTAGGGTCATCATTGAGAGAGTGTCATGGATAACCGTATCCAACTAAATTTTGTTAAATACTTATTTTCAGAGTTGCTGTTTATTGTTATTGCACTAGGTCTTGTCTATTGGATATCAGACGGTGATCGTTCATCGCTGCTAACCATAGGGCTGATAATTTGTGTTCCTCCATTAAT
The DNA here is from genome assembly GCF_041467655.1 of Vibrio sp. 10N.247.311.49. Taxonomy (NCBI): domain Bacteria; kingdom Pseudomonadati; phylum Pseudomonadota; class Gammaproteobacteria; order Vibrionales; family Vibrionaceae; genus Vibrio; species Vibrio sp. 10N.247.311.49. The sequence continues at coordinate 104,600 of NZ_JBFSVA010000016.1, forward strand.
AAAAATTCTAATGTTGTGGTGGAAGCTTCGCGATAGCTCGTTTGAAATCACGAACGGTCATGTACGTTTAAATGGCGTTGCTTGTGATGTGACTTTACAGCGTAGCTTTCTTCCGTTTGAAATTGGCTCATTCATCAAGCTTTCATACACGAAAGGTGCAATGCAGAAACACAATATTTACCTTTCTAAAGGCGCAATGAGCAAAGAAGAATGGAGCCGTATGTTAGCGTGTCGAACTAGGTCGCCATAAAGAAGCGACATCGCTGTTACTTGAGCTTTTAGTTTCCACGACGAATAGCGATGCGATTAAAGAGTACCAACGAGCGATCTCTTTATATGCTCAAGACCTAGATAAAACCTGGTAAGCAGCGCGTAAAGCTCATTAACTCACATAACAAAAAGCCTAAGCATCAATATGATACTTAGGCTTAAAGGCATAGTTTTTGTTCTTTAGGAAAGCGTTACGCTGAAAGCTCTTTACGAACGATCTCTGCGCCAGCACTTAGCGCATTAAGCTTCGCTGAGGCTATCTCGCGAGGTAGGGGAGCCATGCCGCAGTTGGTGCAAGGGTAGAGCTTGTCGGCATCAACGTACTTAAGTGTTTCACGTAGAGTGCTAGCCACTTCTTCCGGTGTTTCAATCGAATCGGTTGCAACATCAATCGCACCGACCATTACTTTCTTGCCTCGTACGAGCTCAAGCAGCTCAAGAGGTACATGAGAGTTGTGACACTCTAAAGAGATAATGTCGATATTCGATTGCTGCAGCTTAGGGAAGACTTCTTCGTATTGGCGCCACTCGGTGCCTAATGTCTTTTTCCAATCCGTATTCGCTTTAATGCCGTAGCCATAACAAATATGGACTGCTGTTTCGCACTTAAGCCCTTCAATGGCTCTTTCCAAACAAGCGATGCCCCAATTGTTCACTTCATCAAAAAACACGTTAAACGCAGGTTCATCGAACTGAATAATATCCACGCCTGCCGCTTCAAGTTCTTTGGCTTCTTCGTTGAGGATCTTTGCAAATTCCCACGCCAGTTTTTCACGGCTTTGGTAATGCGCATCGTAAAGTGTATCAATCATGGTCATAGGCCCCGGCAGAGCCCATTTGATCGGTTGGTCGGTTTGCTGACGTAAGAACTTCGCATCTTCAACAAACACAGATTTCTGACGAGAAACTGGGCCTACAACCGTCGGTACACTCGCATCGTAACGGTCGCGGATTTTAACGGTTTCACGCTTTTCAAAATCAACGCCATTCAGGTGTTCAATGAAGGTCGTTACAAAGTGTTGACGTGTTTGTTCGCCGTCACTCACAATATCAATGCCTGCTTGCTGTTGCTCGTGCAGAGAGACACGCAGCGCATCTTGTTTGCCGTCTGTGAGTTCATCGCCTTGAAGTTTCCATGGCGACCAAAGCGTCTCTGGTTGTGCAAGCCAAGACGGTTTCGGCAAGCTGCCCGCTGTTGAAGTCGGTAATAGTGTTTTCATAATAATATTGCCTATCCTTGGGTGGTTTGAGAGCGCAATAGACGATTAAAGTGCGTAATTTGCCGACCAGTTCTCTAGAACTGATTGGTATGGCTTAATGAACTTCTCTTCTGCGAATTTACCTTGTTCAACAGCTAGCTGGCTTCGTTCTTCACGGTCGTACACGATTTGAGTCAGCGAGTGATCCAAGTTTTTCAAGTTTGGTTGGTAACAGTTACCCGCAACCGCGTTCGCGTTGTAAATCTCAGGTCGGTAGATTTTCTGGAACGTACCCATGGTACTGATGGTGCTGATAAGCTCTAGGTTAGAGTAATCGTTCAGCAGATCACCAAAGAAATAGAAGGCCAAAGGTGCAACACTGTTAGGCGGCATGAAATAACGAACCTGTAAGCCCATCTTTTTGAAATATTGTTCAGTTAAAGAAGACTCATTCGGTTGGTATTCAAAACCTAATACTGGGTGTTGGTTTTCAGTGCGGTAATAGGTTTTATTATCTGACACGCTTAAGCAAATAACAGGTCGTTTATTAAAGTTCTTTTTGTAAGCGTCAGAGTTAACGAAATATTTAAAAAGCTTACCGTGTAAGTCACCAAAATCTTCTGGAATGCTGAATTTATCTTGGCCTTTATTATGATCCAATAGACGTACGCTAAAGTCATAATCTCGAACATAAGAAGAGAAGTTATTTCCGATAATGCCTTCAATACGCTCGTTAGTTTTACGGTCTACAATATTGGTTTTCAGCACTTCAATTGAAGGGAATGCTTCGCCGTTGCTTTCAATATCCATATCAACAGAAATGATTTCAAGCTCAACAGAGTAGCGGTCGCCCTTAGGGTTATCCCAGTGCGCTAACGCGTTGAAACTGTTATCGATCATTTGTAGTGCATTGCGTAAGTTCGCTTGACGGTTGTCACCGCGAGCCAGGTTAGCAAAGTTGGTAGTGATACGCGTGCTGTCTGCAGGCTGGTAGTTTTCGTCGAGGCCAATGCTCTTAATCGTAAAATTAAATTCTTTATTCATGCTGATTTGGTATCCCAATTTGTTTTCTGATTCTCTCGGTTTTTAGTATTAAAACGGCTTTTATTTTTTGCTTGTGACCGGATCAAGAATCGAAGGCTATGCTGTCTGACATTAATGCTTAGCAGAATTAATGTCGTATAAAGTTAATCGCTTAAGGTTTTTATACGTTGATAGGTTCACCATTAACAATGGTATTACTTCACATTGAACATGAGGAATATTCATGATCTATTCTGTTTGAATATTTAAGCCGGTGTCAGTTATATTAATTAGCTTGATGGAAATATAACCACATTAATAGTGTGTTATTTAAGACGATTAATTTAATTAAGAGATGGATGAAATGAGTGAATTGCTGTTGTTGATTTTATACTGTGCATTATTAGGCAGTGGTGTTGGTTTTCTTGCCGGGCTTTTGGGGATTGGCGGAGGGCTGATCATTGTTCCGGTGCTAAGCAGCATTTTACTTCACTTAGAGATTCTACCTGCGGCTCAAGTGGTTGTTGCGGCCATCGCTACTTCGTTGGCATCGATACTGTTCACCTCAACTTCTTCTGCACTTGCTCACCACAAGAATGGCAACGTGCCTTGGGATCTGGCGCCTTGGATCATGCTCGGTGTTGCTCTGGGTGCACTGGTTAGTGGCTTTATGGCGGCTCTGTTGCCGGAAAAAGTCGTTCGTATTGTGTTCGCTGTAAGTGTGGTTCTTATTGCGATCAAGATGTTCTTAAGCAGTAAAAATGATGCCCCTAAGGAACGAAAACTGCCAAACAAGGGCGTGCTAACGGTGCTGACAACCATTACGGGTGGCTTGTCTGCCATGATAGGCATTGGTGGCGGTGCATTGCTGGTTCCGCTATTAACGTTCTTCTCTGTCGATATGAAAAAGGCCATAGGTTGTGCCTCAGCTTGTGGCATTGTGATCGCGTTGTTTGGCTCGATAGGTTACATCAGCTCAGGCAGCAGCCACTTTGCTCTATCAGACGGCTTTGCTGGCTTTGTTTATCTGCCTGCGCTGCTGGGTATTGTGTGCACGTCTTGGTTTACGGCTCCTTTAGGCGCAAAAGCCACCAATCATTTACCGGTTCCAACGATTAAGAAAATCTTCTCAGTACTGCTAGTGGTTATCGCGGCAAGCATGGTGGCGCGTTAATTAAAGATCGTTCAGTGTGAATATATAGAACAAAAACGAATAAATTGATCAACCACCAATAATTAGAAAAGGGCAGTTTCATAACTGCTCTTTTTTTGTTTATCGGTCTATGCTTATACAGCTATGTACATGAGTATATTGATAAAACCGTTTAGTTATGAACAATTCACTGCTATAGCTAAATGTATCTTGTTTGATTCAACGGAATGCTATCAATGAGTGGTTTATGGATCCTTTAACGCAGGGCGTGTTAGGCGCTTCTTTGTCACAATCGGCAAGCAAAAAACAACATTTGGTTGTTGCTGGGGTATTAGGGCTGCTCTCCGGGTTAGCACCAGATTTGGATGCACTGATTAAGTCTCAAAGTGACCCTTTGTTGGCTTTGGAATTTCATCGACAATTTACCCATTCACTCTTCTTTATTCCCATTGGCAGTTTGATCTGCGCTTTGGTTCTGCATCACCTGATTGCAAAAAAACGTGGGCTTTCTTTCAAACAAAGTTGGCTGTTTTGTGCTCTGGGCTATGGTACTCATGCACTGTTAGACGCTTGTACCACCTATGGCACGCAGTTACTTTGGCCTTTCACCAACGCGCGTTTTTCTTGGAATACCATATCAATCATCGATCCTGTTTATACGCTTCCCATTCTAGTGTTGCTTGTGTTTGCGACGTTAAAACGAGCGCCTTGGCTAGCGCGTGTTGCGTTTACTTGGGCGCTAATTTATCCAACATTAGGGATGATTCAGCGAGACAGGGCAGAGGCGATTGGGTGGCAATTAGCGCAAGAAAGGCAACACACACCGATTCGATTAGAGGCAAAACCAAGCTTTGCGAATATCTTGGTTTGGAAAGTGGTGTACGAAACAGAGGCTCATTACCATGTAGACGCAGTGCGGGTTGGCACATCGGTAAGCACGTATCCCGGAGAGTCGATTGCGAAGCTGAATGTTAGCAGGGATTTACCTTGGCTTGACCCGGACTCTCAACAAGCCAAAGACATAGAACGTTTCCGCTGGTTTTCAAATGGTTATATCGCTCAGGACCCAACAGACGAGCTGCGTATTATCGATGTCCGATATTCAATTGTACCAAATCAAATGAAAGCACTATGGAGCATCAAGCTATCAAAAGCAGTTGATGCAAACGCGCATGTAAAATACGAAACTCATAGAGACAACACGCCAGAGTCGAGACAGATCTTCTTCGGTATGCTCACTGGCGATAAATGAGCTAGTTTTAAACTGATCTGCACCGTCAATACTGGATGCTACGTTAAGCGACTTTCCATACGTTTAGTTATCTCTGAATTGTTAATTTAGGGGAAGCTATAGCTCATTTATGCCCCATTGTGTGTTCACTTCGATGAGTGAACTACATCGGCAATCTATTTTTACAATACATAAACTAATGGTTAGGAAAAGGCCCGACACATTTTCTTTCTTCACTCTAGGTAGTCAGCATATTTAGATAGTATGGACAATAGGATAGAGTCAGACCATACTCCAGTCAAAAAGCTCATCGAAGCGATTCAAGATCTTTAAAGGTTACGGAGACTGAATAAGAGTCAATTTGATTGTTGGTTACTCTGTGACCGGGGGGAGGTGAGAGTGCACGAGGGGTCAGCGTTTTTGAATGAACTCTTCAATACCTTTACAGTTGAAGTATAAAATGAGGCGGCCAAATAGCCGTCCCAGACACACCATCTGACTTGTTTATCCACTCATTCCTTTAAGCCAAAAATTAATTCAATTTCATCATCAAGTCTTCTGCCCGTTGGTATAAAACCAAGCTTTTGATAAATAGAGAGCGCATTGCCTTTTTCTTTATCCATCGTGGTCAGGGAGACGCCTTTTAAACCGGTAATGGAAGCGTATTTCTTACTGAAGTTAATCGCTTGACTCCCCAATCCTTTTCCTTGGAAACGATGGTCAATCATGACGCGCCATACATATAAATGCTCCTTTTGAAAGTGTTCATCGTGTGTGTCCAGTATTCTAGGGTCAATCAGAGAGATTAGCCCCGCAGGTTTATTGTTTAAGTAAATACCATAGTTGATACTATCGTCGTTAAAACTGGCTTCTGCAAGCCACTCTGCGTTGTTAGCAATGAGTTGTTTTTGAGACTCTTCCACTGAGAGATCAATAATGTCATTGATAATGGTATTGTTTATTTTTAAAAAGCTAATTTTATTCATGCTTATTTACCTTGGGTAGGTGTTTCATTAAAAGTAACTGGCCAATGTAAGGATCTTGATAAGCTAATCTTGAGTTATCAAAATGGTAATGTCGCTTTTGCTCCTGTCTTTTAACATAGACTCTTCAAGTATCTTATAGATCTCTTTATCTGGCGCATATTAGAACGCGCCAATTTTTTTAATTAAGGTATATGTATGTCTTAATTAAAAACGATGATGGAAGTTATTGTTTCCTTTTTGCCTGCCCCCATGACAGAAATATTAGTTCCAAGCGTTGCCCACGATGATTCAAAAATAGGGTACGTATAGTATTTTTACAATAGTGCCGTCACAAAACCCAAAACAAACTCCCTGATAGAATGCTGACGAGTGTGATTAAAGATAACTTTAATGTGTTCTCAGCCAGCTACATTTTGTATATCACTTATCAGCTAAAATGGTGGCCAATATCTTATCGCCTTTGCATTCAACACTGACGTTCATTCCATTGACGAGTGCTCTCTCATTAGGCGCACTTGCTCTCATATCGAGTCCACTTGTTTAAATTTGGACAACTAGTTCGGTAAGCGTTAAAGAAAGAGTGCTGGTTACCCTGAAGTTTTAGTGTAGGCCACATCTTGATGTTATCGAAGATGGCCAATCGCAATGCAAAAATAGACACAGCCCTGGAATATTGAAGCTAATGTTATCGAAAGCTTTTCTGCACTATTTTTTTAGTTTGCGTAATTGGTGTAGCCAAACTTAACACCAATGATACGAACCGCCATATAAGTTTTAACTCATACCATTTGACGTATTATTGCGGAATCTTTTGTCTATGACAGTATGACTTTGTAAGTAAAATCATTACATAATGAAAGCGTATTTATTAAGTTGCCAGTTCAAACCTTGATGTATTGTTTTCATAAAGTTCAACGTTAATGTCGGTTTTATCTAATAGTCATAAGATGTTGCTCCTAATGAATTGATAGCAGCGTAGCTTCTTACGTCTAAAGCGGGACTGTATTGGATAAACCTGTGATAAAAATACAACGATTCACAAAAATGCTGTGCTTGGCCGACATATCACTCAGATTGACATCACTCATGGAAGTTGATTAAACGACTTTATATACTTGTAGTAATTCATTGTTTACTAAATTAGTAAAATCACTGACACGCTTTTGTCCATTTCCTTCCAACTACAATCGTGATGACCAAATTAAAAAGGAGGTCATCATGGTAGTTTTCAACAAAACGAAACGAAGTGGCGTCAAAAAGCCTTTTCGGCTTGAGGAAATTTGGCGGATCAGAACCAGATTAGAAATTGAAAATAATTTGATGCAGCTTGCGTTGCTCAACTTAGTTATTGATAGCAAACTTAGAGCAAGTGATTTGCTCGTTCTCAGAGTTTGCGATGTATCTTCGCAAGATAGGATATTTAACCGCGTTAAGCATATCCAGCGCAAAACAGATATTGAAGTTCAATTTGAGATAACGACAAGAACTCAACAGAGTCTAATGAAATGGATTTTGATGGCTTCGCTACATGACAGCAATTTTATTTTCCCAAGCCAAAGGCGAAAGCAACAACCGATTAGCTATTCGTACTATCGATACTTAGTGAGGAGATGGGCTTCTAATCTGGGGTTGGATCCTAACTTGTATGGCACTCACTCGATGAGGCGAACAAAAGCGACGTTAGTCTACGCAAAAACGAAAAATATCCGAGCGGTGCAGCTACTACTTGGTCATACCAAGGTAGATAATACAATCCGCTATCTTGGGGTTGAATTAGAAGATGCATTGTTGCTTTCAGAAGGTACTGAGTGTTAATCAAAAAGGAACCTAAATACTTAGGTGTTTCAATTGCTATTACGCTGAAAGTTGTTACCCATTCACCGCTACACTTGATTATTTTCAATACGTTAAGTGCAAATACTACTAATCTGTCCAAAGTTTAGAGGACCTTGAACAGATTAGGTATACACAAGCTTAAATTAAACGTTGGAACGCGCGTTTTTCTTCTTTGATTTATAGGCTTTCATTGAAATTTTTAAAGCAAGCTGTTTTTGTTTAATTGAAATGAGTTGTCTAGTTACGACCTTATGGTGTAACTCTGTGATAAAGTTTTTTTCCCAAGGCGTAAGACGGTCAAACCTCAATAAAATAGTGTCATTGAGTACATTGAACAACTCGTATTGGCTTTTATCCATTCGACAGCTAGGCATTTAATTAGAGCACTTAGCTAGAGAAATGACGTTAAGGCTTTCTACTTTCTCATTTTTTCCTAAGGTAATGATTCGATAAGAGATCCCACTCTCTAATAGTGGTCTTATTTCGATGTTGTCACAAAAACTAACGGCGACTTTTT